>CAKSFQ010000004.1 GCA_934454115.1 uncultured Clostridia bacterium
CAGTCTTCACACACCGTGGTTGCGTCGTCATAGCAGTCTTGGCACAATACGCGCCCGTCAAAGTTCATAACCTCGTCCTCTCTCAGTCCCGCTCCGCATTCGGAGCAGATTTGTTTTTCCTTGTTCATCTTGATACCTCCGTAAAATGATTTTTAGACACAGAAAAAGAGGCATGCTGTGCACACCTCTTTCCCTATGTTCCATCCGGGAATATACCGGCATTTCAGAGATATAATATATGTTTATCTTTTTGCGGTTTTGCGGAGGAAGCTTTAGCAATATAGTTTATGGTTGGCGAAACAGAGGCCGTTATTTTTACTTCATTGAGGACGTCGTTCTTAAGCCCATAATGTTATGCGAATTTCAGGCGAGGTTTCTTTTCTGTATCTTGTGATGACGATAATGCGACTGCTAAATGCGCGGCATTTGCAGGAGCCATGCTGATTTTCATTTTTGGGATTGTTGCTAAATATTTCAAGAAGTTCACCGCCGTTCATGTAATTGGAGAATTATTTTTGATTTACATGGTATTCAAAATATTTTTTGGGGGTAGTATCAGTGAATTTCTTAAAAACCTGAATAAAATACGAGGTGTCTTCAAATCCGCATTCATAACAAACCTGGTTGATGGGAACTCCTGCTCTTAATAAATCTTTGGCATGGTTGATGCGAATATCGTTCAAATAAGTAATGTAGGTAACACCGGTGGAATTCTTGAATTTGTTGCAAAAATAGTACTTGTTATAACCAAAGGCGGCGGCAACCTCTTCTAAAGAAATCTTTCTTCTATAGCGTTCCTCTGTCCAGGAAAGAATAGCACGCAGCTCATCGTCTTGGGAAATGGTGTTGACTTTATTTTGAGAAGTATCTGCATGAGAAATAAATAACTCGAAAAAGCGAGTGATTCCAACGAGGGCATCGGTAATCTTATCAGAATTCTCAAATAAATCCAAAAGCTCATCCATCAGTGTGCTTTCAGCACCAAGTAAATCGACATAAACAGGCAAATCCTCGTAGGTCATATCGTAACAGGCGAGAAGAGCGTTTAAATCAAGAATAGGTTTTAATTTTACCGGATCAATTTTAAGAGCAGCAGACATACCGTCGTTCTTCTTGTAGGTCATTGCGTGAACCGCGTTAGGCGCAATCAAATAAACCTGATAGGCGTTCAGGGTATAGGAGTGTCCGCTGATATGTACTTCCCCCACATGCCTATTGTAAATATTAAACTCAATAGTTTCGGCATAATGGGGTGGAACGGTGGAATCTCCGCAGTTGTAAGAACGCTTGAAATACCAGGCTGTCTTATTAAATTCTTTTCTTTTGACTTCTTCGGTTTCCCGAAATGCTTTTAATCTACTCATAGGTTTACTATAGCATATTATGGTTTACGCTGCAAGCATTTTGCAAATAAAAAATAAATATTTTAATATTTTTCCTAAATATACTTATGGAAATATCTTTTGGTAAGTGATACAATTAAGATGGCAATTACAAGAGGAGTATTGTGGAAAATTATAGAAAGTTAATCAATTGATAATTTTAATTCAAGATATTTATACGAAAAATTGCAATATCTTAAAGCAATTGTTTTGTTTTTGAATTGTTTCATTTTGGATAGGAAAAAAGAGTAAATTTTGAAAAATGTTTCTAAATAATTTTATATTTTTAAAAAAGCTGGATAATCTTAGGAGGGGGTTGCATGAAGAGATTCAAACAAACGGGTGTGGCTGTACTCACTGCTTTAGCGCTGTTGCAAGGTGCGGCATATGCACAGGCGGTTATGATTACAGATGTTTCAGCATCCGGAAACAGAATTACCGTGAAAACGGTGAACAATACAGAAAAGGAGACCATGTTTTCTATTTCGGTAGTAAAACAGCAGGATGGACTTCATCGCAATCTTGCTACACGGGTTGTGCGTCAGCAAAGTGTGGATGCTAACGAGGATCTAACGATATCATTTTTGATTCCTGACGAAAAGAATGGCGTAGACGGGTCCGGCACCTATCTGGTTAAGGTGTACAGTGCCGATGGAGAGAAAACCCAGCAAACATTTACTTATGCAGACACTGGCGATGTTGCGGCGTTCATTCAGGCGCTCAAGATAGAGGATGCCAAGATTTCTGAAGAGAATTCGGCGGAGGATTTGCTGCTGCCTGTGATTGTTGCGGAAGAAAACAAGGGTGCCCTGTTTAGCCTTGGGGTTGACAGAGACGCATTGATAGGAATGAGCGTTGCAATTCAAAAAGATACCGCGCGTCTTTTGCATCAAGACGGACTCGCCGATATGGAGGCGAACAGATTTGCCTCTGCGTTAAAAGCATCCTTTGGACTTGCTTCCTTTAATAATGGAGAAGAAAAAGCAGGCATCGTAATCCTGAAGCCTGTGTATCGGGGCGAAGCAGTGAATCATGACTTGCTGGATGATGTTATTTCCTTGATGGCAGAGAGATATGAGACTACCCTTGCTTTTGAAACAGGTTTTAAGAGTGCATACGGGCTCGTATTGATAAACCATGCTGATGCTTCTACCCTAAGTGATGCTTTGGCTGCATTCCGGGATGAGACCGGTTTTTGTGCAGAGGAAATCAATAAAGTGGAAGGGTTATCTTCTGCGCAGAAGTATGAGGCGTATCGCACGATCGTATTAAGACTTGCAAGCGACAAGGTGGAAACACCAACAGAGCTTGCAGCTGTTTTGGATGATGCCTGCAATGGTGCCATCAACTCCGGCGGCAATCAGGGCGGCAGCGGAGGCTTTGGAGGTGGCAGCAGTGGAACTGCCGGAAACAAAGATAGAACTGAGAGCGGGTCTGTTTCCATTCCGCAAGGCTCCGGAACAGCAGATGTAAAACCGGAAAGCGATTCTGTTTTTGCGGATTTGAAGAGTGACCACTGGGCAGCGGCAGCGGTTCGTGTATTAAAAGATAAAGGGGTTCTAAGTGGAACCGATACCGGTGATTTTGAACCGGATAGAGCGGTTTTTCGTGAGGAATTTACTAAAATGATTGTACTTGCCGGTGGATTTGCGCTCGGCAATACAACAGAGTTTCCCGATACAGAAGCAGACAGCTGGTATGCGCCTTATCTTGGTGCGGCAGTAGAAAATGGTGTTGTTATTGGTTTGGAGGACGGGAGATTTGGCGTTGGTATGAACATTACTCGGCAGGATATGGCAGTTATGGTGATGCGTGCCTTAAAAGCAAATGGAGCAACCCCTTCTAAAATCAAGGAATATCAACCTTTTGCCGATGAAACAGAGATTGCGGATTATGCAAAGGAAGCTGTCATAGCCCTGTTTGAGGCCGGCATCATTAATGGAAAGAACGCAAATGTCTTTGACCCCATGGGACCGGCGACCAGAGCTGAAGCTGCAAAAATTATTTACGAGGCATGTGAGGGGGTATAGCGTATGATAAAACGAATTATAGGCATCTTGCTTGCTATGAGCCTTTGTCTCTCGAACTTCTGTGTTTCCTATGCAGAGACCGAGGTTGATTTGGAGATTAGCAGACGATTCCGTGTTCTCAATCAGCTGCATATTATCAACGAACGGCAGCAGGGGGATTACGGTGTCTACCGCAATATGAGCAAGAGCGCGTTTATCAATTTCATCTGTAACATTTTGGGAGATTATGGCTATACAGAGGTTTATGATGAAACGGCGATAGAATTGGCGGAGAGCTTTGGCCTGATTCATGAAGGGCAGGATGATTTATACAAGCCTTTGTATTACGATGAGGCGATGACGATGCTGGTGCGTATGTTGGGATATACCACACATGCCGAGGCATATCATGGATATCCCTATGGTTATACCACAATCGCAAACCGGCTGGGACTCGCTGACGGAATCGCGGCATCTCCCGGCGAGAGAATGCAGGAGTATGACGCCATTACCCTTTTGTACAATGCGATTAACTGTGCGTATGTCGAGATCATAAGTTTCAGCGATGAAGGAATTACCTATGGCAGTACATCGGACAATACACTCCTTTATGAATATCGTAAAATCTACAAGGTCAGCGGTGTTCTTCAGAGTACAGAAAAAACCTCGATTTCTGAACAGCTGCAAACGGATAAAGGAAAGATTATGATTCAGGGATATGTTTATGAGACTGATAAAGATTTTTCTGATTTTGTGGGTATGAATGTGGAGGCATATGTTCAAGGAAATAAAACTTCTGCCGATAAAGTGCTTGTGGCAGAGCCGGTGAGAAATGAGGAAATTACCGTTGCGGCTGCGGATCTGGAGGATGTTTCCCCTGACTTAACAGAAATTACTTATTGGAACGAAAATGGAAAATTGAAAACCCTGCGGTTATCTCCGGTTCGGGATGTGATTTACAATGGTCAATGCTTGAGGGGAGCAACCCGGAACCATTTCCTCAACGCTGATGGGCAAATCCGATTGATCGACAACGACGGAAATAGCGGGTATGATGTGGCGATCATTACAGATTATCAGACGGTAGTCGTAGAAAGCGTTTCCAAGCTTAACGAGAGTGTTGCGAATATTTATACCTATGACAACACGAATAAGACGGTGAGCTTTAAGGAAGAAAGCAACGATATCATTGATATTTATGATGAAGAAAGTGCCATTGGATTTTCTGATATTCTGCCGGGGGATGTATTAAGCATCGCTATGTCTACGGTAAATGGAAGAAAGGTAATTCTTGCGCATCGGGAGAATAACAAGATCACCGGAACGGTCTCTGCCATTCGTACGGTAGGAGGGGAGACGGTAGTTGGGACCGATCATGGAGAATATACACTTTCTAAAACCTATGAGAAGGCGCTTGCTGCGATGCCCAAAGACCCCAAGGCAAAGGAGATCAGGGTAGGCGCGAGCTATGATTTTTATTTTGATTTTACCGGAAAAATTGCTTATTTAACCGATGCCGACAATAGCCTGCAATATGCGTTGGTTTATGCAACTGCAGCAGAGAACGGATTTAATCAGAAGTGTTTGATTAAGGTGTTTACCACCGAGGGCGAATGGAAAGAGTTTTACTTTGCTGACAAAATCAAGTACAACGATCAATCGGGCACTGTAAAGCCGAGCGATATTCTGGCAAATATTCCGACAGGAAGAAATGGTCAGGTCAGCGTGATTAAATATACCACTAATTCTGAAGGAAAGATTAACAGCCTACACCTTCCGGTTGTGCGTACAAAGGTAAGTGAGATTTCTGAGAATGACGAATTTAATGTTATCCAAAAGAACAACAAAATTCGTTACTATGCAGAAAACAATTCCTTCAATTCGGAAGTATTTGTAGAGAGCAATGCTTTTGTGTGGACGATCGATGAATCTGCGATGCAGCGGGAGGAATCCTACAGCATTGGAGCTGCAAGCCCTTTTGTGGCAGATTGGTCGTACAAATATGCGGCATATAATGTCGATGAATTTGGTTTTTCTGATTTGTTTGTCGGCTTGCGTGATGAAGCAACTACGGATAGTGAAATGGAATTTGCGCAGCTCTTTATGGTGGACAGTGTAAGCAAAACCGTAAATTCCAAAGGGGAATCGGTGAGTATGATTAGCGGTGCCTTTAAGAATTACGAAAGCCTTACTTTCTTCTGTGAGGAGGATGTCAGTGTCAAGGAGGAGCATGATCCAACGATGACAACTGATGATACGGCCATTGGATTGGAAGAATTAAGGAAAGGTGATATTATTGCGGTGCATATGAACAATTTGGGCAATGCTGATCGAATTGTTCGCTACCGCGGTGTTGGTGACGGAACTGACAACACCGTTTATACCGATGTAGAAACTCTCTATCATAAGGGCGCAATTCTTCAGGGAACTGTTTCTGGGATAGGGAAAAACAAGGATCGTATGGAGATTGATTGCGGCGGTGCAGCGCCGAGAGTGATTCGGGTATCAAGCGCTACTCCGGTGATTATCTATAGCTTGGAGCATGATTCTATCTCCATCGGTACTGTCGCTGACATTGAAGAGGGTGCACGAATTTTTACACGGCTTCAGTGGTTCAAGACCTCAAGCATTCTTATCTATCAGTAAATATTTAAAAATTAAAATATAAAGGAGCGTTTTTTATGAAAAAACTAACTTCACTTTTATTGGTAATGGCGATGCTGGTAGCTGCCATCCCTGCGGCGTTTGCAGATCCGACAGTTGGAGCGCCGGCAACCGGTGAAACGGCATTGGATGACGCCTTGTGGTCATGGTATGACAAGTCAAAAATCCCCGATGATAACGGAGATCCCTGTAATGTCCCATTTTCTATTGGTATTACGTCGGCGGAGGCATTTGAGGGAAGCAACTCCATGCATATGGTGTGGAATGATACATCCAGTACATCTAAGGTAGGATGGCCGGAGGTCGGTATTATTACAAAAGATGCCATTCCTGCGGGAACGTACACGTTTTCTATGACGGTTAAAAGTGTGGGCGGTGCAAACTGGTTGAGAATCAAGCATCAGCAATATAGCACCAATGTTGCGCTTCCGTATTTTTGTGATGCAGGGAACACTTCCATTGCTGCAAAGAACGGATTTGGTACAGCGGTGACCAAAGAAGAAACTAACAAAACCGGATGGTACAAGTATTCGATTGATATGACGTTCACTGCGGCAACCAAATTGGAGTTATATCTGAATGGAAAGGCAAACGGCGGTGGAACCGATATCTATGTGGACAATATCTCTCTGGTCGATAAGACAACCGCAAAGAACGTACTTGAGGGGACTGTAGGTACCTTTGAAACTGAGGAAGAGGAACCTGCGGTTCCGGATGAAGAATTTAATGCTGAGCACTGGGGAGTATACGGAAACATAAATGATCCCGACGTTGTGTATTCGGTTGGCGTATCTCCCGGCGTTGCTTACGAGGGCGAGCGTTCTCTTCATATGAAGTGGTCTGATTCCGGTACGGACTGGCCTTCCGTAGAGCTTCGGTCTCTGACGAAATATGAGGCCGGAAATTATACCTTCAGTGTATATGCAAAAAACATAGGAACCGTTGCTACATTTAATGTTCCGGACGCTAAGCAGAGTAATGGGAGACTGAATATCATGAACGGCAGTGGAGTAACATCCGAGGTCACCAATAAGGAAGGCTGGAGCAAGCAGACGATGAATATTACGCTGCCCAGTGATGGCGTGTTTAAAATCCTAATGATCGGCCATTATACGGATCCGGAAATTTATCTGGATAATATGTCCCTGGTAAAAGAAGGAACAACCACGAATCTGCTTGCAGAGATTGGTACCTTCGAACTTGCGGAAGAGGAACCTAAGAATATGATCCCTGACCTGACTGGTGCAAGTCCCAATACGGATTTCTGGAACAAGAGCGACAATGGAGCCACCGAGGTGTTATGGGAAACGACAATGGAAGAAGCATATGAGGGTGAACGATCCCTCCATTTTCGCCGCGCAAATCATGCAACTTATAGTAATATGTGGCCAAAATCCGCAATGTTGACAGTGGGCACTGAATACATTATGAGTGCATATATCAAAATCAACGAACTCTCCGGCGGAAGCGCTGTCAAGATGGCATTTTATAACTGGGGCGGCGAAAATATTGCAAATGAAGGAAAGATAAGCAAAGAGGCTACTGATAAGGAGGGTTGGTATAAATATACTTTCAAAACTGCGACCGAAGTAGAATCCGGCAACCCTGGCGGTCCGATGATTGTGATTTCCACGGGAGCAACCGGTGTGGCCGATATTTATGTAGACAACATCAGCATTACCGATGCATCCGGAAATCCGGTTGCGGCAATGGGCGATGAGGGGACTTTTGAAGTAGCAACTACTGAAGCCTATGAGGTTTCCAATGTGAAGCTGTTTGAGATTGCGGAGAATGTTGCTACTGAGGTTCCGAACATCGGAACTGCGCAGAGCGGCAAGACTTTAACTGCAGCAGTTTCCATTTTGAACAGAGACGCAGACAATGCCTTGGATGCACAGCTTATCGTTGCGGTATTCAAGGGAGAAGAGTTGGAAACTATCGATATCCCTGACGGCGTCAGCATTACAAAGGCAGATGGGTTAACCACTTTGACCGGTGAAATTGTGCTGCCCGCCATCACGGCAGATGATGAATATTCTGTCAAGGTTTTTGTATGGGATAGCTTTGAAAACATGATGCCGCTTAAGAAAACGGTTGCTGAATTTTAGAATCCGTTAAGAATTAGAAAACGATGACAAGAAAGGAAGTTGACGTATGAAACGAATAGCCGCGATATTGCTTATCGCCACATTTTTGATACAGATATGTTCAGGCCTGGCATTTGCGGCTGATATTGCCGTGTTTGAACTGAACGCCATTGAGGTACAGCAGGAAACCTGTATCCTGTCGGGAAGAGCCTTTACGGCAAATTCGTCCCTAATGGTTTCTATGCAGACACCGGGGGCGACTGCGTCGACTTCCAGAACATTCAGTGATGATAAGGGGTACTTTTCCGTTTCGGTACCCCTGAGCAGCTTTGCGTTGTCCACGTTAACCGTGACCGATGCAAAGGGAAACAGCCAAAGTGTAGCACTTGATTTTTCTCCGGCACAAGGTGTGTTTACTATAGCAAACGGGTATACGGTGAAGGCGGTAATCTATACGCCGGAGGCGACTTTGATGAAAGGCGTCCATACAGGGTCAGTTGACGGCGCGGTGACCATGCGTCTGATGCAAGAAAATGCCATTGTCAAGGGAATTGCACAGGCGACATCGAATGAGAACAAAGAGTTTACCTTAAAATTTAAGGTCGCACCTGGAGATTACACCCTGTATCTCAGGGCAGAGGGACTTCCGATACAGAGCTGCACTTACACAGAGGGCAGCATGAGAGCTCTCCTTGCCCACCGGATTGATGACTTTGATGTCTTTAAGACGAAACTTGGAGATTACGTAACAACGATTGAGGAAATGATTGCAGAGTGCCGTCGGGAAGGAATGACTACCCAGTATGAGGATGCCAACCTGGCGATTTTAAAAAAATACATAGAGTTGGTTGAAAAAGAGGCAAATGCCGGAGATTATACGCGTATGAATGAGTACGAGTATGCTTTAACTCGCATTTACAACGATACGGTTACGAATCTGCAGCAGTATTTAAGCGGAGAAAAGGATCCTTTTAGGGCGAACAGGTATGTCACAAGTGATTTGGGCTTTGACGGGGTCAGTACCATTGCAACGGTGGATGACGGAACAGAACAGCCAACCTTTTTTACGGGCTTTATGAGTATTGATTTCGGCGCGGCAGAGCATATGTCTTTCCTTGAGGAAATTGGTATCAATGCGATGCAGATTGGAACCAATACCTATGATATGATTCGCAGTTATGACCCACATGTTGTGAGCGGATGGTCGCTGTGGCAGCACGGAAACAATGCGGTGACTGTCGCTGTTACCGATGAGACTGCAAAATCGGGCAGTTACTCATTAAAGTTGACCAATCCCAATGACTATGTTGCGGATACCTATAAAGAGTTTCGGCAGTTTATCCCTGTCAAACCCAACACCACCTATGAATGGGGATTTTCTGCAAAGGGGACGGATATTCATACCTGCTGGTTCGGCTTGGACGGTAGAGTGGGTAAGGGCTATCAATATATTGATACAAACCTTAACAGTTGGAAAAATTACACGCGCACTTATACCACGGGAAAGGAACAGGAGTGGATAGAATACGCCTTTGCCTGTGAAGGAAAGACCGGCACGCTTTATTTAGACGATTTGTATCTGAGAGAGCAAGGAACAACGACCAATCTTCTTGCTAACCCGGGCTTTGAAGACAGAACGGAGAGAGTAAAAACCGCCGGTGATTTGCTCGGGGAGACATACGGGTGGTATATGGATTACGGCAGCAATCATGCCTCCAAACTGAAGTATTATCTCAAGCAGGCAGAAAAACGAAACATGCTGGTGGATGTGATGGTTCCTATCAACTATGTCCCCAAAATGGTTTATGATCAGGATGCAACCATGGATGACTCTGCTACCCAGTTTATGCCCTTTACGCTGGACAGTCAGGTAACCAGAGACTTCTGCAGTTTTCTGGCGCAGGTCATAGGGACGATATCGAAGGATTACGATTCTGTCAAGTCCATTTGTCTTTCCAATGAACCCTTGGTCAACGGAAGCGGCTATGACTTGCAGGGAAATGTTTCTGATCATTATTTGGACAGTTGGCATACGTGGCTGAACGGAACTTATGGAGGAAATATTTCTGCACTGAATAAGGCATATGGATTGGATACTATGTTCAACCAAATATCAGACAAGAGCTATGCCGGATTTGAAGATGTTCCGTTTCCCAGTTATGAGGATCGTTCGGCACATTATTATGATTATATCCAATTTAACGATAGTTTGATGAATGATTTTTTTGATTGGTATGCAGGAGAAATGAAAAAATTCTATCCGGAGATGCCGATTCATATAAAGCTGATGGATTATTTCCGATACAATTACCGCCATTATGTATGGGGCGGTACCAACTGGGAAATTCTTGCGGATTCCTTTGATATCAATGGCTGTGATGCACATTCTTACTTAGGATATCAGCAATATACCCCGCTTACTATGAAAATGGGCTGGTACGATTATATGACTTCTGTGAAAAATGCGCCGGTCTTTGATACCGAAAGTCACATTCTGGAGGATGAGAGAACAGTCAGTTATAGTGATACAATTACGAGATACTATGAATCCGATGTATGGAATGGGGCGGTACACGGAAGAAGCACCGATATTCTCTGGTTATTTGATGCAGATGCGTCAAGAAATGCTGTGGGTGGTTCTAACTATGCAAACGCCAACCTGGTGCACAGACCTGCAGAGATGGCGGCCATCGCCAGAACCGGTTTGGATTTGCAGCGGCTTTCTAAGGAAATTACCGCACTCCAAAAGGCGGAAACCAGGACTGCGTTGCTGTATTCCAGGACTTCCCTCAGCTGGGATGATGACTATATGTCTAAGGTAGGAGAGACATATGAAGATTTATTGTTCAGCGGTCAAAAGGTAGCGATGATTACCGATGAGGAACCGGAAAAAATGCACAATTATCAACTGCTGGTAGTGCCCTATGCAAATTATGTTCCTGCAGAGACTCTAAACGAAATTGCTGCCTATTTGAACAATGGAGGAAAAGTGC
Source organism: uncultured Clostridia bacterium (assembly GCA_934454115.1). Classification (GTDB taxonomy): domain Bacteria; phylum Bacillota; class Clostridia; order Monoglobales; family Monoglobaceae; genus Ructibacterium. The sequence continues at coordinate 11,136 of CAKSFQ010000004.1, forward strand.
TTTTGCTGGGAGGTAATTCCTTGACGTACGATCCATATGGTAAGGCTCACGCGGCAAGCACGGTAAATTATATTCGGCAAAATGCAGATAGCCAAAGCACCGTCAAGGAAATGGTGACAAAACTTGCGCTTTCTAATGTGGTATTGACCGATGCGAACGGAGATGCCATAGACGGTATAGAATGGAGTTATGCAAGGTATAATGGTCAATATTTGGTGAATATTTTGAATTACGATTTTGGAACGGAAAAATCGTTGAAGCTGTTCTGCAATGGCAAGGAAGTAACAAAGTTCCGGGAACTGCGCAGTGGGGATACACCGGATACCCTTGTGGCAGAGCATTATAAGCCTATGTTGATTGCGTTTGATGATTTCTCTCTGGATTTGATTGACCATCAGGGAAATGTAATTGAAAAAGATGTCACAACACTGAAAACAGGAACATACAGGGTAAATATTTATGCCCAAGGTGAAGGAATACTTGCCTTGTATCAGGACAATGTCTTGGCAAAAATGTCTATAAGAAGTGGAACCCTTGAGGTTCCTGCTCTGACAGAGGGAAGTTGGCGTCTGTTGGCGACTTGTTGGAATATGGAAACTTTAGAGCCGCAGACTGATGCAAAAATACTTACTTTGGAGGTAGAGTGATGAAAGAGATGAGAAGAGTAATAGCGGCAGCGTTAATTGCTATGATGATCAGCTCTATGATACCGGTATTTGTGGTAAATGCTGCAACCACAGATACCTCAATTGAGGGATGGACCGCGGTTGTCAACAATGCGGATGGCGGTGTATATATTGATCGCTCAGAAGGTATGCGGGGGAAGGCGTCGGTAAAATTGGTGAACAAAAGCCCCAGAACAAGCAATCAGGAATATGTTGCATTCTTTCAAAAGCTGACTGGCCTGAAAAGGGGAAAAACTTATCGTCTGGAGTTTGAGGCAAAGGTGCAAAATGGAAAGACCTGTGATGTAATGTTCAACTGGTCTCCCAGATGGTCTCTGATTCCCCTCAAAGCAACCTATGATTGGACACCTTTTCAGTTTAGTTACACGGCAGATGCAGATGGCAGTGCAGATTTAAGATTTATTCTGGATAACAAGACCGATGCACTCTGGATTGATAATATCAAAGTGTATGATGTTGCAGAACCTACCGTAAATCTTTTGAAAAATGGGGATTTCGAGGATGTTGTTGGCGGCCCTGTGGAGGCGGATGAAGCAGAAATCGCTGCGGAAACCGTAACCTCTCCCAACTACTTTCCTGTGTATGCCACGATGACGGTTGATGGGGATGTCAGCGATTGGGACGGCATTGAAGGGAGAAAGCTTGCGCAAGTCAACAAGTTTATATCCAGCGCAGCTGTCACCACTTCCGGCACCGTGAAATACGCTTACGATGATAAGAAGTTGTATCTCCTTTTTGAGATCACTGACCCAATCCATGTTGCGGATGAGGAATCTTTCTATAAAGGTGACAGTATGCAGTTTTCGACTGCAGCAAAAAAGGGGGATGCCGGGAATGAAAGAAATGTCGCCCTATGGCCTGACGGCATTTATAAAAACAAAGAAGATATAGATATCGCTATTGTCCGTGAGGGGACTAAGACGATTTATGAGGCATCTATATCCTGGGATGAGGATTTTGGCGGTGAAATTCCCGATGAAATGTTGTTCAATGCGGTTGTCAACAATAATGATGGTGACGGAAGAGCTTATTGCATCGAATTAACTGACGGTATTTCTTCCAGTAAAAATACTAATATGTTTAACTGGATGTATTTCAAAAAGCCGGTGGGGAAATTGAGATACTGTGTTGAGATGCCGGATTCTGTGGTTTTGGGTGATGCGGCAAATGCCGTGGTTCACTTGCTCAATCCGGGGACGGGCAATGCATCGGCCGAAATTGTTTCTGAGCAGCTCGGCTATAGACAGAGCGTAACCCTTGCCGGCGGAGAGGAAAAGCAATATAGCATTCCCTTCCCTATGGATAAGGCGGGAGATATTCTGGCAGATGTGACCATTACCTCCGGAGAGGAAACAGTAACCAAAGAAAAAAAGGTTAGTATTCTCTATAATTCTGAGGCGTATCAGGTGCTGAAAAAGACCCTGAACAGCTACGCGGAAGAATTGCGTGATTTGATTTATCAATGCCAACAAAAGGGCATGAATCCTGTTTATGAGGTTGCACTCCATTCTATCATTGTCAAACAAATAGAGACCATGGATGATGAGGTGTCATGGAATGAGAAGTATGACTGGAGCCTGATCCGCTTTGCGGAGTATGAAAAGCAGTTAACCGAACTGTATGGAGAGGCAAAGGAAAACCTTCAGGCATACCTGAAAGGGGAAAAGAATCCTTTAACCATCCCTCAATACATTACCGGCGATATTACTGCTGATGGGGTCAGCGTGATTGCCGATACCTTTGACGGAACTAAAAGCGAAAAACGACCTGCATTTTTTGTAGGCAGTATGTGTATTGACTATTCCAATCTGGAACAGATGGAATTCTTGTCTACGATAGGATTTAACGCGGTGCAGATGGCGCCCAACCCTTTTAAGTTTATGGTAGGATTTGATCCTCACATTATGCAAGGGTGGTCCAAATGGCAGTACGGTAATGCCAATGTAGTGTTTGATATTACCGAAGAGGCGGCAGCGGCCGGCAAAAAATCTTTAAAGATTACAAATACCGATGCTTATCAGTATGACAATTATAAGGAACTGCGTCAGTATGTGCCGGCAAAGCCCAACACCACCTATGAATGGGGCTTTAAATCCAAGGGCAAAAACATTGACTGGTGCTGGTTTGGTATGGATGGAAGAGTGGGAAGAGGATATCAGTATATTCAGCCCTCGGAAAACTGGAAGAGTAATGACTTTACCTACACCACCGGTGACAATCAATACTTTATTGAATACGCCTTTGCATGTGAGGGAAAAACCGATGAGCTTTTCTTAGATGATTTGTATATCCGGGAACAGGGAAGCAATATTAACCTTTTGGAAAATGCAAGCTTTGAAGATGAAAGCATACCGCAAAAATCTGCCATTGACCAAGAAATGGCAGAGAAGTACGGTTGGTATTTTGACTATGGCAGCGTAGAACTGAAAAGGGCAAGAAAGTTCATAGAAGAGGCAGAACGGTATAACATTGCTGTGGATTTGCTGATTGCTGTGGATATGGCGCCCCGACTTTTCCTGAATGTGGATGAGAATCTGGAAAAATCCAAGACCCAGTTTTTGCCGTATACGATTCAAAGACAGGCAGCACGGGATTACGCTGTGATGCTGGCGGCGGCAATTCTCAGCATTGCTGATGACTATACCTCGGTTAAGAGTGTATGTATCTCCAATGAGCCTACGGTAAACTCTTATAATAGTGACTATTATCTGCCCCTTTTCCAAGGTTACTTGAATGAACTGTACGGAGGGGATATTGCTCTGCTGAACCGTAATTACGGCGCCGAATACGCAAGCTTTCAGGAGGTTCCCCTCCCGGGATCACAAGTTGAGGAGAATTCACATTACTACGATTGGCGGCAGTTTAATGATGGACTTATGGATGATTTCTTTGAGGAGTACTCCCAAAGAATCAGAGAACTGTATCCTCAGTTTGACTACCATGCCAAGATGATGGATTACTTCCGCTATGACTATGATCATCATGTTAAGGGTGGTTCCAATTACGAATGGCTGGCAGATAATTTTGACTACAACGGTTGTGACGCACACTCCTACTTGACCGACCAGGAAAAAACTCCTATGCCCTTAAAAATGGGGTGGTATGATTTTATGACATCGGTAAAGGATGCACCGGTATTTGATACTGAGACCCATATTGTTCATGATGGTCAGGCCACTACCTACGAAGATATTCGACCCAAGTATTTTGAATCGGATGTATGGAATGGTGCTATCCACGGAAGAGCGGCTCAGATTCTTTGGAACATCGATGCGATAGGGCCTGCGGCAACGTACAATTGGAGTACCTATGTGGAAGCCAACATGCTATTTCGACCCATGTCCCTTGCAAAAATTTCCGATGCTTTAATGGATTTGAACCGCCTTGCTTATGAGGTGACGGCGTTACAAAAGGCAGAACATAAGACCGGTTTGCTTTATTCCAGAACCAACCTGACACGAAACAAGCAGTATATGACTGCGGTGGGAGATGCATACAAGCAGTTGTTATTCAGCGGTCAGAATGTGACCATGATTACCGATACTAAGCCTGAGAAGATGAATGACTATCAGCTTCTGGTGGTTCCTGAGGTGAAGTATGCAACGGCAGATGTTCTGGCAGCGGTGAAAAATTACATCGAACAAGGCGGTAAAGTGTTGCTGCTTGGGGAGGATTGCTTTAAGTACAACGAGTACGGACTTTTAAACGATGCTGCCGTTGTGGAGTATATCTATGCGCATGCAGACCGGCAAAGCTCTGTGTATCATAAAGTGCAGGAACTTGGACTCGCGGACGTGACTTTGCTGGATGCACAAACCGGCAAACCCGTTTCCGGTGTGGAATATACTTATACAGAGTATAACGGTAAAATTCTGGTCAATCTCTTGAACTATGATTTCGATCATACATATACCCTTAAGGTGCATTATCAGGGCAAAGAAATCACAGAATTTACAGAACTGCGGAGCATGGAAAAGGTAAGCGGGACGGTAACAGTAGAACCCTACCAGCCGATTCTGCTGCAATTTGAAAAATAAAAACAGGAAGAGTATAAAATATACTCCGACTGTGGACATAATAACAGGAGAATGAAGAATGGCATATAATTTTAGAAGCCAAATGGAGGCCATTGAGGCAATGATCCCCAGGCTTTACTATGAAATTTATCAGCCTGTTGGTGAGGTTGATCTGGTTGCTTATCGAAGCAAGGAACCAATGCCTTTTGAGAAACGAACCTCGGGCAAACGGATAGAAGTGAAAAAAGGCAATACATGGGGAGAAAAATGGGATTGTGCGTGGTTCCGTATTACCGGCACAATACCGGAAAGCGCCAAAGGCAGAAAGGTGATACTTTACCTTGACATCAATGGCGAAATGGGTATTTATGATAAAAATGGGAACATCCTTCGGGGACTTAGCACAGGAACGGCGTTAAATGTATCAAGGGATTACGGATGTTTTGGAATCCGAAAGAGGGTTTTGGAGGTGACGGAATCTGCCCTTGGGGGCGAAAGTTTTGAATTTTGGGGTGATGCCGGTTGTAATCATATTACCGGAATCAGTTCGTCTAATCGGCCGGAGCTCGGAAAAATCACTCATACAGAAATTGCGGTTTCCAGAGAAAATGTTAAAGAATTGTTTTATGATGCCTTTGTCCTTTATGACATGTTGCAGGTTTTATCTGAGGAAAGCGCAAGGTATCATAGAATCCGTCAAAGTTTGTTTGACGCATCCTGTGAATTGTATGATTATACCGATGGAGAGATAGAAAAAGCATTGGCAATTCTAAAACCTGAGCTTAACAAAGAAGGCGGTGACGCGGATTTAAAGGTGACCGCGATTGGACATTCACACATTGACTTGGCATGGCTCTGGCCTATACGAGAAACCAAGAGAAAGGGCGTTAGAACCTTTGCAAATGCGCTCTACTATATGGAAAAGTATCCGGATTACGTTTTTGGTGCAAGTCAGCCCCAGCTGTATCAGTGGGTCAAGGAAAAGGAACCGGAGCTTTATGAAAAAATAAAGAAAAGGGTTGACGAGGGGCGTTGGGAGGTTCAGGGCGCCATGTGGTGCGAACCGGATGCCAACATCACCGGCGGGGAATCCTTTGTGAGACAAATCCTTTATGGAAAAAGATTTTTCCGTCAGGAGTTCATGCAGGATATGAAAATAATATGGCTTCCTGATGTATTTGGATACAGTGCCGCACTCCCGCAAATTATGAAAAAAAGCGGTGTGCCTTATTTCCTTACCATCAAGTTAGGGTGGGGAAATCGACATAATAAGCACCCGCATAATACCTTTGTCTGGCGCGGACTTGATGGAAGTGAGGTTCTTGCACATATGCCGCCGGAAAATGATTATAGTTCCTTTGCAACGCCTAAATGTTTACATAAAATTGAACGGGAGTACAAGGATAAATCGGTTTGCGATGAGGCGCTTTGGCTTTTCGGAATTGGAGACGGGGGCGGCGGCGCCGGCGAGCTGCAACATGAGGCATTGAAGAGAGAGAAGAATCTTTCTGGTTTCTTGCCCGTAAGCCAGGGCCGAGCGGTAGAGTTTTTTGACAGAATTGCAGAACATCGGGAAAAATATGCAACCTATAACGGGGAATTGTACTTTGAGATGCATCAGGGTACTTATACCACTCAGGCGAGAAATAAATGGTACAACCGCAAGATGGAAAAACTTCTTCGGGAGGCTGAATTTGCATCGGTTGCAACGGGAAGTTCTTATCCCAAGGAACAGCTGGATGAAATCTGGAAGGAGGTTTTGTTGTATCAGTTCCATGATATTTTGCCCGGTTCTTCTGTAAAGCGCGTGTATGATGAGTGCATTCCGCGGTATGAGGCTATGTATCAGGAGACAAAAAAACTGCTTCGAGATACATATGGCAGCGGTGATTATGCAATTAACTCTCTGTCTTGGGATCGATGCGGATGGGAAAAGATAGGTAGCCAGTGGTATCGTTTGACTGTTCCTGCTATGGGAAGCATCAAGTTGACTGACGGATTGGAAAGTAACGAGAAGATGGTGGATAACCTTGGTATGCTTGAAAACGATGCCGTTAAGGTGGTTTTTGATGCGGATGGTGCAATTCTTTCTGTGTATGACAAAAAGGCATCCAGGGAAGCGCTTAAGGAAAGATCCAATGTCTTTTCCGTTTATTTCGACAATGGGAATGCATGGGATATGAATGAACTTTACCGGATGCGTACTCCCAAGGTGTTTACAATGATAAAGGCCGAAGCCTTTCAAGACGGCCCCAAAAAAGGGATTCGTCAGGAGTATGTTTTTGGTGATAGTAGACTTTGGCAAACCATTTCTATCCTGGATGAAAGCCCCATAGTAACCTTTGAGGTCAAGGTGGATTGGCAGGAGAGTGAAAAAATGCTTCGGACTGCGTTTTATACCACAGTGGTTACCAATGAGGTGACCTGCGATATACAATATGGATCCATCAAACGACCCACCCACAATAATACCAGTTGGGATATTGCTAAGTTTGAAATTTGTGCCCATAAGTATGCAGATTTGTCGGATAGTGATTACGGCGTGGCCTTGATGAATGACTGTAAATATGGCTATTGTGTGAAAGATGGTATGCTGGATTTAAATCTTTTAAGAAGTGCAAAATACCCATCGGAGGAAGCGACGCCATTTCGTACGGATAACGGCGTGCATCGGTTTACTTATGCGCTGTATCCCCATAGCGGAAATGTAAAAGAGAGCGATGTGATTCAAAAAAGTTATGAACTGAATCAGCCTTTACAGACGGGTAAGGAAGTGAAACAGTTATTCACGATTTCCAATCCGGATATTGTGGTAGAGTCCGTAAAAAAGGCGGAGGATGGCGACGCTGTCATTGTTCGTATGTATGAAACAAAAGGTGGGAATGCAGAAACAGGACTGAAATTTGCAAAACCTGCAAAATCCGCATATTTGGTGGATTTAATGGAAGAAAATGAAAAACAAATAGATCTGAACAACATTCCATTTCATGGATTCGAGATTGTGACGATCAAAATAAATATTTAAGGAGCGTGGAAAAATGAAAAAGATGTTTCAGATGGTGGCATTGATGTTGGTATTTGTTTTGTCGCTCAGTATGCTCTCGGGGTGTGGCGCAGATACAAGCGACAAAAACGGGAATGGACAGACTGTGGTTTCGGTTGGCGATTGGCCGGACAAGGAGGGAATTGCCTTAGACACCATCAATGCAAGAAAAGCGCGGTTTGAAGAAGCAAACCCGGATGTTGTAATTGAACCCGATTTGTGGAAGTTTGACAGAAAAACCTTTTATGCAAAAGCGGCCGGCGGTCAGCTTCCCACCCTATTCAAGAGTGCGTTTACCGAAGCTCCTGAAATTATCAACATGGAATATTCCGAGGGTCTGACCGATGCGCTGAAAAAGCACGGTTATGATGGCGCGTTTAATGAGAGCATTCTGGAACTAATCAGGGATGAAGATGGGGAAATTGTTGCATTCCCTACCAAACCATATCTTTTGGGTATTGCATTTAATGTAGATTTGCTGAAGGCTGCGGGTTATGTTGCAGAGGATGGAACACCCCATCAACCGAAGGATTGGAACGAAATGGCGGAAATGGCCGTAAAGATTAAAGAAACCACCGGAAAAGCGGGTATTGTACTTCCCACGGCAAGCAGAAGCGGCGGTTGGATATTTACCTCTATAGCATGGTCTTTTGGCGTTGACTTTATGGAAAAAGATGCCGACGGCAATTGGAAGGCAACCTTTAATACACCGGAGGCTGCAGAGGCGCTTCAGTTTATTAAGGATTTGAAGTGGAAGTATGATGTGCTTCCTGCAAATAATCTGATTGATGCAGAGGAATGGTATAAAACGCTTGGCGTTGGTAATGCTGCAATGACCGTTGCTGCCGGCGATTATACGGGCAGAGTTGCAAAATACGGTATGCAACCGGAGCAAGTTGGTATGATGGCAATTCCTGCAGGCCCAAAACGTCATGTAACGCTGCTTGGCGGAGAAATTTGGAGTGTGAAAGAAGGAGCAACCAAAGACCAGGTAGATGCATCGGTGCGTTGGCTTAAGACGGAATTTGATCATGCGCTTACCGATGCTTATAAAAAGACTACAGAGGAGTCTGTCGCAAAGGCAATTAAAGAGAATCAGCACGTAGGGATTCGGTGCTTGAGTCAGTGGAATAGTGATGCAGAAAGCCTGAAATGGTACAACCAGTATATTGCAGAACATTCCAATGGAAATCCCAATCATGTAAAACTTTATAACGAACTTGTTTCGGATTGTGCCATTGAAATTCAGCCGGAAGAGCCGGTTTGCTGTCAGGAGCTTTACTCCATTCTTGATGGATGTCTGCAGGAAGTTTTGACCAACAAGAATGCAGATGTGGATTCACTCCTTGAAAATGCAAATCGTGATTTCCAAATTAATCAGCTTGATAATTTAAGATATTAACAAGATGACGACAGATACAAAACGGACAGTGCGAAAAAAAGTTGTGCAAATAGTGTAAAAACGGGCCTCCTTGGTGAAAATTGTGGAAGAAATAATTTTTATCAAGGGGGGTTCAACTTGCAAAGACAGAAGGAATTTATTGAGAAACATGTAAAAAGTGAGAATTTTACGAGCGCAACGGAAATGATTAAAGAATTTACAACAGATTTAAGTCTTGCTTATGTTGTTGCTGTAAAGCCGTCAGCTTGTTTATAAGTTATGCTGTTTAATCATTAAAGGTCTGTCCAACCTTTGTATAAAATATTCAAAAACAATATTGACAAAAGAAAGAATATATGATAGTCAAATGATTTAGCTAATGTATGCGGTTGCTCCGTGATATGCAAGTTTAGAACATAAAAAGTATTGTAGGCAAGGTTTATATGACTTACAGCAAGGAGGATCTTTATGAAGGGTTTTAGGAACGATGACGTTGCAGGAGTTGCAAAACAAATGAAACGAAGGGCTCGCTTTCGCAATCATTTTGATGCGTGGATGCTGATGATCCCTATGGTTATCATATTATATTTGTTTGTATGGAGACCAACGGTCATGGGCAGCGTCTGGTCATTCTTTGACATGAAAGCATATACTCCGGCAAATTTCTGTGGTTTTGATAACTATAGAAAGGTGATTACCAACACACAGTTTTTGCCGATGCTTTGGAATACGGTGCAGTATGTTTTATGGTCTTTTGTAATTGGTTTTTTGCCTCCTTTGTTTATTGCTATCATGATCAACGAGATTGTACATTTCAAAAACAGTTTTCGTGTACTTATCTACATACCGGCAGTCATTCCGGGGATTGTAGCCATGCTGATGTGGCATTTCATTTATTACCCCGATCAAACAGGATTGCTGAATATGCTGTTAAATAAGCTTGGTATAAACTCGTATCAGTGGTTGAATGACCCTGATTTTGTAATCGTGGGTATTATTATTTATACTACATGGAAGAGTTTTGCCGGAACTATGCTTTTGTATTACGCAAGCCTACAGGGGGTATCGGTAGAACTTTATGAGGCTGCATTGATCGATGGGGCAGGCCCCTTTAAAAGATTGTGGCATGTCACAAGACCTGCTATGGAGGGATTACTGCTCTTGAATCTTGTGCGTCAGATTATTAGCGTATTTCAGATTATGGAACAGCCGCTAGCTATGACGGGAGGAGGTCCAAACGGTGCTTCTACTTCACTTTCCTATCAGTTGTATCAATATGGCTTTAACAGCGGAGGAAAAGGGACAGGTCAGGCAATGGCGCTTGGAGTGATTATATTCCTGATTCTGATTGCATTTACTATTTTCTATTTCTGGTTAAACAGAAAAGTGGAAGCAAGATATTAAGGGGGATAAACGATGAGAAAATTTGACGGAAAACAAACGGGCATTTTAAGTTTTTCCGATTTAAAAACGGCCAAGGGAAAAATCATATACTGGAGTTTCTTTGCAGTTTTAGTGGTCTGTGTGTTTATCTCGGCAGTGCCGGCAATCTGGACAGTTTTTACAGCATTTAAGGAGACGCAGGAAATCTATGCGGCGCCCAGTTTCTTTCCGAAAGAAATGACATGGGGGAAAATAGTAGATCGTCTTAGCGAATCATGGAAAACCTTGCAACTGGGTGACGCAATTATTAATACGGTTGTGATGTCGCTTGGAAGTCTTATTGTACGGATCATAGTGTGTGGATTTGGCGGATATGTACTTTCTAAGCTGAAACCCTGGGGAAGCAAATTCATTTTCACTCTCGTGGTGTGGACTATGATGATGCCCAGCCAGATAAGACTGGTGCCCAACTACATTTCCTGGCTGCATTTTCCGTTCGCATTTGATATAGGCCTTGGCGTTAACTTGCTGGACACCTTTTGGCCCATATGGCTCAGCGCAGGCGCAGAAACCTTCTCAGTTTTGCTGTTTAAAAACGCGTTTGATGCACTTTCCAATTCCTATGTAGAGGCCGCAAAGTTAGATGGATGCAGCAATTATGGCGTGTTTTTCAAGGTTATGCTCCCTCTTGCGATGCCGGTTATTATTTATGAATCGATTAATGTATTGTCTTTAGCCTGGTCGGACTTCTTTACACCGCTTCTGGTTCTGGACAAAAATGCTGTTGTGCCGCTTAAGATATACAGGTTGCAGGGTGATTTATCTGTTCAGATGAATACATACTTTATGGCGCTTGTATTTGCAAGCATACCACCGTTTATTATCTTTGTTTTCTTCCAGAAACAAATTCTCGGGGGCATCAACATCGGTGGAGTGAAGGGTTAAAATGAGAAGGTATTTAAACTACCCGTGGTACAACTGACGCAGAAAAAGCAGCTGTTATGGATGTGCCGCCGTACCAAGAAATAAGATGTTGCCGTAGTGAGAAACTTTGTGGGATTAGAAACGTGTGCGGCATAATAGAGAAAAACGACGGGTTTAAAGCTCGTCGTTTTTCGTATTATGTATATTTAGAAAAATATTGAATTATTGCAAATATATGATATAATTTATGATATAATTTAGAAAATGTTGGTGAATGCCCATGATTAATGCGACGAATGCAAATACAATGAAAGAGAAGAATAAACGCTTGCTGATTAACCTCATCAGAAGAGATGAATGTTCAAGAGCAGATCTTGCAAAAGCTACTGCTTTGACTAAGGCGGCGGTATCTATTATTGTGGATGATCTCATCAAAGACGGTGTGGTGTATGAATCCAAATCTATGGAAAGCGGTATTGGACGTCGGCCACTGTTGCTAAAACTGAATCCAAGCTTTATGTGTTCAGTGGGACTTAATATTACCCGTCGATATGCAGAACTTGGTATTGTTGACATAAGCGGAAAAATTATCTGTGAAAAGAGATTTGATGTTTATCCTAAGAAAGAGGCTATTGCAAATATTAAAAAAAATATTGAAACAATGATACAGGAGAATCATATTTCCTATGACAACATTTATGGTGTGGGTGTTACAGCGCCCGGTCCGGTTGATGTGCCAAATACCACGATTTTAAATCCGGTTCATTTTGATGAATGGCATTATGAAAATATTGGATTACAATTAGAGGGTGTTCTGCCAAGAAAGGTTTACCTTGAGAATGTTTCCGGGGGACTTGCCCTGTGTGAGAAATACTTTGGGATTGCAAAAAAGATGGAGGATTTTCTTGTGCTTGTGGTGGATGAGGGAATCGGTTCAGGTATTATGACATCAGGAAAATTATTAAGAAATGCCTCAGAGTTGGGGCATACCTCTATCGCCTATGACGGCCCGCGATGCGAATGCGGAAATTTTGGATGTGTTGAGAAATATGCATCTATTGGCGGTATTTTGCAGGGTACGGAGTATACGAGTTGGAAAGAGGTGATTGATGCAGATGACGAAGCGATCATTGAAAAAGAGGCGGAGTATCTCTCGTGTGCAATTATCAATGCGGTGAATTTATTTTCTCTTGAAAACGTGATCTTGGAGGGCGAAATCAACTATAAAACAGAAAAGCTAATTCAGAGCATTGAAACCAAAATGAAGCGTAATAAAATCACCAAAAAACCTCCTAAAATCTATTCCGGAAGTGCGTATCACGGTGTTGTACGTGCGGCAGTGACAGTATTTGATAATTATTTAAATAAAAGTTAGCTGTCCCAAAATCCGCCTGTGAAGGGGGTTGGTTCAGACAAATTTTGGGGGAGAGATGCAGACATATTTCCTGAACTGTTTTTAAGCCGTCAATCCAAGACTATGTCTGCGTTCTATCACTCTATACCCCAACAGCTATTTCCATAATACGGCGAATTATCTTCTTGGAAATGTTAATTCTGATTTTCCAAAACGCTATGAACGTGTCTGTTTTCTTTGAATCATCCGGTTACCAAGATTATATGTTTATTGGGATTTACCCTATCCCACACGGATGGATGAAATATCGTTTTCAGACAGATCTGTCAAGGTGCATTTCCTCTTTGCACAAAGGGCGGCAGCGTTTCCTGCTGCCTCTCCTGTGAGAGCGCAGCAGGGGATTACCCGCGCTACCTCCCAACCATCGCCTTGGGGAGAGGAAATGATTCTTCCTGCCGCAAGCAGATTGGGAAATTCTTTATTGTAAAGCGCGCCAAAGGGAATCTGATATTGTTTTCCTGCGCCATTGGGTCGAAAATCACTGCAGTTTCCAATGGCATCCGGATAGACCGCCCCGTCAATGGCACAAAAGTCTTCCGCGCCCACAATTCTGCGTATGGTACGCAACTGAGGCATGGTGGGAATGGAAAGCAGATCAAAAGATTGTTTGTCTTTTTGGGAGAGTTTTTCTATCAGACTCATTTTCCCTGCTATCATATAGGCGGTAATGTCTTCCGATGTGGTGCCGGAAAGTAACCTCATACCTTGCGGATGACCCTCTCCAAACATATCACTGCCAACATTCATCCATTTGCGAAAGACAGAAAAGTCTCCCTTTTTAGAAAGCACTTCAGCCATTTTTCTGTCGCAGTAATGAGCAATGTAGGTCATAAAATTTTTCCCCTCTGCAGTAGGAACTCCTGCACGGTGCATCAAAGATGCGTCCCCCGTTGCGTCAATGATCATGGAGGCTTCAAAATATTCTCGTCCGTTTATGCTTTCACAAACCACACCGCAGGCAAGATTGCCCTTCATGACAGGGTAGGTGCTCAATGTGTCAAACCGCAGAGTGACACCGTTTTTAACTACAAAGCCATCCAGCGCGGCAGAAAAAACAGTAGGGGAAAAGAAGGTGGAGTACCTTTGGTTACGGGGATGGTTGCTTTCTTTTCCGCCCCAGACTTTGGGGAGATTGTCAAAGCCGTATTTGACTGAAAGCTGAATCAGTTCCTCGGCTATACCAAAAATCATTTGAGTGCCTTTTCCATCACACAGCGGTTCATACCAGGATATTAGTCCGCCTGTAGCAAGTCCGCCCAGATTGCAGGATTTTTCTATCAATAAGACAGAGGCACCCTTTCGGGAGGCAGCCACTGAGGCGGCGACACCTGCAATGCCGCCGCCAATGACAACTATATCATAAGAACCGCCGACAATTGGTTCCATACCGCGCATATCCATACTATACCCCCTCTAAGAAGCGATCAACGACAAGCTGGCGGAATTCGGGAGAAAGGCTTGCAAAGTATGCGGTAAAGCCTGTAACACGAACTACCAAATCAGGATGTTTGGTAGGGTCTTGATGCGCTTCTAAAAGCTTTTCTTTATCTAAAACATTAATGTTAATTAAGGTCCCGCCTTGCTTGAAATGCGTTTCGATTAAATTTAAAACGACATCCACACCCTTTTCGTCCATAGTAATCTGGGGGTCAAATTCAATCTGCAAGGGTGCTGCGTTTCCGTAACCACATTGAACGGAAGCAATTCCGTTTGATTGGGCAGTAGGAGCGCCATCCTTACGGAATCCGGGTACGGGATTTGCCCCATGGGAAATAGGCTCACCTTTTCGTCTGCCGTTAGGCGTTGCGCCAACGACTGCACCGTATTCAATGGATCTTGCCCAACTAAACCAGCCGGGAATCAGCTGTCTGCCCTTGGGCATTTTTTGTGCCTTGATGGAGGTAACCCAGTTGTTAGTCAATTTTAATGCCCATTCATCAGAAACGGTTCCGCCCTGACAGTACTTGGGAGCACTTTGCATGATGGCATGGATACGCTCGTCCGCAAAATTGTTATCCAAGGCCTCATAAAGCTGATCCCAGGTTAAAAGCTTCTCCTTTATGATTCGGGTTTCAATGGCACCAAAGGAATCGGCAACAATGGCAAGCCCGGCACCATCAATTCCTATTGTGTAAAGCTCTGCACACTGGGAAATATCCAGGCCTTTTTCAATGGTGTTCTTCATGAAAAGGTTCATGATAAGTTCGGGAGTTACCTCCCATTGATGGTCAATGTGTAGGTTAATGCCTGCGGCAGTGACCTCAATGGCTTTTTTTAAATGTTTCTTATACAGGGCAAACAAACAATCTATGGATTTTTCGCTCTCATGTTTCATGTCCTTTAGCGCTTCATCCAAAACCTTTGCAATGTTAATCTTGACCACATCATTCATGGGAAATTCCTTGCCGGGAACACACATCCAGTTACACCCGACGGCGATTCGTTCCCTTGCCAGTTTTTTGTCGATGCCCTCGTTGCGCATATACCCCTCGCAAAGAGCCTTATCGTTACAGAATCTAGGCCAGCCGTTTTTATTTTTGCAAAGATAGTAGACGGCTTTTTTCAAAAAGTTGCGATCACAGTTTTCGTGGTAACGAACGGTCAGATTGCATGCAATATTAATATCGTTTGCCGCATCTAAAACCAGATGAGAAAGATGATTGGTCAAATCGTTATCGTTTTCGTCTACCCCGGACAGCTGGTAAAAATGTGGATCAATCAAAAGAAGGTTGGCAATTAAAAACTTAGCGGTTTCATCATCTAAAATGCCTGCCTTGACATCTCTCTCGTAATAGGGATAGAGGAGGACGTCCAGGGGAAATCCTGAACCGTCGCGGGTATAGATCCTGGAGGCACAGTTGCGGAATGCAGTCCATTGACAAACCTCGTGGAAAGTTTGAGGCGGGTCATATTTGACATTTTCGCAGGCTTTGCACATTGTGATGAGGTTTTGCTTAATTTCCGGATTGGACTCTGTTGATATCATTTCTTTAATTTTGTCGATATGTCGCTGAATAAAGTCCATAATGGCGAGAATACAGCGCTCCTCTGCATTGTAAAAGTCCTTTTTGTCGGGATTGATTTTCCGATACTTTCTTACCTTTTCCAAAAGACCGCCCCAACCCAGTTCAAAGCCAATGGTAAAATCACAGGTCAGATGGGAGTCACTGTCAATGCCGGTAACGATGTTATACTTTTCTTGCAGAGGTTTAAGGTCATCATAAGGGAAACGCTGTTCGTCCCAGCGTTTACTCCATTGACTGGTAACCCCTTTCATTAATTCCATGGTTTTGGGTTTCTTTTTTAACCAATCGGGGAGAAAATGCACGTCCCCGCGGTAGTTTACCAACATATCCCGCCACCTGCCGCAAAGCATCTCCATGGGGTCAACATATGGTTCATGGGCATTGATAATGCGAACAAAGTTTTCGCACATGCCGTCATAGCCGTAAAAGCTCCCGTTACTGCTGTTGTACCAAGGTTCAATTTCATAGTCAGGTGAAATGGGCACGGTGCCAAAGTCATCAATGTTGGTATAGCCCCATTGCTCCTTTTTTTCCAGAGTATGTTTGATTTTGGTCTCACGCAGAGCCTGTAACCGTTCAGCGTAGGAATACATAGGACTTCAACTCCTTCATATAGGTTTTGGACGGAACTGTAAATCCCGTCGGTGGTTGGGAAAGAGCCCTTCGTTTGGATTCTCCCAGTGGGTGATAGGGCAAAAGTTCATACCCAATCACATTGGGAAGAGCCTTTAAAAATGCAGAAATTTCCCTAATTCCTTGGTCGATTTCGGGAATAACAGGGGTTCTTGCAAGAATGGGGATTCCCAGAGTATTCAGCATAATAAAATGTTCTTTTATGGTTTTGCCTGAAACACCGGTATGTTTTAAGTGGAGGCTATCATCCCAAATTTTTAAATCTGCCATCACCAAATCCAGCTTTTTTAAGATTTCTTCGTCATAGAAAAGCAAAGAGGTTTCCACCGCGCAATGGATCCCGGCAGCCTTGGCTTTGTCAATCAGTTCAGATAAAAATTCCGGCTGGGCAAAGGGCTCACCTCCGGAAAAGGTGACACCGCCTCCTGTACCATAATAGTCTTTGTCCAACAGAATTTGATTCATGACCTCATCAGTGGTCATTTCTTTGCCGCAGATTACTTTTGCACCGGCAAAACATCCCTGATCACATTTGCCGCAGCCAATGCATTTTTCCGGGTAGGAAAGAATTTGAGGTTCAAAGGCAATACATTCCGGGTTGTGACACCAGTCACAGTGGAGGGGACAGCCTTTCAGAAATACGGTGGTGCGCAGCCCCGGCCCATCGTGAATGGAGGAACGCTGGATGTCTGCTATCATGCCACGTTTCATATGTGTTCTGTCCTTCCGCTTTCGTTGGAGCGCATGAGTGCTTCCAGTATGGCCATCACCTTTAAATTGGTTTCAAAGGTCAACATTTCGTAGATAGGCTCTCCGGTGTTGACGTGGTTCGCCCACATCCATGGCATATTTTTAAACTTATCCTCAAAGTTAATTTCGGGGATCGCGACCGGTCTGCCATACATATCAAAGGCAGCTACGCCCGGATTATTCTCTGCACCACCGGTACACATCACTGCGCCGTTGGTGCAAATCACCATAGGGCCGGAGGGGATGACCGCTCTGGGCGTTGTCCAGGTGCCCTCGATGACTGCCATTTTATTGTCGGGGTATTTGATGATGCCGGCAATATCGTCTTCGGTATCACCAAAGGGGGTGTTAAGCTGCAGACCGTATGACATGACCGAATCGGGATTTTTCCCAAGAAGCCAGTAGGAGTAGAAACAACCATAGCCGCCAACATCCAAGTATGCACCACCGCCTCGACTCTTCTGATGAAACCAGGTCTTGCTGCGTTGCTCATCGGTCATCATCTTGTAGGAGGTTTCCTCATCGGTGCCCTTTACACCGCGCTGAAAGATGCCCTTTCCGTAGGGGCCGCTGTGTCCGTTGATGTAGCGTAGTTTTATCGGCGTTCCAATTATGCCGCTGTCAAGAACGGCCTTCATCTGATGAACATAAGGACGCCATACGATGGGCCAGTTTACAACTGCCTCAATGCCGTGTTTCTTAATGGCAGCGTCTATCTTGTTTGCTTCCTTCATGCTAAGAGCAATGGGCTTTTCAATACAAACATGGACGCCTCTCTTAGCGCATTCTTCGATTACCTGGGGTTTTTCTGCATTGTCGGTGAGTATGTAGGCAATATCCGGCTTTAATTCGTCAAGCATTTGCCGATAATCTTCAAAGGCATTGCTACAGTAATTTTCGGTTACATTTTGAAAGTTCCATCCGGGGGTAAATCTGAGAGGCGGCAGCTTTTCCAAGCCGGAGTTTGTATCTGCAACACCTACCAGTTCAGAATCGGGCTGCCCTATAAGATAAGGTGCAATTTCATTACAATGGGTATGAGAAAATCCAATGATAACTGCTCTGATTTTAGACATAACAATTTCATCCTTTCCTGGTGTTAAATCATAACGGTTCGCTGTTCTTTGTCTGCAATTTCTACGGCGTCCAATATCTTGTTGACCAAAACGCCAGCCTCTACGGTGCAGATGTTTTCGCCCTCGCCGCAGCAAGCGTTTATCCATTGCTTGATGGGAAGGGGACGACCTGGGTGAGGAACATCACAAACAGGAATAACCGTTTGGGTTCCGTCTGCCCTAATGATGGTGACTTCATGAGTGCCGGCAATGTAAGCCATCTTGGATCCGTAAATTTCCAGGGTATACCAGTTGTCGCTAAGGGGTGCAGAATAAGTGCTGTCAAGGGTTACCAGAGTGCCGTTTTTAAAACGAAGAGTACAAATGCCAGTATCTTCGCAAAAATGATTGCCTATATAACCGCGGGATACCTGGATGCTTTCGGGTTCTCCAAGGAGCCAGCAGGCAACGTCCAGAGTGTGACAGGTAAGGTCGCGGATAGCACCGCCGCCACCGCCCTGATCCTCCGGCATATACCATTCTTCTTTCAGGTTTGCAAGGTTGGTGACAGCCACACGGATACGGACGAAACAAATATCGCCAAAGGCGCCCTCGTCTACCAGTTGTTTTGCCCAGTTATATTCCTTGACTCCACGGCGTGGGAAAACAATGCCAAGTTGGATGCCGGCGTCTTTGACCGCTTGCTCGATTTCCAGTGCCTCAGCATAGTTCATAGCAAGTGCTTTTTCGGTAAATACATGCTTGCCTGCCTTTGCTGCCTTGATAATATATTCCTTGTGTTTATCGGTTGAAGAGGTAAGAATAATGCCGTCTACATCGTTTCTGGCAAGTAAGGTGTCAAGATTTGGCTCAAACTCGGTAGATAGTTCTTCTGCCCAAGCCTGACCTATCACGGGGTCTTCATCCCAGACACAGGTAATGACTGCGTCCGGAAAGTTCTTTAACTGATCCACGTATCTGTTTTCCTTTGCGTGGTTATGAAAACGGCTGACTAATGCGATGTGAAACATAACAATTCCTCCTAGTTTTCGTTAAAATAATAAGGTTTACCGGTTTTTGCGGATTCATAAATTCCTTCAAGAATATGAGAAACTACCAATGCGGTTTCCGGGGTGGTAATCAGATCGCCTTTGCCTAAAATTGCATCAGTAAAGACGCGCTGTTCCTTGATGCGTGGGAGTTCGCCGGTGTTTGCGGCGGTGTAGGCAACCCCTGCCGGGTCAAAGTTTGGTTCGTGAATATACTGCTTGTTGTTGCAGATGCCGTTGATGCGGAATTTACCGTCATAGTTGTCCATACCCGCCTTGGTGCCGCAGATGCGGTAGCGAACGCCGGTGTTCTCGGTGGTGTTCAGTGCCCAGGAAGCCTCTATAATTAGGGTGGCGCCATTTTCCATTTCCAGAAAGGCAGAGGCAAATTCTTCGACTTCGTAAATTTCCGGGTCCCAATCACCAAAGGGGTTTCCTGTTTCCTTTTGGTCCTTCAGCTTGTGAAAGGTTTTCCCCAATACCATTTTGGGCTTGTAGTTATCCATAATGTAAAGAGCCGTGTCAACGGCGTGGGTTCCGATATCAATTAAAGCGCCGCCGCCTTGGCCGTCCATTCGGAGAAATACACCCTGGAGAGGAACACCTCTTCTGCGGATAACATTGGCATGGGCATAGTACATCTCGCCAAAGACATCTTTTGCTGCCTCTGCCTTTGCATAAAGTACATCCGGGTCAAACTTGTGCTGATAACCAATGGTAAGAATCATGCCGGTTTTCTTTTGCGTTTTATACATTGCAAGGGCATCTGCGTAATTAGCGGCCATAGGTTTTTCACACAATACATGCTTACCTGCTTCCATTGCGGCAATAGAGATCTCTGCATGCAGTTTGTTGTGAGTCAAAACTCTGACATTGTTGATGCTTTCATCTTTCAGCAACTCTCTGTAATCGGTGTAAACCTTGGCATCGGGTGTGCCATACTTTTTTGCGGCAGCTTCTGCACGTTCCGGAATAATGTCACAGAAAGCAACCATCTCCAGTTCCTCAATTTCAGCAATGGAGGGCATGTGTTTTCCGTTTGCAATGTTACCGCAGCCAATAATACCAACTTTTAATTTTTCCATACATATAACTCCTCTTTTAAAATAATACGATTCTTTTTCCTTATCGTATCATCTGGAAAACAAACTTTCAATTAGAATATTATTAAAAAATATTGCAATATTAAGATTTTTGTGATAGAATGAATGCATGAATATTTTAACTGCTTTTAAAGAACACAAAGAATTTAAAAAACACCGTCCCTGGAGTTATTGGGAATCGGGAACAGTGTCTTGTGAATTTGTGACACTGCCCCATTATGCCGAGACGATAGAGATTCTCTTTTATTATGGAATGGAGGGGGACGTGCACATTGGAGGACAGCATTTTACTCTGAAGGGAGACAGGGTTTTCTTTGTTGCGCCCAACATGGTTCACGCCATGAGTTATCAAGGTGGACATGGATGTATCAAAACCTTGAAAATTAATCCGCCACAGCTGAAACCTCTTTTGGATTTGGATGTGCTTTTGGAATATCATCAAAAAAACTATGTAGATTTGCCCATTGCTTTGCCAATGGAGGAAGGTATTGCCGATATGCCTCAAACCTTTGCAACAGCGACCGATGTGAATGAGATTTTAATTATGATATTAAGGTTTTTTGATCTTCTCTTTTCCCAGGCAGACCGTAATGCGGACATCAGTCGTACGGTATCTGCTAAGGACGATACCCTGCGGGAAATTCTTAAATGGAGTGAGGAAAACTTTGTTAGAAAAATTACACTGGATGAGGTAGCGGATGCCTTTGGGTACACGAAGCATTATTTTTGTCAGAAGTTTAAAAAAGCAACAGGAATTACCTATCTGACCTATTTAAACACTTTGCGAATTTCCCACGCCTGTTTCCTTTTAAAGGCAGGAAAATCCGTTTCCGAGACATGTGACGGCTGCGGCTTTGAGAACATATCCTACTTTATTCAATTGTTTAAGAAGACAACAGGACTTACACCAAAAAAATATGTGAAGGAATTAGAAAAATAACCCTGCACGAATATGCAGGGCTATTTTTAATAACATTCGATTACTTCTAAGGCCCCGTCCAGGGTGTAATTTCCCATCTGGGAGGCGGGAAGGAAAAAGTAATCTCCTTTTTTCACATCCTTGCGGTACTCATTGCCATGAATGGCGCCGGCGCCGTTTGTCACTATATAAATTCCATAGCTGTCTGTCATTGCCGGCGTGTAGCTGCCGCCGGAAAGCTTGATGCGATTGATAATAAAGCAATCCGTGTTCCCTTCACTCACCAAAGATTCTTTGACCATACCTTCGTTTTTTTCCATAACGTGAGGGGTCATCTTGGAATCGGGGGCCTTGGTGAAATTGAAACAACCAACAGCCTCTTCTTTGGTAAGTCCAAGGTACCTTTCCTGGTCGTTCATCTTGTATTTGCCGCAAAACTGTTCCGGTTGAATGGTGAAATCGGTGGGTTCCTGCACCTCAAGAATCAGACAGCCTGCGCCAATGGCATGAACGGTTTTTGCAGGAACCAGATACACATCACCCACCTTGGGGGTAATGCTCATCATGAGTTTTTCCATAGCATCCATATCGGTTTCACTCTGTTCAATGGCCTGTTCAAAGATTTCCTTGGTAACGCCGTCCCTGAACCCAAAATAGATTTTTGCATTCGGACGGGTTCCCAAGATGGTCCAGCACTCGGTCTTTCCGTACTCGGAATTAAAGTATTTTTTAGAAAAGGCTTTATCAGGGTGTGCCTGGGCAGGGAGCCGAATGGCGCTATCCAGGCCTTTTACCAAAATCCGCAGTTTCCCCTTGGAACCAAGCAGTTCGGTGGGATATTTTTTTAGCAAGTCGTCAAAATAAATGTCGCTGTCCTTGATTTTGGAAACGCCATCTTTTGGGTTTTTGGAATCTTTGTTAAGGGCAGTTACATTAGAGGCAATCCATTCTTCCGGTAAAAAACTGTCCACGGGCTCGTCACCAAAAAGGTCGGCAAACAACTTGCCGCCGGTGTAAACCCGACCGATTCGATTGCGTTCAAAAAAGATGGGCTGTTTTATCATACTTATATCTCCCTTTCTTGATAGCGGATAATTTGTTTGATTCTTTGCACAGAACCAAACTTGCCGGTTGCAGCCATGCCGAAAAGCGCCGCACCGAAGGCTGCCTCTTCCATGTGAACCGGTATCTGCATGGCTGCGTCAAATGCTTGTTCTGCTTCGCGAATCAATGCCTTGTTTTTGCGGATGCCGTTACCGGAACCAACCAGAGAAGATTTGATAACGTCCATTTCCTGATACATGGAAAGCAGTTCGCCGATAATTCCTTGTAAAAAGGCATGCCGCACCTCGCCGGGGGTAAAATTCTCGGTAGTAATTCCGGTGAGAGAGCCGGTGAGGGCATGATCTCTCCGAGTTCCGCTAAAACGGGTATCGGCAAGAATATGGGAGGTCTCTCCCGGAGCCATTTTGTCCATAACATCATACATATTGAGTTTTTTCCCGGTTGCGGCTAAGACAACAGCAGAGAAAAACTTTTCCAGCATAGAATAGGAGCGTCCCCCGCAGAGCGCGGCACCCACAATCAGGTAGTTCCCTTCCATGTAAGGACGAATCTCAATGTTTTCTCCCTCAAGAATAGTGGGAGAAATGACGGAAATCTGACTGCCAGTACCGATGTTGAGCAAAATAGAGTCATCGTCACGCAATGCGCCAAATACACTTGCTTGGTTGTCTCCAATTGCCACGCTGACAGGAATGCCCTGATAGCTTCCTGCCAAAGCAAAGTCCGGGGTAATATCACCGAAAAACGGGTGATTAAATTGGTTAGTACGGAGGTCAAAATCTCCAAAGCTTGCTGCGTTGCTGGTGTGAAGCAATGGTGTTTTACGATTGCTTATTACCATGGCAAAATAATCGTGAATGGTGCAGTAGCCCACCGCATTTTTAGGCCGAATTCCGTTTTGGATATTGTAAAAATCGGTGACATATCCATAGCCGCTGGGGAGGTTCAAAAATTCACCGTAAGTTTTGCCGTCCTTGTAGGGGTGATTTCCTCTTCCGTCCTGCCAGGTGTAGAGGGGGCTGACAGCATAACCCTCTTTGTCAAAGTACACAATTCCGTGCATTTGACCAGTGATGCCAATAACCGCGACATCCTCGCAAAGGAGTGAATCACAGATACCCTTTGCGATTTGAATAATTTTTTGGGTGTCCTGGATTTTCTCCCACTCCCGGGAGGTGTGAAGGAAGGCATTGCTGTTTTGTGTAACGGATTTTAAAATCTGTCCGCTGGTGCAATCCAAGAGGATTCCGCAAATGCTGGTGGTTCCAATATCAATTCCTATAGCTTTCATGATCAGTCTCCTTTAACAAAGGGTGGTAGAGTTTAAATCAAGCCTTGTAATAATATCGGCTTGAATTTCCGGCGACAGGTCAAGAAAATTGACGAAAGTCCCGTGAATTCGCATAATATAAACACCGCTTGGTGCATATTTTGCAGGGTTCGCCAAAACCTTTCTCAAGGTGTCGGGGGTGGTGACATTGACATACAAGTAGAAAGGAGAGACCCCCTCTTTTAACTCATTAAAGAAGAGAGGACGCACGATGTTCTGATAAAATTCCACGCCTTTTTCGTCGTAGTCTTCGCCCCTAAAATATTTGGGGTCAATCCCTAAGTGGGATGCGTAACCGCCGTTAAACTCCTCAAAGGGAAGTTTCATGTTAGAGAGCATACGGAACCCCAGACCGTTTGCTGCCTCGCCATAGAGGGGATCTACCCCGTAGCCCAGCATATCACGGCTCTTCCTGCCATCAGGGGTGGCACCTACCCAATAGCCGTAGGTCAGATGGGTAGAGGGACTGGAGAAATCGGGACGAAAAGGATTGCCCAAATAATTCTTTTTCGAACGCAGGAGCTTGGAAACACGTAGAGCAATTTCTCTCGCCTCGTCATCCACCTCTGCAATGTTGTTGCCAAACTTGGGACAGGAGAGGAGAAACTCGCGCAGATCCTCAAAGCCCTCAAAGTTGTTTTTGAGAGCGGCAATCAGCATATCTTTACCGTCGGGATATTTTTCTACAAATTTATCAATGGCGATAAAGGAATCAGCCAGCACCGTAAGCCCGTGAACCAGACAACCGCTACCGTTGTACTTAGTTCCCTGTTTTTTGGTGTCACGCATATCGGCGCCGTACGTAAGTCCACCCATACAGGAACTTAGGAAAGGGACTTTCAGTTCTGCCAATGCGACGGAGGCGCCGTTTGCTGCCTCAACCATCTTGTCGACCACTGTTTCTAAGGTGTCATAAAATGCAGTACGGATATCGGAAAGCTCGCAGGGGCAGGGATCCATCAACTTCTCACCGGTAATGGTGGAGTATCCGTTGGTGAGTACCATCTCCAGTACCTTGGGGAGATTCAGCCAACTGTTGGTGGTGTTGGCGTTGTCTTTTCCCATAATAAGCGGCTCTTGACAACCGGCAACCGAGTAATCGGGAATATCTTCATCATCAACCCCGTTCGCCTTTAAGACTGCAAATAAAGCATCGTCGTTGAACAGGGAGGGGGTCAGTACGCCGGCAGAGAAAAAGAATTTTCCCATTTCCTTATACAACATTGGCGGAGTGTTTCTGTGAAGCTTGACGGAGAGAATGGGCTGGGGCAGGTTCATGTCATAGTAGGCATCCATGATTGCATAGGTCATGGTGCAAGTCAGGTCATTCCCGTTGATATCACGCCCACCGAGAAGAACATTTTGAGAGATTGCCCAGCTGCGGTCGCCTACATTGTAGAATACCAAAAAGTGTTTAAACAGCTCAGCTGCCTCCTGGCGGGTCAGATTGCCGCGATAGGGTTCAAAAATTCTGTCTGCATTTCCTACCGAGAACGCATAAGGGTTGGGCGCCTGCTCCATGCACATGACCTCCCACATTAAAAGGTAGAGCTGGATTGCTTCGTACAGATTGGAGGCGCCGCCGCCGTAAATGTTTTTCAGGGAAGTTTCCAGATAGGAAAGCTGACGCTTCCGTTTCTCGGAGCAAGTCTTTTTCTGCTCGGTAATCAAAGCAAGATAGCGTTCAATTAAAATTTTTACACCGCCGAGGGCAATGGCTGCCGCCTGATAGAATTCCCCATCTTTGGAGTTTGCTTCGGCAATCATAGCGTCAATGCCGTGTTTAAGTGCAAAGCGAAAATCGGGAATTACATGTCCTGTTACCTGCTCTACAAAGAAGATGACCTCCTTGGTATAGGACGCGGCGTTCCCATAAGTTTGGTTCAGCATTTCCACCATTTTGCTTTTGGCAGTAAAGGCGCGAACGGCATCGATTCTTTCCTTAGGGAATTCTTCGTTGGGTTCAATATCATTGTAGATTGCCATGGGGTCACAGTAGCCGGAAAATCCCTCTACCGTAAAGGAGGGATTAATCAAGGCATAGCTCTTTGCGAAAGCGTCTCGCTGTGTGCCGACAAAGATGGCATTTTCGCTTAAAAAAATGGGAATTGCTTTTAATACCTCGCAAAGAAGATGGGCTTTCTTTATTTGAGCGGGACAATCTTGGTATTTTTTATCCCAGAGCATTTCGGTTTCTTTGGCGAGAAACCAACCGTCCAGTCTGGTTATCTTTCTTTCCTCTTGGTAGAGCGCTTTGGCCATCTCGGTCAGGACACCTTTTGGATAGATGTGATTCATAATAAGTACCTCCTTAAATTTAGGTTGTAATATAGGTCAGATTGTGTTTTTTAAATTCTTCCTGGAACTCCTTTACAGTTTCATCGGTGACAAAGCCGTTGGTAATTTTGTATTCTTCCTGCCACTTTTCTTTCCCGTATTCGTGATAGCGGAGAAATTCAAATACCAGATGGTTTGTGGCGTGCTTAGCGAAATATGCCGCAATCTCTTTTGCTGCAGTTCCGTTGAATTCCTGAATCAGCGGAATACGGATATGGCATTGTCTGTTGCTTTGACAAATAGCCTCATAATTTTTTCGCAAGGCCTTGCCGTCCATACCGGTGTAGGCAAGCAGAACTGTGTCATTCACGTGCTTGAAGTCCATAATCAAATAATCTACAAAGGGGAGAATCTCCATCAACCGGGGCGAGGTGCCGTTGGTTTCAATCGCAGTGTGAATTCCTTCGGCCTGTAATCGCTTAAGGGTCTCAATCAATTCCTCAGCGTATAGGGTTGCCTCTCCACCGGTAAACGTGACGCCTCCTCCGTCAAAAAAGAAAGGACGGCAGCTGATCGCCTCGACAACCAGTTCCTTCGGAGTGTAGGTTTTATGAGTTTCCTTTGCGGTCATTCCTTCGGGATTGGCACACCACAGGCAATGCATATTGCATCCTGCCAAATGATAAACCAACCGATTGCCGGGGCCGTCTTGAGAAAAATTAAATCCTTTTTGAAAGATTTTCATATTGCGTCATCTCTTCCCATATTGTTAAATCATTTAACTAATATAGTTATACAGCGAAATACAGAATTTGTCAAGTCTATTTTTCAAGAATGGTGATAGTATGTGATTAACAGAGGCGGAGTCTTTATTTCATAATGGTGATTTCTCGATTATTCTTACACTTTATGCCCAAACGGCGCATTTACAAAACTTGTGGTATTTATGGCAAAAGTATAGGATTTAGTGAAAACAAATACCTCGTAGACATCAAAAAATAATTTGTAAAGCTGTTGACAAAAATATAATGGTGTGCTACAATTCCTCGTGAAAAATTTGGTTTTTATCTTCAATCTAAAACCTATTTGAGTTTAATGGAAGTGACATCGGGATTCGGGTATCGATTAGGGAGGAACTAAAAAGCGATGAATGAAACTGTGTAACGATTCAGCAGGCAATCGACAAAGGCTTTGATTTTGATAAAATGATTAAGAAGATTTGAGAAACTAAACCAAACAGACAAAAGGAGACTAAAAATGAAAAAGTTTTTATTTCAAGGTGATTCCATAACCGATGCAGACCGTTCCCGGGATCATGCATCCAACTTTTATTTGGGCAATGGCTATCCGACGATAGTTGCCGGAATATTGGGTGCTAAATGCAAGGATAAATTAGAGTTTTTCAACAGGGCTGTAGGAGGAAACAGGGTTGTTGATCTTTATGCAAGAATGAAGGCTGACATAATAAATCTTAAGCCTGACTATATGTCGCTGCTTATCGGGGTAAATGATGTATGGCATGAGCTCAGTAAAGACGATGGCGTTTCTGCCGAAAAATATGAAAAAATTTATTCAATGCTAATCGAAGAGATTTTGAAGGAGCTCCCGAATATTAAGATATTTATTTTAGAACCTTTCTTATGCCATGGGACGGCGACTGATCCAGAGTGGGTCACATTTATGGGAGAGGTAAGAAAGAGAGCGGCGGCGGCAAAGAGGATTTCTGAAGAATATGGACTTGCGTTTGTTCCGTTGCAGGACAGATTTGAAGCAGCACAAAAAGAAACTGATTTTACTTACTGGACACTGGAAGGCGTTCATCCTACCGCTATGGGACATGGGATTATAGCAAAGGCGTTGCTTGAGGTAATTGAGAGCGGAATATAGCGTATGGTTTGTAAGAAATGGGTTCTGCATTGATGTCAAAAAAGAGTAAGAGAAAATGTGGCAACCCGTATCGGTTAATCCATAACTTAAAACTTATCATTTCAAGGATAAACCGGCTCCTGGTCATATTACAATACGGGTAAAATAATTGAAAACAGGTAAAAGGCAGCGCAATAAACACCCAAAATTAGAAATCCGAAGAAATATTTTTTGTAAAACAAAAAACCTGCAATTTACAGTACAAAAACAATAAAATATTGCATAAAAATATAACTTGAAATGAATTTATAATATGCTGTAAAGAGTCTTGATAAGTAATACGATATCGGGACTCTTTCTTCTTGTTAAATTTTTTATTTAATCACATTATTTGCTGATTTTTTGCAAATATATTAAATAACTGTTGACTTTTTTGGATTTTATGGGTATAATATAGCGTAATTAAGAATGGAGGAATCATTATGTTAGTTGGGTTTACATTCGAAAACTTTGCATCATTTTATAATAATACAGAATTTGCGATGACTGTAAGCGGTACTGACAAAAGATATAAGGAATTAAATACATTTTTAACACCGCATGGGGAACTGCTTAAAAGCTGCTTTATGTACGGTGCCAACGGGAGCGGAAAAACAAACTTTATCGACGCACTGGCGTTTATGAAATATATTGTAACCGCAGAATTAGATGTTCAATCACGCATTATATCAAAACCGAATTATTTCCTTTTTAATAATGCATCGAAAGATAAGCCGACGAGCTTTTCAATTGCATTTATTGTTGAAGGAATTTTGTATGATTATGGGTTTTCAGTATTGAATGACAAAATAATCAGGGAATATCTTGATAAAAAAGAAAAAAGAACAGTTAACGTATTCACACGTAATGGAAGCAACTTTGAAACGATAAAAATCAATTCGAAAGAGTTTAAGAACGTCGAACATTTTATTAAAAATACTCGGGAAGATGTGTTGTTTCTTTCGTGGGCTAACTTCTGCAATAATGAAATGGCTATGAAGATTTACAAATGGTTTGAGGCAATTCAGATTTTTGACGCTGACGATACCAAACAGCTTTTATCGGCCACTGTTAGTTATATGGAAGAACACGAGAATGGGAAAGAAGATATTGTTAAGCTTATGAATAGGCTAGGTATCCCAATTGACGATTTTGAGATGGAAATAATCGACGATAAGATGGGTGAAACGCTTATGGCGGCGTTTAAGAAGAACTACAAAGAAAAATTTAAAAATTTGATAAATCTCAAAGGCATTGACCTGAAAGTGAAGCAGAAGGTCTATGACAAGGATTGGGATAATTACACAATGTCCGACTTTAGATTTGCCATAGAATCGGCTGGAACGAAAAAGCTTTTTGAAATTGCAGGACCGATTATTTCTGCCATAAAAAATGGTAGTGTGGTGTTGATTGATGAAATAGATGCGCGGTTACATCCGGCATTAGTGCACCACCTGGTAATGATGTTTAATTCGCTCAGTCAAAATCCAAATAACGCCCAGCTTATCTGCAACACGCACGATGTTACTCTGCTTGATGAAGATATTCGCAGAGACCAGATATATTTTCTTGAAAAAGATGAATATGGTGTAAGCAAACTTTACAGTCTTTGCGACTTTAAGGGTATACGAAAAGACAGTAAAATTTTAAAACGATATCTGCTTGGTGTGTATGGTGCCCTGCCTGACATTAAGAATTCGGGCATTAACGGTTAAGGGGGCCTGTTTTTAATGAATCAATACAAAAGAAATGCCCCTTCGCTTGAATTGCGAGACAGAGTACTTGTCCTTTGCGGTGGTAAAACAGAGGAAATCTACTTTAACAAATTTAAGCAGAAATACCGTTCCGGATTAAAAAATGTTACAGTAAAAATTACTACATGCAAATACAGTAATCCTATTGCGATTGTTGACGAAGCTATATCGCTGCAAAATGACTTTGATGAAATCTGGTGCGTGTTCGACAAAGACGATTTTAAAGATTTTGATGAGGCAATAAGAAAGTCGTCCCGTTACCCAAAGGTAAATTGTGCTTTTTCAAATGAAGCTATTGAGTATTGGTTTACACTATATTTTTCAAACAAAACAGGTCCGATAAATCGCAAGAAATTAAATGAAATGATAAGCAAACGATTTGGTGTTGAGTATGATAAAAGCAATGCAATTATTGAGCGTGTTTGTGAAAAGCTATCCGGTTTGAATATTCAAGTTGCAGAAGAACGTGCGAAACGGGGATATGAGTATCATGAGCAGCATTCCGGAAAAAGTTATTCCGACTGGCGTTCCTGCACATCTGTGTTTATGCTTACGAAACGATTGAGAAAATGGAATGAGGCTAAAAAATGAGTAGGGAATTTTGTTGAAGGGTGAAAGTGCTTATAAAAAAGTTTTAACTTATACGAGATTTGACATCAATTTTGACATCAACACAATTAAGATTGCAGCATCTCAGTTAATATCAAAACAAAGATAATATTCTGAAAACGGCGAAATTTCGCTATTTTTAAACACAAATACATACATTAAAACAATACGGGGCTTGACTCTTAATCAGGGTGTCCAGGGTTCGAATCCCTGAAGGTGTACCATTACCGTGTTATCCGAACTTTTTATGTTCGCGGTAACCATAAAACTCCCCAAGAGCTAATGCTTTTGGGGAGTTTTTTCGCATTTAAATCACTTTTTGGCTTCTTTGACTGCTTTGTCGGCATACTTTTGCTGATATTTCTTGGATAATACCTTTTTCACCTCTGTGTCAGCTTTGCTAAGCGCATCTGTATAATCCGCAGTGTTCTTGTTATTTTTACTTTGGTATGCGCGATATTTTTCGGTCAGCTTTAAATAGTCCTCTACATACTCGTCATATTCTTGCGGTGTCATCTGATAAGAGTATTTGACCTTGTCTTTCGTCCATTGGATTGTCGATTTCGGAACGCCGGTAATTACGCACCGGTCAGAGACAGTTTCGCCATCAAGACGGCGGAGCATTTCTTCTTGCGATACGGTATTGCTATAATTCCAATTGTTTAAAGATTTTAGCAGATAGGCACGGCCGGTTCGCTGATCTTCCTCCGGCAGAGCCTTAACCGCTTTATTCATTCCTGAAATATAGCTTGTGATAATATTGTTGTTTTCATATTCAACAGCATCACCGACAGAACCGCTGTAATTAAACGCCCTTTCAGCCTTTTCTTGATTTTCTTACACTTTATGCCTAAACGGCACATTTACAAAACCTGTGGAATTTATGGTAAAAGTAATAGGCTTTAGTGAAAACAAATACCTCGTAAACATCAAAAAATGATTTGTAAAGCTGTTGACAAAAATATGATGGTGTGCTATAATTCCCCGTGAAAAATTTGGTTTTTATCTTTAATCTAAAACCTGCTTGAGTTTGACGGAAGTGATATCGGAATTCGGGTATCAATTAGGGGAGCGCTAAAAAGTGATGAATGAAATTGTGTAACGATTCGGCAGGCAATCCCTAAAGGTTTTGATTTTGATAAAATGATTAAAAAGGTTTGGAAAACTAAACCAAACAGACAGAAGGGGACTAAAAATGAAAAAGTTTTTATTTCAAGGGGATTCCATAACTGATACAAACCGCTCCCGGGATCATGCATCCAACTTTTGTTTGGGCAATGGCTACCCGACGATAGTTGCCGGGATATTAGGCGCTGAAAGCAAAGATAAATTAGAGTTTTTCAACAGGGCTGTAGGCGGAAACAGGATCGTCGATCTATATGCAAGAATGAAAGCTGACATAATAAATCTTAAGCCTGACTATATGTCGGTGCTTATCGGGGTAAATGATGTATGGCATGAGCTCAGTGACAGCGATGGCGTTTCTGCCGAAAAATATGAAAAAATTTATTCAATGCTAATCGAAGAGATTTTGGAGGAGCTTCCGAATGTTAAGATATTTATTTTGGAACCTTTCTTATGCCATGGGACGGCAACCGATCCGGAGTGGGACACATTTATGGGTGAGGTAAGAAAGAGAGCGGCGGCGGCAAAGAGGATTTCTGAAAAATATGGACTTGCGTTTGTCCCATTGCAGGACAGATTTGAAGCAGCACAAAAGGAAACGGATTTTACTTACTGGACACTTGAAGGGGTTCATCCTACCGCTATGGGCCATGGGATTATAGCAAGGGCGTTGCTTGAGGTAATTGAGAGCGGAATATAGCGTATGGTTTGTAAGGAATGGGTTCTGCATTGATGTCAAAAAAGAGTAAGAGAAAATGCGGCAACCCGTATCGGTATTAAAATACCATCATTACCACCTGCATTTTTCTTTCTGACCATATAAAACTGACACTCATATCATCAACAACCGTAATATCGGCGCCGGTGACATTTTTGAATCCATCACTGCAGCAATACCAACAGTGTTTCCTATATCGGAAAACTAAAAATATCACCAATGGGTGCAGATATTCTGTAACTTACCATAAAATACATGTATTTTTTATCGTTCATATCTTTTTAACTCCGTCTTTACATATTCGCGCGGGGTCATACCGGTTTTTCGTCTGAACGCATAACTGAAATACGATTGTGAAGAAAAACCGGTTCTATAAGCTATATCCGCAAGTGTCATATCCGAAGTCAAAAGTAGCGCCTTCGCCTTTTTTATCCTCTGCTCCTCGACATATTCATGAACCGTTCTCCCGGTAGATGCACGAAAACAGTTGTGAAAATGTATTGGACTGATGCAAGCCTGCCGAGCTAACGCTTTAAGTGATAAATCTTCGGTTATATGTTCGTTTATATATTCAATGATTCTATCAATAATTTTCCCGCTGTTTCTGTTTACCCCCACACCGTGAATTTTTGCTGCTTTTGAAAGTGTATACACCAGCTCAAGCACTCGGCTCTGCAGCATAATAACATCTCTTGCCGAAACACTTTCCGAATATGCGATTATTTCACGAAAAATATTATATATTTCCTCCGTATTTTCAATATCTGTAAAATTCGGCATCTCAGTGAGCAAATTAAAAAGAATGCCATCGTACACCATGAAATGAATGTAAAAGCATTTATGCGGCAGTCTTGTGTGCCGTAACTGCTCGGGCTTTGCACAAATCACGGTTTCGGGCGTTATAATATGGGATTCATCATTAATATATGATACTCCGCCCTTTTCCAACGGTATTTCTAATTCAAACATTTTTGTTCTTCTGTTTTTGGTTACATTGCGCCCTTTTACAGCGTTGTCACTGTTATATATGCCGGCAGCTACAATTTCCAGGAATTTAATATTCATATTTCCTCCAAAACAGTAATATTTCTAATAAATATGCTAAGATTTATATATATTTTCGATAAAATGTATTATATAATAAAAGCTGCTGCAAGTCAAGAAACGGATCATAAATTCATTTTATCAGTAATGCAAATATTCTGACAGTAATAAAACATGTTATACAAGTAGGACGCGATGTGAAAAGACTGAAAATCGTAACAAACAAATCGTTTGGGTATGCAGATGCCTATATAAAAATTCCTGGTTAAAATACTCGTTAATACGACAGCCATGCAAGGACAACGGTTCAAAAAGATGGTGATTTTTTAATTACAGGGCATATTGGGTTCAACTCCCGTGTGCCTAACCTGATATTAGTAATCCGAACCCGCCTGAAAAGGTGAAATTTCGGCATCTTTTGGCTTGTCATCGATGCTCCGCGCCGAGCCTTGCTGCATCTTCCGCACCAAAATCTGCTCAAAATTGAATCCTTTTCAGGTCGTAGAATTTTGAGAGAGCGGATTTTTGGTTGCTGCATAAGCAAAAACGCAGGTAATCCTAACGGATTGCCGAGTATTTTAACACCGTTTGGGCGGAAATCCACCTCTTAAAATCGGATTCGGATCGCGAACATTAGGTTAAACCAAAAATACCAAATTATATTTTTAAAGGAGAAAAAAACCATGAGTCACACCGCTAAAGTTGTTAATCATAACGGCACATTAAAAATTGAAATAAACGGCAAAATCTATAATCCGTTGTCATTCAAATCTTTTCGTCCCAATCCACAAAATATTTCGGAATTTTATAATGCAGGAGTGCGGCTGTTCAGTGTTCTTTCAAGTGGGGTAACCTCCGCTTTGGGCGTACCATATTCGCTATACGGCGAATCGTGGATAGGAGACGATGATTACGATTTCTCCGCAATTGACAGACAGATGGATATGTTTATCCAAAACGCGCCGGACGCGTATTTTGCACCGATGCTTCAACTGGACACACGTAACTGGTATTTAAAAGAACACCCCGAGGTTCCTAACTCATTCACAAATTTGTCCCAGATTGCCTGCGATGAAGCATGGAAAAAAGCAGCGTCCGATTACATGAAAGCAGCAATCGAACATGTTGAGACAAAGTACGGTGACAAGGTTTACGGATATTTTCTGCTTTGCGGAACTACAACAGAGTGGTTTTCCGACTATGATTTTGAAGTACCCAATTCGATAAAAAACACCGGCTACAAAATTTGGCGGAAAGATAATAGTGCAAGTCTCCCCTCACCGGATGTTCTTAAAAAAACCGGTGATGTATTTCTCGGTGCAGATGAAAACGAAGTGTATCTCGCACGGAAATTTCATAATGAACTCATTGCCGATTTGCTTTTGTATTTTGCACACAATGCACAGGAAATTCTACACAAAAACAAATTGCTTGGCGTATACTACGGCTATCTTTTTGAGCTTGGCGGCGAGCGTCTTTACGATGCCGGCAGTCTGGGCTACGAAAAGGTATTTCTAAGTCCGGACATAGATATGATTTCAAGCCCGTCATCATACTACTACCGCGGTCTTCTTGACCCCAGCGCATTTATGGTGACACAAAAAACTCTTTATATGCATAACAAGATATATTTTCTGGAGTTCGATCATATCACTCATGTTGCGCCTGAAATGGTGAATGACGAACCGCAGGAAAATTCAGAAAATACAAAACTTGTAAAAATCCCCGGTTTTGACAGCAGATGCAAAAATGAAACAGAATCGTTAAATCTTATGTATCGTGATTTTCTGCTTTGCATGGCAAATAAAGCTGCGATGTGGTGGTTCGACATGTTTGACGGCTGGTTTCGCACAAATGGGATGATGAATGCAGTCCATAAAATGATTGGCACGGCAGAAATGCTCTCAGAAATTCCATGTAAGAGTGCGGCACAAATAGCTGTTTTTGCCGAGGGAGAGTCCATGTATCGCGCCCGTAAAACTTCCAATCTTGCAACCGTTTGCCTGTCCGACATCCGCCGCACATTGGCAGAATGCGGTGCGCCATATGATTTATATTCAATATCAGATATTGCTCTTGACAACGCAGACAACTATCAAATGTATATCTTCGTGAATCAATATGAAATATCGGACAAAACGCGTAAACATATAGATGAAAAATGCATGGCTGCCGGGAAAACCGTGTTGTGGCTATATGCGCCCGATTATGCCACCAATGGACAGACAAGTGTAGACCGCATTTCAAAAATAACAGGTATCAATGTATCGGAATGTAATAAGCCGCACGGCAAATTGATTTATAACGGGTGCGAATACGATTATCCGTTAAACGCTCCATATTTTTCCGTCCAAGATGAAAGCGCCGTCCCTCTTGCCAATTTTGAAGATGAGAGCATCGCAGTCGCAGAAAAGAACATCGGCAATTTCAAAAGCGTATACTGCTCCACATGTAATCTTCCGTCGGAGTTGCTGCGCAATATTATTGACCGCAGCGGAATTTTTGTTTACAGCAGGGACAGCCGCATTTATACATACGTAAACTCAGCGATGATAGGAGCCTATAACGCAACAGGAAGCGATGCCGAAATACATCTCCACAATGACGGAGTTTACACTGACCTAATAAGCGGTGAAAAATTTATATGTAAAAACGGAATCATAGAATTAAAAAATCGCGATATAAACGCATTTCTATTTGTAAAGGAATAAGGAAAATCACAATAATGCAATGTTTAACTGCGACACCATTTGGACACAGGACGGTATGACATTTGCAGTTGTTAAAACAAAACCTTCGGACGTGACAACAACCGGAGTTATGTTTGATGAACTTTTTGCTTTGACGTTCGACCTTTTTAATGCTGTTATACCGAAAATATATGAGGAAGTGGAATTCAAATGAAAGTTACAGATATAAAAGTATTTACAGTTGACTGTTTCAGAACAAATTGGGTGTTTGTTAAAGTCTATACAGACGAGGGGATAGATGGGGTCGGAGAGGCGACTCTTGAATACAAGGAAAAAGCGTTAATAGGTGCAATAGAGCATATAAAGGAATATCTTATCGGCCAAAATCCGCTTGATATTGAAAAGCATTGGCACAATATTTACCGAGATGCATATTGGCGCGGCGGAGCGGTTTTGATGTCCGCACTGTCCGCTGTTGAAATGGCGCTTTGGGATATATTAGGCAAAAGTCTTAATGTGCCGGTTTATCAACTCTTGGGCGGCAAGATAAATGATAAGGTGCGTATATATGTAAACGGATGGTTTGCCGGTGCAAAAGAGCCTGAAGAATTTGCACAAAAAGCAAGCATTGCGGTAAAAAGAGGCATTACCGCAATGAAATGGGACCCATTTGGTAAGAGCTATCTAAACATTTCAAACAAAGAGCTTGACAAAGCATTAAAATGTATATCTGAAGTGCGTGACGCTGTGGGCGATAAGGTTGATTTGCTTATTGAGGGACATGGCAGATTTAATATACCAACAAGTATAAAAATTGCAAAGGAGCTTGAGCAGTTTAAGCCAATGTTTTTTGAGGAGCCCGTCCCTCCCGACAATCTCGATGCACTCAAGGAAGTAAAGGATAAGTCGCCTGTTGCCATTTCTGCCGGTGAGCGTTTGTATACAAGGTGGGATTACAGACCGATGTTTGACAAAATGGCTGCCGATTACATACAGCCGGATATATCGCACGCCGGCGGAATAATGGAGCTTAAGAAAATTGCTGCCGAAGCAGAGTGCAGATACATTCCGTTTGCACCCCACAATCCGTCAGGGCCTGTTGCAAATGCGGCAACACTTCAGCTTGGGGCAACCTGCCCGAATTTTGAAATTCTTGAAATTATGTATTCAGATGTAGAGTGGCGCAAAGATATAACAAACGAAAAACTGGAATATAAGGACGGTTATATAAAAATACCGGACAAGGCAGGGCTGGGCATTGAAATCGACGAAGCCAAATGCCTCAAGCATACATACAAGCCGCACACACTAAGACATTATACAGGAGCGCTTACAGATATAAGACCGGCAAAAAACGAATTTTATTTTTAAGGTGATATAGATATGAATGCAGTATTAATAACAGGAGCATGCAAAAACACAGGCGTTGCCATAGTTAAAAAATTTGCCGCAAAAGGGAAAAATGTAATCTTTACCGGAAGAAATCTCGACAGTGTGCGTGATATGCAGAATAAATATTGCAAGGAGTTTCCGAATGTAAATATATTCGGTTATCAGATTCATTCGTTGAATGAAGACAACTCTATTGACGAAAAGTCGGTAAGATCTTTGTTTGAGGATCTGGATAAAAAAGAAATATTCATCGAAACGCTTGTTCTGAACGCTGCAGATCAAGGGCTCAATATGGAGATATTTAAAAATCCGATAACCGATTTTATGCGCGTAATTAATACAAATGTTGTATGGAATTACTGTATGGCCGAGAATGCTGCAAAAAGAATGAAAGACAACGGAAGTGGAAATATTATTTTTATAAACTCAAACACAGCATACCGTGCCATACCAAATAGAATTGCATATTCCACATCAAAGGGCGGTCAGTTGGGTATGATGAGAGCTATGGCGCTTGATTTGGGAAAGTACAATATACGCGTCAACGCCGTACTTCCGGGAATGATAAGGACTGACAGATGGGTAGAAAATCCTGATTTTTATAAAAATGTGCCGTCAAGGTTTACCCCTCTTGGCGATGTTGCAACAGGAGAGGATATCGCGGACGCAGTATGGTATTTTGCGGCTCATTCTAAAAATACTACCGGCGCCGAGCTTACGGTTGACGGCGGCAATACGATACAGTTGTATCCCATCATAAAGTCCGAAAACACAGACAGTAAATAGTTAAACGAGAAAATGGGCAGGATAGCCGAAATGAGGCTTTCCTGCCTTAGTTGTAATATTTTACCCCATATCAAAGGCGGCCTCGCATGAAACCGTGAATTTTATCTGTGCATGGCGATTACATCATTATGAATGTTTGAATGGTTCCCACTCTGATAACTGCGGTAATTCATAACCAACGCCAAGCGGTCTTTATTGACATTTTTCTTGCATATGCTATAATAAAAAAACGATATTGTTATTTTGCGAGGTGTTTTTTGTGGAGAGAGATTTTTTTGAAGTACACTCCTTCACGGGTCTTGATCTGCCGTTTTATTTTGAAGAAACTACGCTTGTAAATAGCCCGAATCTTGATGCAAACTGGCATCCGAACATTGAAATTCTCTATGTCGCAAAGGGCTGTGGAATGGTGACGTGCGGCAAAACGCCATACCGCATATCGGAGGGTGATATTTTTATTATCAATTCCAGCCTTCCGCACGCAATAAAATCCGAAACGAAAATAAGATATTACTTTCTCATTCCTGACCGTGATTTTTGCATTTTAAACGGTATAGATACCTGCTCGGTGCGTTTCAAACAGCTTGTGCACGATGACGAGGCAGTAAAGCTTTACCAAAATATAATTGACGAATTCGGCGGCTCTCTCCCCCATCGAAACGCAGGAGTACGTCATGCCGTAATGTCGCTTGTGCTTTATCTTGCCCGAAACTATACCGAAAGCCAAAAAACGGGCGTCGCCGCCGATAAAGACGAAAATATGCGTCTTGCTATAGGCTATATGTACTCAAACTTTAACAAACAGCTCACGTTATGTGACATAGCTTCTCAAGTAGGGCTCAGCAAATACTACTTTGGCAGAGAGTTTAAACGCCTTACCGGTGAAACGCCGTTTGAGTTTATCCACCGCATACGGTGCGAATATGCGAAAAAGATGATGTCTTACGGGGTTAAATCAGTCCAGGAAATCAGCGAGATATGCGGTTTTGAAAATGCATCGTACTTCGCAAAAATCTTTAAAAGATATGTCGGCTGTTCACCTAACGCTTACTCCAAATCAGTGAGATATGCCGCACCGACAATGCCGGCATCGCCTTTAAGATCCGATATCACAACCGGCGTTTTAAAGTGAATTTTGCGCTGAACAGCGCCTATAAACCTGTCCCCGTGCTCCGTAATTCCTCCGGAAAGGACAACGGCATCGGGGTCTAAAATGTTAATGAGGCTGTCTATGCCAACAGCAAGTATACCTGTGTATTCTTCTATCACCGCTTTTGCCGAGCTGCATCCTGTATCTAAAGCGGTAAAGATTACTTTGCCGTTTAATTTGCCGCCGTTTTCATGGTACATTTGAGCTAAAATGCTGCCGGCGTTTTTGTCTATGCTTTCCTTTGCCATACGCACAAGCGCCGTCACAGAAGCATATTGCTCAAAGCAGCCGCTTTGACCGCAGGGACACTCTCTGCCGCCGAATGCCTGGATTATCATGTGGCCAAGCTCTGCCATATTGCCGTTTCCGAGCATCAGCTTTCCGCCTATTGCGATGCTGCCGCCTATGCCTGTGCCGAGGGTGAGCATAACAACGCTCTGATACCTTCTGCCTGCTCCGTATTTAACCTCGGCAAGTCCGGCGCAGTTTGCGTCATTTTCTATTTTAATCCGTGTGCCAAGGCGCTGTTCAAGCATAGATTTAAGCGGCGTACCGTCAAGCGGCAGGTTGTCCGCGGTGACAATGCCGTCTGCAACCGTACCGGGAACGCCGACACCGACAAACTCAAAGTCGCATTTTTTCCCTATTTTTGAGAACTCTGCGGCAATACCGTCGGAGAGTGCCTCGGCGCTCGAAAGGTCGGTTTTGATTTTGCTTTTAAACACAATTCTACCGTTTTCCACAATGCCAAACTTTGTGTTTGTGCCGCCTATGTCTATTCCCAATCGAATATGGGGTCCATGCGTTCTCAATTCATCGACCAGATCAGCATCTCCGTAAGCGGTTGCCCCCGATTTCGAAACAGATGATCTGACTCTGTTTTTTAAGGGATCGCCCACATCGCCGACCTTGCTCATTCCGCAGGTAACAAGTATGTTTTTTTCGTTTTTCGAAATTGAGTCTGCGCCTTTGCACTTTTTCATCACATCATCATATTTTTTGTACAACATTATCTGCATTTTGCGTACTCCCTTTTTCCTCTTACGTAAACCTCGCAGATTTCAAATTTTTCATCGGTAATAACGAAGTTTGCCATTTTGCCGCACTCCAGCGTACCCATTTTGTCAAGAACACCGAGAACGCAAGCCGGATTGTATGTTGCCATACGTACAGCGTCCTCTTTTGGTATGCCGATATCCATAAGGCGAACCATATTCATATACAAGTTGGCAGATGCTCCGTTTATTGTGTTGTCGGCAAGCCTTGCAAGACCGTTTGTAACGTCCACCTCACAGTAGTCCTTGACATAGTGCCCGTCGGGAAGTCCTGCACAAAAAAGCGAATCACTGATAAGTACAATCTTTTCTGCCCCAAAAATGCGGTACGCGGCCCGTATCATAGAATCGCAGACGTGCATACCATCGCCGATAAGCTCCACAAAGGCTCCGCAGTCCATCGCTGCTCCGATAAGATGCGTGTCTCGGTGATGAAACGCTCCCATGCCATTAAAAAGATGCGTAACGAGCGTTGCGCCCGCCTCAAAGCCCTTAACTGCGGTATCATAGCCGGCCGGTGTGTGGGCAAGTGACATGACGATTTCGGACGACTTTGCCCGTATAAGCTCCAAAGAGCCTTCAAGGTCGGGTGCAATATCTACAATTCTGATTTTACCGTTTGCTGCCGCCTGATATTCGTCAAAGAGTTTAAAACTCGGGTTGCACAGGTAGCGCGCATCGTTGCCGCCGCATTTTTCAACTGTGAGGAATGGTCCCTCGAGATTTATACCGCACACCACTGCGCCGTCATCGGCAGAGTAGTTGCCGGCTGTTTTTAACGAATTTATAAGTTTTTCGTGCTCAACGGGTTCAGTAGAGAGGCAAATGGCTGTTATGCCATTTCTCGCCTCGTATTTTGCTATTTTGCGTATGGCGTCATGAGTGCCGTCAACCACTTCTGCGCCGTCGCAGCCGTGCAGGTGCAAATCTATCAAACCGGGGATAATATACATT
This sequence comes from uncultured Clostridia bacterium, assembly GCA_934454115.1. Taxonomy (GTDB): domain Bacteria; phylum Bacillota; class Clostridia; order Monoglobales; family Monoglobaceae; genus Ructibacterium. Next base: position 52,372 of record CAKSFQ010000004.1, read on the forward strand.
CCCTTGGCATCTTTCACTTCGCCGACGGCGGTATCACAAAGAATGCCGCCGTCGAGACAAAGGTCTTTTTTCTCAAATTTAAAATTTTTAGTATATACCTTAGCGTTTTTTATTATCACCAGTCTATTGCAACCTCGTGTCCCTCGCTTGCGGACTTGTAGATGGCGTCGAGAATTTTCATTATCACGATTCCATCCTCAGCCGGGGCAATACATTTTGTGCCGTTTGTAATGCAATCGATAAAGTGGGCAATTTCGCCGTCAAATTCGGATGAGGAAAACTTGTAGTTCGCCGTATCTACGTCAATGTCGGCAAGGTAGTCGTTGTAAGTTCCGTAGAGCTTAATGCCACCGTTTTCAGCAATATCTATGCCTGCTTTTGTGCCGAAAAGCTGATTTTTGTAAGTCTCTTCACCGTTGAAGTCATACGAGGTCTCAAGGTTGGTAACCGCCCCGTTGTCATAACGGATAAGCGCTGCAGCAAAGTCCTCAACATTGCACTTTTCGCCGTCAACATGGTCTGCTGCAATCCAGCCGACATTGTTTTTAATATTTTTACGGTTGCCGAGTCTATCGAACGACACAGCATACACGCTGAGGGGCTTGGGGTTACCCATTAAATATCTTGCAAAGTCGAGAACGTGAACGCCTAGATCTATAATTGGACCGCCGCCGCTGCGCTTTTTATCGCAAAACCAGCCACCGGGGTTGCCATGTCTGCGGACATACTGTGCCTTTGTAAAGTACACATCGCCCAAATAGCCGTTTTCTATGAAGTCAAGGGCAATTCTTGCCTCGCTGGAAAAGCGCATACAAAAACCGATCATTAAGAGCTTTCCGTTTCTGTCTGCGGCATCCTTCATCTGCTGCGCAAGCTCAGCGTTGTATGCCATGGGCTTTTCACAGATTACGTTAAGTCCTGCATTCAACGCCTTAATGGTGCACTCGGCGTGGTTGCAGTTCCACACGCAGACACTTGCGGCGTCTAGTTCAGGAAGCGCCGCAAGCATTTTTTCAAGGTCGGTGTAACGTCTTTTAATACCGTATTCATCGGCGGTCTTGTTAAGCCTTTCCTCACATATGTCACAGACAGCATAAATTTCAACATTATCCAACTTTTGATATGCATTGATATGTGAATGAGAGATATTACCGGCCCCGATTATTGCAACTTTAATTTTATCCATAATGCCAGCCTCCTTAGTTTTCGTTTATTGTCTTTTTGAGAAAATCATATGCAAGGCGAATATCTGCCTCCGGAGTTTCACCCACTTCTCTCTCTATGGTTAAAAATCCCTTAAAGCCTTCTTCTTCGAGAGCCTTTAAGTATGCCGGGAAGTCAACTTTTCCCTGGCCGAGGGGAAGTTCAAGGTATGGTGGATTTTCACCCGGGAGATTAATTCCGTCCTTTGCATGTGTATGTACAATGTATTTGCCGAGCGTGTGTACAGCGGCAACGGGATCGGCGTCCCAATCCATAACGAGGTTTGCAGGATCTAGGTTAACGGCAACACCCGTTGAGGCGAGAGTGTCCAGAAATTCACGAAGCGTGGTTGCCTTTTCCGGACCTGTTTCTATAGCAAAATGAGCGTTTACGCTGTCAGCATAGTCAGCAAGCGCAAAGCAAGCCTCCTGCATAATCTTGTATGTATCGGCCGTGCTGTCCTCCGGCACAGTGCCGATGTGAGTCGTAACGATATTTGTTTCCAAATCGAGCGCGAGGTCAATGATACGTTTTGAACGTTCAATAAGGTTGGAATTTAACACCGGGTCGGTAAATCCTTTTCCGAAGTCACCGCAAAGTGCGGAGAACACAAGCCCGTTTGACTTAACTTCGTCAAGTAGCGACTTTCTTGCCGCGGCATTTAAATTTTCTGGTGAGTTTTCGCCCTCTGTGGCATACATCTGTATACCATTTGCGCCGATCTGCGCCGCTTTCTTAATTGCAGTGCTCCTGTCGGTTCTGAAGCTTTCAAGAATTACTCCAATGGGGAAATGGTACATTTTCTTTGTCCTCCTTATATTTTGGATTGCAACTTCATTATATTGGAATTATGACAAGCGTTCAATAACATTATTGCGCTTAAAAACAACAATATTGCTAATTAAAAGTCAAGTCTTGCACACGGTCCTTCCCGGAGTAAATCGTGAATCGCTATGCCGGGTCTAAAAATCCCAAAGCGTCTGATATTTCTGACACTCTCATTGTATGGGTTTGAAGCAAACGCTTTGCAGGTCTAATTTTTATATGTGTTTCATATTCAATTGGCGACATTCCGGAGTTTTCTTAAGATGTTATGGCTGACTTTGCTTGTGGAGTACATGGGATGTTTAAAATCTAACTTTGGGGGTCAGCTCAAAATCGTCCTTATTTTTTGGGGATTGTTATTTTGCTATAGCCCCTTTTTCGCACTCTAATCACTTTTTCGCTTTTTGACCGCTTTGCCGGACCCTGATGGGCCGTTTGCTGCGGATGCCTCTATGACTTAGCGTTCTTAAAAAACGGAGGCTCCCGAAGCGCTTGCCGTTTTTTATTAAGAATCTCTTTACAATTCCCTAAAAATTTGTTAATGTTAAAATAATAGGTCATAGAATTTTTATATAATGATTTATCATGCGCGATAAGGAGGTTTATCATGAAAATTCAGTTTTTGGGAACGGCGGCGGCCGAGGGCGTGCCGGCAATTTTTTGTGACTGTGAAAGCTGCCAAAGATCACGGGAGCGCGGCGGAAGAAACATCAGAACGAGAAGTCAGGCATTGATTGATGATAAAATTTTGATTGATTTCCCGGCCGATACCTACATGCACTTTTTAAAATATCAGCTGCCGCTGTCTAAGATAAAAACCTGTATCGTGACGCATTCGCACTCCGACCACTTCTACCCGGCCGAGATCGAAATGCGAAAAGAGGGCTTTGCGCACGTTGCGTCAAAGGAGCCGCTGACCTTTTATGTGGGGGAGAGCGGATATCAAATGCTGCGTGCGGTCATCCGCCATGAGAATATTTCTGAGAGGGATGTCAAGGCGGTAAGAATAGAACCGTTTATGCCGTTTGATGCGGAGGGTTACCGGATTACGCCGATCAGGGCAAGCCACGATAAGGCATCATCGCCGGTTGTGTTTGCGGTGGAAAAGGGCGGAAAGAAGCTGCTTTACTGTCATGACACCGGCAATCTGTGCGAGGAGAGCATCACGGCGCTGCGCGCAATTACCAAGGAGAAACCGCTGCAACTGGTATCGCTTGACTGTACCGAGGCAAATAACGCGGTGGTGCCGTACGTGGGACATCTTAATCTCGCGATGGGGGCAGATCTTCGTCAAGCTTTTTTCAATGCCGGGATTGCGGACGAAAACACCGTGTTTATTCTGAACCATTTTTCGCACAATGCCAAGGATGTTGTCTATGACGATTTTGTAAAAATCGCGGAGCGGGAGGGCTTTCTCGTGTCCTATGACGGCATGGAATACGAATTTTAAAACCGAGGTTAAAAACATACCGTACAGCGCGTTTTTCGCCTGGTGATCCGATCACAGCCGATTGATGTAAAAATCGAACCGAAACATGATAGCATCTTTGGCAAAAACATGTTATACTGACGAAAAGTCAAAAAGAGAGGAGAATGGAAGATGGAACCATTTCAATTGCTTTGTAACTTAAGTGTGCCGAAGGGACGGATTGACGCGGTGCTGGACACCGATACCTATAACGAGGTTGACGATCAGTTTGCACTTGCCTATATGCTCAAATCGGATGAAAAAATTAACGTAAAGGCCGTTTATGCCGCACCGTTTTATAATGAAAAATCAACCTCGCCGGGCGATGGAATGCGAAAGAGCTATGACGAAATCATCAAGGTTTTAGATCTGGCTGAGTTTGGGCATTACCGGGATCGGGTTTTTTTGGGGTCAGAGCAGTATATGCCGGATGAGAATACGCCGGTGGAGTCGGATGCCATGCATGATCTGATCGATCGGGCGAAAACCTATACGCCAAAGAATCCCTTGTATGTCGTGTGCATCGGCGCCGTAACCAATGTGGCGTCTGCCCTGTGTGCTGCGCCGGAGATCGCGGAAAATATCGTGATTGTCTGGCTGGGCGGCCACGATATTCATCATCGGCTGGGATGCCGGGAGTTTAATATGATGCAGGACATTGCGGCGGCAAGGATACTTTTTACAAGCAAAGCGCCGCTGGTGCAGCTTTCGTGTGCCGGTGTGGTCAGCGCTTTTCGGATTGCAGAGCAGGAATTTCAGTTTTGGCTAAAGGGAAAAAACGCACTGTGCGATTTTTTGGTGGACAACGTGATGCGGGCGGAGGCACATTCTATGGGCAGACCGTGGTCGCGCATCGTTTGGGACGTGACGGCAGTCGGCTGGCTTTTAAACCAAGACGGGCGTTTTATGGATTCCGTTCTGATGCCGTGCCGGATTCCGGAATATGACATGCGCTATGCCTGTGACGCAGACGCGAAGACGATCTGTTATGTAAACGAGATTCAGCGTGACGCATTGCTTGAGGATTTGGTGAAAAAACTTACAAAATAGAAGATGCGCCGCGTTGACGGAACCGATTGGGCGTCATTTGATATTTTTTTAAAAACATGGCAGAGAATTGGGAGCCGGTTGAAAATCCGCAGAGCGCAGCGATTTCCGTACAGGATTTTTTGCTGTTTAAAAGCAGCTCTGCGGCCTTTTTCAATCGGACTTCTATTTGAAATTGCTTGGGTGACATGCCGAATTCGTCCGAAAATCGATGCCGAAAATAGTCCGGACTGTAGCCGGTATCCTTTGCAAGCTGCAAAAGATTGAGCGGCTGGTTAAAATACTCTGTGATATAGGACGCGATGTAGCCGAGGTTTTTGGGCTGCTGCTCATTTCCGGCGGCATAGCGTGCCAAAAGCAAAATGACCTCGGCCAGAAGATGGGAGATCAGCGCGTCATAATATGTCTTTTGCTCGGCGGCTTCTTTCATGATTTTTTTCATTATGCTGCCGATTTCCTCATGCCGAAGCATGGGAAAGGCGGCCTCCTTGATTGCATAGCGCGGAAAATCCGGGCAGCGAAATCCTAAAAAAGACACGGTAGCGTTTGAAAAATGCACTTCGCTGTGCGGCGTGTTTGGGTAGACGAGATAGAGCGTTCCGTCCTGCAGCGGATAGGTGTCTTGGCGCATGGTAAGTACGCCGTCTGCTTGATCAAAGAAGACGAGCTCAAAGCAATCGTGAGCATGACGCTCTACCGAGGTATTTTTTTCTCTGCCTTGCATCAAAGAAAAGAAGGTTAGGGACGGGTTTTGCATTGCGGATTCACCTCGCTGATTGTTTTACGTGCAAATCGTTTTAAGACTTTCCGGATCTGTCATTTTGGCGAAAGAATCCGGGATTTTTTTGTGCGCAGCATCGCTAAAAGGTCGGACCTTGCGGCGCGCATTTTTTTGTCGTCTTTCCGCACGGACAGGGCATAGCTTACCTGCCCCAAAAGGCGGCGGAGATGCGTTTCCTCGTCCGTCAAAATGCCGCGGCGGCGGCAATGTTCCGCGATGCCGTATTTTTTGCAATAGTACACCTCTTGCAGCAGTGCGCGGCGAAAATCGCGCGGCGTCTGCGGTTTTTGGTTCACGACAATCCCGGTGACGCACTGCCGGTTGTGCGGCAGGGCAAACACGGTCTTTTTGGGATTTAAAAAGAAACCGTACTGACGGAGTAATCCTTGTACGTACGTTTTTACCTCATCCTTGTCAAAGCTGCCGGAGAAAGTAAGATCATCGCAGTAACGGGTATAGACGATACCGCATGCGTGGCACCAAAGCCCCAGCTGATTGTCAAAATCGCGCATGACAAGGTTTGAGATAGCCGGAGAAGTAGGGGCGCCTTGCGGCAGCGCGTCCTTATGATAACAAAGCAGGGTCAGAAGAATGCGCAGCGGTTCGGCATAAATGGTTGACGGAAAAGCCGCCGCCTTGACCTGCTGATAAAAAATCGAATCAAAAAACGCATGAATGTCCAGCTTGAGCAGCATGGGCGGCGCAAGATGCGGCAGTGCGTTGCGCCGCGGACTGCCGCCGTCGCGGTAAGCGGTGGCGTAGGGCGAAATCTCCATCGGCAAAAGCAGTACCTCTAAAATTCTCTTTTGGATCTGTTTTAAGATCGCATCCGGCACAAAGAGGCGGCGTACAGTGCCGTCTTTTTTGGGAACGGAAACGGGCCGGTAATGCGAGGTAACCCGGTTGCTGACCGCATAAAGCGTTTTTGCCGGGATATTTAAGTCATGTTCCAGGGAGGAAAGCTCCCGATAGATAATCATAAAAAGCGTCCCTCCCCACGCGGAGCAATACAAAGGTGTATGGCGCGGCGCTAAGCTATATTGATGCACAGCGGCGCTGTGCCTGTTTCTATATAGCGTGCGGCACGTCTGCGCCGTGGGCGCATTCGCATTCGTTTTTTGATTGCCGCCGGCGACTCGCCGGCGGTGCGAAAGATTTCGCATATCGCTATTGCTCCGATTGATAAAACGCGGCCGCAAACCAAAAGCGGTGTACTGAGCCCCGTTTTTATCAGCAAATTAAATTGGTATGCGGCGTCATCATAACACGGCCATATGGAATTGTCAAGACAGGCTTCCGTATGCCCGGTCAATATGCCCTAGCGGTGTATGATTTATTTTGCGCTCAGATATTTACGGATAATGTTTCTGGCGATCGGCCCGGCGTTGGTGCCGCCGGCGCCGCCGTCATATTCCAGCAATACGGCGACCGCAATCTGCGGATTTTCTGCCGGGGCATAGCCGACAAACCAGGCGTGATCCTTGTCGGTCTCATTTTCTGCGGTACCGGTTTTTCCGGCAACGGTGATGCCGGAGATCCGGCTGCTTTTGCCGGTTCCGTTTTCGACAACGTTTTGCATCAGTTCGCCGAGATAGTCGGCACATTCTGTGCTCAGCGCCTCATAGAGTACCGAGGGCTTGGTCTGCGAGAGCGTCAGCCCGGAGGAGGTGGTGACCGAATCGACCACATAGGGCTTCATCATAGTACCGCCGTTGGCAACGGCCGCGCCCATCATCGCGACGTGCAGCGGCGTCATCAGCAGCTGACCCTGCCCGATCGAAACCAGAGCGGCATCGGCATTTGTCATCTTTTTATACTGGATTTGGCTCTTGCTGGAGGCAAGGTCAAAGTCGATGCTTTTGTTGATTCCAAACCGCTCTGCCATCTCCAGTACCTTGTCACTGCCCATCTCATAGCCCAGGGTACAAAAGGCAAAGTTGCTCGATACCGCAAAGGCGCGTTTTAAATCGATTTCGCCATAGGCCGTCTTGCCATAGTTATCGACATGCAGCCCGTCCTGCTCAAACTTGCCCGTGTCCTGAAAGGTTTCGGCGATGCGCCCGGTCTCGTATGCGGCGGCAGCCGTTGCGATTTTATACGTTGATCCCGGCGGATAGAGTCCCTGAGTCGCTCTGGCTAAGAGCGGAGAATCCTTGCGCTCGACAATGGTGTTCCAGTCGGCCTCTAAGCGTTCGGCGTTGGGGTCAAAATCCGGATAGCTTACCATCGCCAAAATTTTGCCGGTGCGCGGCTCAAGGGCGACCACCGCGCCGCTGCGCCCGTTTAACTGATCGTAGGTGTATTGTTGCAGTGAATTTTGGATGGTGAGATTTAAATCATAACCGGCGCGCAGCTCGTGAAAGCTGATGGAGATGTCGCCCTGTCCCAAAAGCTGTTTGTCGTAGGTCATCTCCAGCTGGCTCTTGCCATAGGTGCGGGAGCAATAGCCGATAATGTGACTGTATAGCTTTCCCTTCGGATAGCGGCGGATGCGTTCATCGCCGTTTACCTCTGTTTCGGCCAGCAAAAGGCCGTCACTGTCATAGATGTTGCCGCGTTTAACAAATTTTTCGTCCTCCCACTGGCGTTTGTTGTAGGGGTTTGCCGCGACCTTCTTGGCTTCAAACATGTTAAAATATAAAAGATAGGTCACCAGAGACAAAAACATCAGACATACCGCGATCAGCACGCGGATCATGCGTTTATTTGGATTCATCGCTGCCGCCTCCTTGTCCTTTTTCGGCCTTTTTTGAGATGGCCTGAATGATGCCGAGCGAGATAAAGTTAACCACAATCGAGGTGCCGCCGTAGCTGACAAAGGGGAGCGTAATCCCGGTCAGCGGTATCATTTTAATGACGCCGCCGACGATGATAAAGGTCTGGACAGAGAACATCAGCGTCAGTCCCAAAGACACCGCTTTATCAAAGGGGTCACGGGCGGTAATCGAAATTTTAAAGCAGCGGTAGGCAATCAAAAAGAATAAAATGATAATGGCCGCGCCGCCGAAAACGCCCATTTCCTCGCATACGGCCGCAAAGATAAAGTCCGAGTGTACCTCCGGGATGTAGCCCGGCGATCCGTTGCCGAGTCCGCGCCCGAAATATCCGCCCGACGCGATGGCAAAGAGGGATTGCGTAATCTGATAGCCCTTATTGGAAATGTCAGTCCAGGGGTTGAGCCAGGTACTGACCCGTACCTGGATATGGTATAAAAATTTATAGCCGAGCAGGGCAACCACCGAGGCAAGGCCTATATTAAAGGCGAGAAAACCGAACTTTTCTTCATAGACATAAATCATAAAGATGTAAATGAAGAAAAAGACCAAAATGCTTCCCCAGTCGCGCTGCAGAACCAGAAAACCGATAAAAAGGTAGGTGCCGCACCAGGTAATCCATTTCGGAGACAGGCGCAGAAACGGCTTTGTCCAGGACTTTGCATAATAGCAGGACAAAAAGAAGATGAATAAAATTTTGGTGATTTCGGATGGCTGAAACGAAAAATTGCGAATGACAATCCAGTTTTTTGAGCCGTTGATGTTGGTGCCAAAGAGCAGCGTGGCAAAAAAGAGCCCGATGCCGGCCAGCAGATAAAAGAACCAGAGCCGGTTCCAGAACCGGATATTGTAGTAGATCACATAGGCGGCAAAGAACCCGACGCCGCCCAGCGCCACCCACATAATCTGGCGGATGCCGTAATCAATTTTAATGCGGCACAGCAATAAAACGCCGATGGTAATCAGCATGCATGCCATCAGAACAATAAACTTGTCCCCCATTTTGGCTAAAATAATGACGGTGTAAATTAACATAAACAGCAAAAGCAGACCCGCACCCACATAGAGAATGTTACGGTTGCTTTGATTGCCGATGTATAAAAGTCCAAAGCCAAGCAAATGCATCAGCATCAGCAGATAGGCCGGAAACCGATAGTTGGCGCCTTTATATCTTCCCATAAAGCGGTCCTTTCTGCTGCGATTACAGCTCGAATACAAAGTGGATACCACCGACCGAAATCTCGTCCTCCGGGTCTAAAATCACACGGCGGGCAATGCGCTGTCCATTGACGCAGGTTCCGTTACGGCTTCCCAAATCCTCTAAATACCATTCTCCGTTCTCGAACCAGATTTCCACGTGTTTTAAAGAGATGTATTTTTCGCGCAGGACGATATCGCAGCTCTTGTCCCGGCCGATGACGGCATGGTCGTAAATCATGTAGCGGTTTTTCAGATTCAGTTCCGTTTTATTTTTGCTGTGCAGCGGCCGAAGGCTGGCCGTTGCCGCACCGCTGACGTTGACGGACTCGTTTTCAAAACGGTTCATCTTTCGGATATCCAGATAGATCAGGCGAATCACCCCAAAGATAAACAGATATATGATAAAGGTGAAGATATAACTGAGCACGGAGGATAAAAAATTATAAAAGGGCATAAGAGATACCTCTCTTTCGGCAAGGCATGATACGCCTTGTATGTTTATGCGATGCTTTCATGGATTCCTTTTCTGTTATTATACACAAATGCGGAAGGTTCGTCAACCTTCCGCGTGGTTCGGATTGCTAACATCAGGTTAAAGAAAAAAGTCTTGCAGTTATTCCGGCGACATGCTAAAATAGAAAAAAGTCGGCGAAAGGGGCAGATAGGATGAAAATGTTATTAAAAGGCGGCCGCATCGTCAACGTGTTTACCGGCGAGATTGAGACGGCCAATGTGCTGATTGAGGATGAAACGATCGTCGGAATCGGCGATTACAGCGAGCAGGATGCGGATGTGTGCGAGGACGTGCACGGATGCTGGCTCTGTCCCGGTCTGATTGACGGACATATCCATATTGAAAGTACCATGCTGCTGCCGGCGGAGTTTGCCAGAGTTTGCGTGCCGCACGGCACTACCACCATTATAGCGGATCCGCATGAGATCGCAAACGTTTGCGGTCAGCCCGGTATTCGTTATATGCTGGAGGCCAGCGAGGGGTTACCGCTGGCGATGTATTTTGTGCTGCCCTCTTGTGTACCGGCGACAAAGTTTGATGAATCGGGTGCGCGGCTCGGCGAGGCAGAGCTGCGTGAATTTTATGCGCATCCCAGGGTTCTGGGCCTTGGCGAGGTCATGGATTATATGGGCGTAGTTTGCCGTGACGAAACATTGATGCAGAAAATCCGCTATGCCAAGGAGGCAGGCGGCGTCATCAACGGTCATGCGCCGATGCTGCACGGAAAACCGCTTGACGCGTATCTGGCAGCCGGTATCGGGGACGACCATGAGTGCGCGGCGCTTTCTGAAGCACAGGAGCGGATCCGCAAAGGGCAGCGGATCATGATCCGCCAGGGAACGGCTGCAAGAAATCTGGAGGCGCTCCTTCCGCTTTTTGACGAAAAGTGGGCGCATCGCTGCCTTTTGGTGACCGATGACAAGCACCCGGCCGACCTGCTTCATAACGGCCATATCGATCATATCATACGGATGGCCGCCGCAGCCGGAAAGGATCCGGTTACCGGGATTCGGATGGCAACCCTGTGGGCGGCGGAGTACTTCGGACTGCGCGGCCGCGGCGCAGTAGCGCCGGGATATCGGGCGGATATCCTGGTGCTGGAGGATTTAAAAACCATGCGGATTCGGACGGTGTATTGCGGCGGCAAAAAGGCGGCGGAGCAAAACCGAATGCTGCCGTTTACGATGCCGAGAGTGCGGCGCGATCTTCAAAAGGCGGTGCGCAATTCGTTTTATACGCCGGCCTTTTTGGAACAGGATTTTCAAATAGAGCCGAAGAATCACACAGTGTGCCGGGTGATTGAGACGGTAAAGGGGCAGCTGATTACCCATGCCAAAACGATGGAGATCGATTTCGCACACCATAACGGGATTGACCTTGCGCGCGATATTTTAAAAATTGCAGTGCTTGAGCGGCACTTGAACACCGGACATAAGGGGCTTGGATTTATCCGGGGCATCGGACTGAAAAGCGGTGCGATTGCCTCCTCGGTTTCGCATGATTCTCACAACATCATCGTCATTGGCGAAAACGAAAAGGATATGGCGTTTGCCGCAAACTGGGTACGGCGCGAGGGCGGCTGCGTGGTTGTAAAGGACGAGACTGTCATCGCAAAAATGCCGCTCCCGGTGGCAGGGCTGATGTCTGATCTGCCGGCCGAAAAAATTGCGGCGCAGAACGAAGCGCTGCGCGAGGGTGTTTTACAGCTGGGCGCCGCGCCGGATGTTGAGGCCTTTATGACCATGGCCTTTGTCAGTCTGTCCGTAATTCCGCACTTAAAAATCACGACCTTGGGGCTGATCGACGTAGACTGTCAGCAGCCGGTATCCTTATTTGCGGACAGTGAGGACGAAGTAAAAGTGCGGTGATTTTCGCGACAGGAAATAGCGGATGCCCTGTTGAAAGAGCGCAACGGATCCTTCCGAAAAAAACAAGATTTCGGCGGTTTTGGCTAAAAAATTGCCTTTTTGGGGATTGACAGATCAGCCGTTTCGTGGTATGATGACATTGTAGTTAGATATAACTAACCAAGAGGTGATCCATATGGGAACGGTCGTGCTGGGAATTATTTTGGCGGCGATTGCCGTGATCGCGATCAAAAGCTATATGAAAAAGCTGGGCGGCTGCTGCTGCGGCAGCGGCGGCGATGCGATAGAATATAAGGTGACGGATCAGGACATCTCCCACTATCCGTACTGCGCAAGGCTTGCGGTTTTTGGGATGCATTGCGCCCATTGTAAAAAGAACGTGGAAAACGCGTTTCACAGCCGGGACGGCATGTGGGCGGAGGCGGATCTTGACGGACAGTGCGTCACGGTTCGCATGAAACAAAAACATACCGACTGGGAGATACGCCAGATCATCAGCGGCATCGGCTATACGCCGGGCGAAATAGAATGGAAGAAGTCTTAGACGCAAAAAACGGCAGCCGCACGGCTGCCGTATTTTATAGCTCTTTTTTTCCTAAAAAGCGAGTGCCGACCGGCTTTCCCTTGACAATGTCATAGAGCAGCTCCGGCGTATTGCCGTTTGTGAGCACCATGTCAATCCCGTCCTCAGCAACCAGCTCGGCGGCATTTAGCTTGGTTAGCATACCGCCGGTTCCGCGCCGTGACCCGGCGCCGCCGGCACAGGCACGTACCTTATCATTGACCGTTTCGATCATCGGAATTAGTTTAGAATCCGGACTTTCCGGATTCCCGTTATAAAAACCGTCAATGTCGGAGAGAATGACCAAAAGGTCGGCGTCGACCAGTCTTGCCACATAGGCAGACAACGTATCGTTGTCGCCAAATTCGATTTCGTAAGTGGAGATGACGTCATTTTCATTCACGATCGGAATCGTACGGTATCCGATCATGGTTTCAAACGCATTTTTCGCGCTGGTATAGCGTTCGGCGTCGTCTAAGACAAATTTGGTTAAAAGAACCTGGCCGGTGTTATAGCCGTATTCTTTAAAAAACTTTTCATAAATCGAAACCAGGCTTGCCTGACCGATGGCGGCAAGCGCCTGCTTCTCACGGGTGTCCTGCGGCTTTTGCACAAGGCCGATTTTCCCTGCGCCGACCCCGATCGCGCCGCTGGAAACCAAGACCACCTCGATCCCCATATTCATCAGATCCGAAAGAACCCGAACCAGCTGTTCCAGCCGTTTTAAGTTGATTTTCCCGGTTTCGTAAGTTAGTGTGGAGGTGCCCACCTTTACCACAATACGCTTGATTTTATCCATGACTCTGCCATCCCCTGCTATTTACAAATTCTCTGCCAGTATAACAAGTTTTGCAAATTTTGTCAAGCAAAGGAGAAAACGCTGCTTTTGATTCATTGGAGTTTTATTGGGCTCCGCATGCTAGCCGAAAGTGAGCAATCCGAACCCCGATTTTGGGAGGCGGATATCCGCTTTCGCTGCGCTCAATACTCGGCAATCCGTTAGGATTACCTGCGTTTTTGCTTATGCAGCAACCAAAAATCCGCTCTCTCAAAATTCTACGACCTGAAAAGGATTCAATTTTGAGCAGATTTTGGTGCGGAAGATGCAGCAAGGCTCGGCGCGGAGCATCGATGACAAGCCAAAAGATGCCGAAATTTCACCTTTTCAGGCGGGTTCGGATTACTCTCTTTCGGCTAGCTTCGGCGCGCTTATTTGATCGGCTGAACCGGGTGGCCTTTTATCTGCCGGTCCCCTATCTGTTTTGGCGCTTTTTCGCGCTTTGCCGGGATATCGGTGTCGCTGTTTTGCAGCCTTGAAGCAGATAGACGATGAAACCGCAGCTCTACCGTGCGCAGCTGGTGCAGCAGGTTTTCGTATCGGCTCTGTGCGCCCTGAATCTGGTAAATACATACGTCCACTGCTTTTGGATCGCTGAGGTGATTAAAGGCTGTCTCTGCTGCCTGCCAGTCTGATTTTGCATGTTCCAGTGCGGTATACAGACGCGCATAGTCCTCTTTTAAGTGCTGTACCGCACGGATTTCGGCACGGCTGCAATGATGCGGATCAAAAGGCGGGTAGGGAATGGGATAGGGTGTGTTTTGGAACGGCATATGACGGCTCCTCTCAAACGGGTTTGTTTCAAAAGTATATACCGTTTTGTCACATTTTATGCGCTGCAAAGCAAAAACAAAAAAATTTTACAGATTTTTCATATCTTTTTTTAAAGTTTTATGTTATACTAAAAAAAATAAGATAAATCTGCCGGGAATACAAGGGGGAAGATTTTATGCAAAATAATCAGAAAACAGTCTTAATTGTCGATGATGAGGCCAATATCTGCGAACTGATCCGTCTTTACGTGGAGAAAGAGGGATACCGCGCCGTTATTGCCAATGACGGGCAGAGGGCTGTCGAAAAGTTTAAGTCGGCAAAGCCGGATATTGTGCTTTTGGATATTATGCTTCCCATCAAGGACGGCTGGCAGGTCTGCCGCGAGATGCGCGCCATCGATAATACGCCGATCATTATGCTGACCGCCAAGGGCGAGACCTTTGATAAGGTGCTGGGGCTGGAACTCGGCGCGGATGATTATATCGTAAAACCGTTTGAGCCGAAAGAACTGATCGCACGGATGAAGGCGGTGCTTCGCCGGGCAACGGCACAGCATAACGAGGAAGAGGATAAGGAAGAAGAGCTGCGCTTTGACGGCCTTACGATCAACCAGGCAACGTACGAGATCTACCTCGGCGATAAAAAGATCGAGATGCCGCCCAAGGAGTTTGAACTGCTCTATTTTTTGGCGAAAAATACCAATAAGGTGTTTACGCGTGACCAGCTTCTGGATGAAATCTGGGGCTATGAATTTTTTGGAGATTCCAGGACGGTAGACGTGCACATCAAACGAATCCGCGAAAAAATCGAATCAGAGGGCCATAACTGGCATTTAAAGACCGTATGGGGTGTCGGTTATAAGTTTGAGGTAGAGTAAGCGCTGCGCCGAAACGGAGGATTACGGAATGCGTCCATTGTTCGGAAAGACCATTTTTTCCAGAATATTTTTTATCAATGTCATATCGGTGCTGGTCTGCATTGTGATTTTGGGTTCGATGCAGACCGTGCTGGTTACCAACTATATCTCCCGCCAGAGCGAGGAGACGCTCAGAAAAAACGGCGATTCCATTGTTGCGCTGATTCAAAATAACATTAGCATGGAAAGCCTGCGAAGCGTCCTAAACGGGTTTACGCGCACCACGCAAAGTCATATTATTGTCGTTGACGAACGCGGCAGTGTGCTGGTCAATACTGCGGACAGCGGATTTGTAAACAGCGTTCCGGCATTTATTCCCAATGAATTTTGCAAGACTGTGCTGTCCGGACAGCGCAACTCGGTCATCGGTACGATGGGCGGCATCTTTAATGAGACGATGTTTACCCTGCAGGTTCCCGTGCTGGGAACAGAGGAACACGCCGTCGGCGCGGTCTTTATCAGCATCCCCATCCCGGAGCAGCAGAAGATGAATCATGAACTGTTTCGGATTTTGGTTTCGTCCGCAATTGTCGTGATTGTGATTTCGTTTTTGCTCTCGTATATGCTTGCAAAGCGCTTTTCCATGCCGATCCATAATATCCGTAACAGCGCCAAGGCCTTTGCCCAGGGACACTTAGACGCCAGAGTCGGTGAGATTGCGACCGAGTCGGACATTGACGAGATTGCAGAACTGGCGCAGACCTTTAACAACATGGCGTTTGAGCTGGAAAAGGTGGAGGATATCCGCAAAGCGTTTATCTCCGATGTCTCGCATGAGCTGCGGACGCCGATGACGACCATCAGCGGTTTTGTGTATGGCATGCTGGATGATACCATCCCGAAGGAAAGGCAAAAGCAGTATTTAAAGATTGTCTATGACGAGGTGACCCGGCTTTCCCGTTTGGTAAATACCTTTTTGGATATCAGCCGGATGCAGTCGGATAAAATGGTGATGAAGAAGTCTCACTTTGATATCAATGAGGCGATTCGGCTCACCATCATCGGATTGGAGCGGCGGCTGGAGGAAAAGCGGATTCAGGTCGTCTTGAATTTCCAGACGGACAGCTGCTATGTGTTTGCCGATTCCGACAGTATCAAACGGGTGCTGACCAACCTTTTGGATAACGCCGTAAAGTTCACCAATCAAGGCGGTGAAATCACGGTTACGGTTAAGCCCCACATGCAGGAGGTTGCCGTTTCGGTACGCAATACCGGCTGCGGCATCCCGAAAGAGCAGCAGCAGATGATTTTTGAGCGGCTCTATAAGGTGGATCAGTCGCGCAGCATGAATAAGGAAGGAACGGGCATCGGTCTATACCTGGTAAAGAGCATCATTCGTGCCCACGGAAAAACCATCACCGTAAACAGTGAAGAGGGAAAATTTGCGGAGTTTACCTTTACGCTTGACCGCGGCAAGGCTCCGCAAAAACGAGAAGAATTTTACCCGGAGCCCGGCGAGAATCCGCCGGAGGAACTTTAAAGCTTCTTTTACAGATTATTCATAAAATTGTCATAACTGGGGTCTATAATAAAAACATGTTAAGAGAGTTGAAGGAGGAATTGATATGCAAGACTTTCATGACGACGAACGGAAAAATTTAGATTTCACAATGGCAGGCGGTGAGAACCCGAAATCGGAGACGGATCCGATGGCATGGCAGAACGCAGGTCTTGATCCCCAAAAAGAGATACAGGCTGATCCTTATCCGGAGGAGACGCATAACACGGTAAAGATCGATTTGTCCGGCGGTGCGCAGCCGCAAAATTCCGTGCCCGGTGTGGTTAGCAAGCCGCCGCTTTATACCGAGCACGTGAAGAAGGAGAAGAACACAAGCAAGCGTTTTGTGGCAGCAATGGTATCGCTGACCGTATTAAACCTGGCATTGTTTGGCGGCGCGTTTCTGTTAGGACGCAGCTACGGCGCCGGTGACAGCAAGGTTGCCTCCAAGCAGGAGTTGGTTGATACATTACGCGGCGGCGATGATAATAAGAGCTATACCGCCACCGATGCGGCAAAATCCGGTTCCGAAATGGCCACCACCGAGATTGCAAAGACGGTCGGGCCGGCAGTCGTTGGTATTACCAGCGTTACCCAGGGTCAGATGAGTATCTTTGGCGGCGCAACACAGTCGAGCGCACAGGGCAGCGGTATTATCCTCAGCGCGGACGGCTATATCGTTACCAATAACCACGTGGTTGAGGGCGCAAGCAGCGTGACGGTGACCTTAAATACCGGCGTGGATTATGAAGCAAAGGTAGTCGGTACGGATGCACAGACCGACCTTGCCGTGATTAAGATTGAACCGAAGGAAGAACTAACGGTCGCAAAGCTGGGCGATTCTACGGCAGTAGAGGTCGGTGAGCGTGTCGTAGCCATCGGTAACCCGATGGGATTGGAATTCTTCGGCAGTGTAACCCAGGGTATTGTCAGTGCGGTAAACCGCAGCGTTTCGATTGAAAATCGGACGATGAACCTGATTCAGACCGATGCCGCAATCAACTCCGGGAACTCCGGCGGTGCGCTGATCAATGCGCGCGGTGAGGTGATCGGTATTAACTCGGTCAAGGTTGCAACCTCCGGCGTTGAAGGCATGGGCTTTGCCATCCCGATTTCTGAGGCAAACCCGGTCATCTCCGATCTGCTGGAATACGGATATGTAAAGGGTCGTCCGATCATTGGTATCTCGACCCGTGACGTCAACCAGTATATGGCGCAGTCCTATTCCTGGCCGCAGGGCGTACAGGTTATGGCAGTCAGCAGCGATTCCGCAAAACAGGCCGGCCTGCAGCAGGGCGATATTATTACCGCGGTAGACGGTGAGAAGGTAGGTACCGGTGAGGAACTGAATAAGATTAAGGATCAGCATAAGCCGGGCGACACCTTAAAGCTGGAAGTATATAAGTACGAGAGCGGTCAGACCGTTAATGTTGAAGTGACGCTGTCCGAGCAGCTTCCGGGCTAAAACGAATGCAGATGAACAAAAATCAAAGACCATGGGAAGTATCTCTTCCCGTGGTCTTTTTACGTCTCCTGTGATCCCGGTGTACCGCAGAGCTTCGTCTGCGGCGGATTACTGACATCAGGTTAAGGATTACACCTTCCGCAAGAAGTATAACCGTCTTTTATCGCTTCGTCGCGGGTGCAGTTTAAATAGACCCTGTTTTCCTCTTTCATCTGTAAAACGGCGCTGCAGTTTGGGACGTGCAGTTTTTTGGTATTCTTGTTTCCGATATAGTTGTATGGTTTCGTTTCATTCCCGGCATTTTTTGCCCCGGCGCTTTCCGACTCGGTGTTTTTCGCCGTTGCCGCCTTTTCTTCTTCGGTCGGATTGGTTGCGACATCCCCGTTTTTCTTGGTGGTTATCGTGACGGTTTTGCCGTCGCTTGCGGCGATGATATCCCCCTGCATATCGGTGCGGTATACCTTGGCGCCGGCGTCGCGCAGCCGGCTTAAGGTGTCCTCGGTCGGGTGTCCGTAGCTGTTTTCGCCAACCGAAATTACAGCGTATATTGGCATGATCGCACGCAAAAACGGATAGGTGGTGGAGTTTTTGCTGCCATGATGCCCCACCTTTAACACGGTCGCGGAAAGGTCATAGCCGGCGTTTAAAATTTCCTGTTCCTCTTCGCGCTCCGCATCACCCGTAAAGAGAAAAGAGGTTTCACCGTAGATGATTTTCATGACAATCGAGCCGTTGTTGCGATCGCTTTCACTTTCCGTGATCGGACCGTAAAACTCGATTTTGCTGCTGCCGAAGGCAAGACTCTCTCCCGGCTTGGGGTGAGTGATTGTCAAGCCCTGTTCGGCGGTTTTGTTTTTCAGACTTTCATAAGAGCGTGTGTCGGCTTCCGTTTCCGGTGCTAACACATTTCCAACCTTCATTTTAGCAAGGGGCGCGGACAGTCCGCCGATGTGGTCGTCGTCCGCGTGTGATGCGACAATATAATCGAGATAATCAATGTTTAAGTTTTTGAGATAGGTATAAATAATACTGCTGGCGTGCGGCTTTCCGCCGTCGATCAGCATGGTCCTGCCGTCACAGAGCACAAGCGCCGCATCGCCTTGTCCGACATCGATATAATGCACCGCAAAACGAGGATTGAAATCTCCGGCGGTGTTTTTTTGGGTTTCCGTTTCTGTTTCGGCTTCTGCCATCTGCGCCTCGGCTTGCACCGCCGTGGTTTCGGCTTCCTGTGCCACTTCCGGCGTACAGGAGCATAGGCCAAGCGTGATGCAAAACAAAAGAGTGGTTATAGTTAAAGATAATTTAAATAATTTTTCTTTCATAAATAGCTCCCATATAAATTGGTTTTGTAATTATTTTATCAATTTATACACCATGAAATGTGTCACATAAACAATTATATCATATATAATGTTTCATCACAACAAAAATAAACCATAATAAGGAATAAACCTAAACAACGTGTGCTATAAAATATAACGGAGGTGATGAAGCATGAACGAAAAAGACTTTGCTTTGCGGCTTGCTACCCTCCGTACAAAGAAAAATGTTTCTGCACGGGAAATGAGTTTGTCCATTGGACAAAACCCAGGGTATATTAACCACATAGAGACGGGACAAGGAACGCCGTCGCTTGCCGGAATTTTTTATATATGTGAATATTTAGGTGTCACACCGAGTGAATTTTTTGATCTTGATTCTAAAAATCCTGCAAAATTAAGCAAAATCAATGCGTATCTAAAAAAGCTGGATGATGAACAACTGGACGCAGTTGAAAAGATTCTCAGCGGTTTGGCGAAATAAGCCGGTAAAATTCGGAGCAGAAAATCAAATCATTTGCCACGCCAAAACAAGGTGATTGTTATGAAATATGCGAAAGAACAGGATCTCGCTATGGTTAAAGGTATGCCATAGAATATGAAAATATTGTGTAGAGAAAAATTTATAATAGGATTGAATTGCTCAATTTTTCAAATTTTTTCTGTTTCAGTATATCATAAAAAAAGCAAAAAGTCAATGAATTATTGACTATAATCTATGAATCGTATATCGCCTTTAGTATATAATACAGTGTGTCAGGGGCGGTGATTCAATGAATGTTTGTGATTTTGGAACAATATTAAGACAACTGCGCAAAAGTCATCATATGACACAAAAAGAATTAGGTGCTCGATTAGGGTTGTCAAAGGCTGTTGTCAGCAAGTATGAAAACGGCATGGGGTATCCTGCATACGATACGCTGATTCGGATTGCCGATTATTTTAAAGTCACGACCGACTACTTACTCGGAGTAGAAAAGGGAAAGACATTGGATGTTTCAACGCTCAGCGAGACACAGATTGATACTGTCCGCAGGGTGATTGCAGAATTTCGTCAGTCAAATAGGACATCATAGCCGCCGTATGCAATATGTATTTGCTATGGCGGTATTATTTTAGGTGAAAAAGCAGTTTTCAAACATTACAACCGAGGTGTGAGATATGGCACGGAAATTATTTTTAATATCGGGGAATATATGCGGCAGCAGAATCCGTTTAGGCAGGGCGTTACAAAAACCGCCGATTACGCAGGACGAACTGGCACAGAGGATCAATTTGATGGGGTATGAAGATATGACGCCGCTCATCATTTCAAGGATTGAAAAGAACCAAAGACATGTATGCGATGCAGAATTAAAAGTGTTATCTAAGGCGCTGAATGTTTCTATGGAATGGCTTTGCGGAGACGGCGATGATTTGAACGATTGCTAAACGGGGGCATAGCGCCGCAGATGTGATATTGAAAAGACCAAACAAGTTGTAAAATAGCAGCAGGAGTTGATGTGCTATGATCGGTGAGAGAATCAAGCAATTAAGAGAAGAATACAATTACAGTCAGACGGACTTAGCAGAAAAGCTGAATGTGGTAAGGACAAGCGTCTTAGTCTGGGAAAATCAAACATCACAGCCGGCGCTGAAACATATTGTGGCATTGGCAAAATTATTCAGGGTGTCAACCGATTATCTGCTGGAGGTTGAAAATAAGCGTACGCTTGTGCTGGACGGACTTCGTCATGATGAGATCGCGATTGTTTGTGAACTGCTCAATTATTTTGACAGAAATAACCGGGAGTGAACGATGAATACTTGGAACAGGAGATTAAGTAAAACGCTTAAACGAGGTAGTTGTTATGGAACATGGTAAAGCGTGTGATCCCATCATGATAAAGGTCGGGCAGAGAATACAAAAATATCGGACACAAAGAAATTTAACACAGGATCAGGTTGCCGAGCGGGCAGGGATCTCTCAAAAACATTTGTCGAGGATTGAATAGGGTTATCACAATCCGCGCTTTGATATGATTATTCAGATTGCAAATGCGCTGAGTATTCCGATCGACGCACTTGCAAAGGATATGTCGGACGATGATATTACCGTCTTTCTTGAAAGTATCAAGCCGGAGATTGAAAAGTTAAGCTCCGGTCAGAGAGAGTACGTAAAAAAGAGTATAGAACTTCTTAATGAAATCAATTTTGCCGAATAGAGGATTGGATGGTATGGGTATTAAAGATGCAATCGTATTGCGCATCAAAGAATTGTGCAGCCAAAAAGGAATCAAATATAATACCTTGGCGACAAATTCCGGTGTTACGCCGTCAACGGTATATAGCTTGCTCGATGAGCGCAGAAAAGATATTGGCGTCATTGTCTTGAAAAAACTTTGTGACGGGCTGGATATTTCGATTGCGGAATTTTTTGATACCGAGACATTCCGCGACTTAGAACAGGAGATTAAGTAGTTTGCCCGCCACTTTTCTTAAAAGCAGGTGTATGCGATGGAACAAAAAATAAGATGTGATCGGCCTATGGGCGATAGTCTAAAAAGATTGCGGCTGGACTATGGTATCTCGCAGGAAAAACTTTGCGCCAAGCTGCAGCGCCGCGGATGCGATATCGGAAGAAGCACCTACGCAAAATATGAGTCGGGAGAACTGAATATCCGCGCAAGTGTTATCGTAGAACTGAAAAAGATTTATCAATGCTCGTACGACGATTTCTTTGAGGGACTTGACGTTATTGTATAACGGAGGAGGAGAAGTGCATGAACGAAAAAGACTTTGCCTTGCGGCTTGCTGCCCTCCGTACAAAGAAAAATGTTTCTGCACGGGAAATGAGTTTGTCCATTGGACAACCTCCGGGGTATTTGTACACTTCAAAGGTATTATGAGATGTTTCAATTATTTTTAAAGTACCACATTATTTTTGAACAGTACACATCAAAATATGGAATAAAACAGGACTTGAAAAAGCACTATCCGTAAAGATAGTGCTTTTTGGTTACTATATCGTGTGCTATTAAACAAATTTTTTGGTAAATAATTTGATGGATTTATATTCCTGTTACTCTAAAAATACAAGATATTGTTGTAAATACCTCTAATATAGCTATATATAGCGATTTATTTATCCAGCGGCTTCATGGTGGGGATTTCAATTCCCACAATCACATAACTCATTATAAGTCTTCATAACCCTTTTGTCAAGCCACTCTTTTCTTCCTGTTTGTTACGCAAGTCTTCATAACTCTCTATAAAATTTGTTCCACTTGGCGTAAGTTATGGCGTAAATGGCGTAAGGTTTCATTTTATGTCCATGCAAACATGGTTTCTAATGCATTGACTTCCTGCCGTTTTTTTGCTTCGGTTACATGGGTGTAAATTTCTAACGTTGTCTTGATTTCTTTGTGGCCCATGACGTTTTGTATTACCGAAAGATTTATATCTGCCTCGCACAGCCTTGTTGCAAATGTGTGTCGAAGATTATGGCAACTGAAGTTGGGGATTAAGACAGGGTTTTCTTCTTTTAACAATGCTTCGTCATTGTAGTCACGGACAATTCTGCGAATTGCTTTGTTGACAGTTCCGTAATGCTGCACACTGCCGGAGCGGTTGACAAATATGAAATCTGTGTAGCAATCAATTGTTACCTGACACGTTATACCTGTTTCTTCCTGATTTGCTTTTTCAAGGAGGAATGCTTCCTTTACAAAGTCCATCATCGGAATTTTGCGGTATCCCTTTTTCGTTTTAGGTGTGTTGATTGCGAACATGCATTTCTTGCCTTTGCCTGTGCTGTAGTAAACGAGAGTGTGATTGATGTCAATAATGCCTTCTTCCAGGTCAATGTCGCACCATCTAAGCCCCGATACTTCACTAATTCGCATTCCGCTGCCGAACATTACAGCGAATAGAGGATACCAATGATTATACTGAGGCTTTCTTTTCAAAAAGTCCAGAAATAATCTTTGCTCATCTGCCGTTAATGCTTTTCGCTCTTTGATTTCGAAATCATGAGCTTGTTTCAGTTCTTTGAGCATCTTGTCAGTAGGGTTTGAGCGGATGCAGTTATCATCCACTGCTAAATCGAATACCTGATGCAATACATTGTGAATTGTATCGATGGTTGATATAGATAACATTCTTTCGTCTGCGAGGGTGTTATAAAACCTTTTCACATCCGATTTCTTTACATCCGCAATCCTATTCTTGCCGAAACCGTCTCTGACATAGTTGTTATACATATATAGATAGTTTTTTATCGTATTTTTAACAGTTGATAAACCAATGCCTGTATCCTGATGTATAGTATCAAGTGAAGGGAAGCAGACGTTGTCATCACCCGACCTCATACAGAGATAACACAGTATCTTAAATTCATTCCCAGTGATGTTCTTATCCGTAATAATTTTATTGAGTATAGTTGTAAATTTACCTTTCAGTTTTTGCATTTTATGACCTCCTTTTTGCAAACAAAAAAGCCGTACCATTTCTGATACGACTCCATTATTTATTATCTTATTTTATATTCTTGTTGTAGAAAATTGGGGATTCTCTTTCTTTGTAATAAATCAAAATTTTTCTTCAACATTTCCAATGGATTAAACTTAGGGGTTAGAGAAACGATATCTTGACCTAACTGACTCGTATTTATTAATGCAGAACTTTCCTTTGCCTTTTTATGTATGTTTGGTGAAAAATAAACCTCTTCTGAATATGCAAACATTATATATACTAATGTGAGTAATTGTTCTTCTAATTCTAGAGAATTAAATGTTTTATAAAACTTACGATAACGGGTATCACCATTGTCAACAAACATCATTATCACAGATTCATTTTCCAAAGGTAATATGCAAATATGAATAGGTTTAATAACATATTTCGGCGAGGGATTATATACATCATTAATAATTTCCCCATCAAAACCAACAGTTAATGATATACATGATTGAAACGCAATAGGAACAACATAATCTAACTTTTTATAGTAACATAAATAGTATTGGTCATCCCATCCCTTTTCTATGGCTCGCTTCGCTTTTTTAAATCCATCTATATATTCTTTTAAATCCAAATCAGTTACATATTGCTTTGCCATTTTTAAGTGTTCTGGAAAATTTTGATTTTGTGACATGTAATTATACATTTCAGTTTCAATAAGCCTCTTGCTAATAAATTTTAAATTATTCTTCAATGCAATTTGTGCTATCATTTTTGAAGTAGGAACTTTATCATAATTTTCTGGATTTTCGTAATCAGAGAAAATTTTACTATCACAGTCCCTACATATTAATTGAAATGTACCGGCCTGCTTTACACCTTTATCGTTATCCACTAAAGGAAATTCAATTAAGGAATTTAATGTGCCTAATTTCCCATCCACAGATATGTTTTTCAAACAAAAAGCTGGTACAGAATGTGAATTGCAAAAACTTGTAATTTCATTATCACAATAATAACATTTGGTCAGTTTTGCTGCACTTCGACTTGCTTTAAGCATTTTTCCTATAGCCTTACTAAACTCTATTTTATTTTCTTGCATTATTGTTTTTTCAAATTCAGAAAACATTCCTAAATCTAACATTTGAGTCATATCATCGATCATCAAATCACCTACTTTCATTAAAATTATACTTTATGCAAACCTCTAACATCCCACGGCATTATATTCCAATATCCGTCACCATTCCAAGGTAATGCAACGCTATCGTTTTCTCCTTGATATACTATCCCAAATTCTAATAGTTCCTTGAAAACTTTATCATTTGTCTTCCACTGAACTTCTATTAAAGCTCTTGTTAATCCACAACCGCGTTCTTCTATTTCTTTCAGTTTGTATTCAATTAACTTTTTGTTTTGAAATAGTTTTCTGCATTCTCCCGCCCTTTTTTTACCAGAAGGTTCATAGCTAAACATATTTTTTAATAACAAAGATAAATCACCATAATTGTTATTTTGCCAAGCTGCAAACATTTTAAGAAGTGGGATAAGATATTGAAAATCATTACATTCTTCAATCGTAGGGCAAGAGCTTATGTTTTCTCCAACAATTATCTTGCGTGCTTTCCATTCTGCAATTTTCTCTCTAGCTATTTTGCTTTTGGCTAACTTTTTGAGCGATTCTCTTAATGGTGGAGGATTGGTTGCTTTTTCAAACTTTGCTTTGCGGTTTTCTTCGTTGCTTTTCATGTTCATCCAATCAGCTAAGGCAAACATAAGAGATACGCACTTGCATGACACATATTCATTGCCATAGTTCAAATCTCTTCCATGAAGAATTCCGTTTCGATATGGCAGTTTAATTTCTTCGCTAGTTGTCTTGTTTCGTCCCTTATTAAAAATCTCCTTTAGTTTCAGCAATCCATCACTGCATCCCACCAAACAATCCCAAGCGGTTAAATCTGTTCCTTCTGCAAAAAAGCCTTTACTCTTCGTAAAGTCGTTAACTGCACCATCGATTATTATTAAAAACAACGGCACACTCGCATAATATCTTTCAGCAAAATGGTCCTCAAAAACTTTCTGAATCAAGTAATATCTTTCCATAAATGGTTTAGCCTTGTTTTTCAACCAGTGCATGATTTCTTTTACATCATTTTTATAATAATTTATCAAAACTTTTTCACCAGCGTCTAATCCTTCTTTTTCAAAAGCTTCATTCGCCGATTGCATTAAGGGGAAGTTCATCGAATCATACGCACACCACCCACTATCCGAAAAGTTTTTGTTAAAAATTTCCGTTTGAGATGCAAGGTTAGTAACCTGCTCGTAGAGTTCATTAATTTGGTCTCTTTTATCTTTTCCAAAAAGGAATGACAACATTTTTGCGGCTTTAATTTGTTCCTCCAAATTTTTTATGCTATGGAGATTATCATCCATAATCTGCACCTCCTGTATGATTCGTTATTTATATTATAACACCAAATAAAAAGCTCTGCAACAATACATTGCAAAGCTTTTAATAGTTAAGGTTCCTATTTAATGCATAACCTTTTGCATATTATGGCGTAAGTTTGGCGTAAATTGGCGTATTTTTCAATTTTACTAATTCGTCAAACTCGCTATTTTACTGCAATTTTTTGATTTTTACTTATCCAGCGGCTTCATGGTCGGGAACCTCTTTTGAAAAATTTATAAGTCTTTATATCCCTACAAACCGCCATTTTTCATAAGCCTTTATTTTGT
Organism: uncultured Clostridia bacterium; assembly: GCA_934454115.1. GTDB lineage: Bacteria > Bacillota > Clostridia > Monoglobales > Monoglobaceae > Ructibacterium. The sequence goes on from CAKSFQ010000004.1 coordinate 78,612, forward strand.
CCTATTTTATAATTCTTTATAAATATTTATAAATGGTCGTAAGTCGGTCGTAAAGTGGTCGTAAGTTTTATTTTACAAAACTAATGCTTTTTGATTATTAAAATACTCATCAAAATTTATCATTTCGGAACGCTTCAAATCCTTTGTTGCTTCAGCGTATATATCCATTGTTGTTTCTGCGTCTGCGTGACCTAATATATCTTGCATTGCTTTGATATTAACCCCTGCTTCGCACATTCTTGTTGTAAATGTATGTCTGAGTGAATGGTTACTAAAACTCGGTAAGGTTACTGCTTTTTCTGTGTAGCCTTTATCTAACACTTCATAATTGCAATCACGAATAATCCGCCGTAATGCCTTGTTGAGTGTTCCTTGATGTTGCACACCACCAAAACGATTGACAAAAATAAAATCCGTATATCCGTCAACCCTTGCAGTACATTCAATTCCCAATTCCTCTTGAAATTGTTTTTCCATCAAAAACGCTTTTTTTACTTTCGGGAGCATAGGGATTGTTCGCTTGCCTGCTTCTGTTTTAGGTGTATTTATCGCAAAAGTGCAACCCTGCGATTTACCTTTGCTGAAATATACCAATGTGTGATTTATACTGATAATTTCATTTTCTAAATCAATATCGCACCACCGCAAGCCGGTAATCTCACCTACACGCATACCTGTCCATAACAGAACTATGAAAACAGGATACCATCTGTGATATTGCCCTTGTTCGCTTAAAAAGTGTTCAAACAAATTTTGTTCTTGAATTGTCAATGCCCGTCTTTTAGGTGAATCGTTGTTATGTGCCTTTCGCAATTCTTTCAACGCATTATCTGACGGATTATATCTTAAATAATCATCTTCAACACCCAATTCAAGCACCTGATGAAGTACGGTATGTATATTATCAATGGTATTTGCTTTCAGATGTTGTTCGTCTGCCAAATAATTATAAAATCCTCTGACATCAGACCGCTTTAATTCTGCTATGGGCGTTTCTCCAAAATCAGCCTTGACAAATTGTGTGTACATATACTTATAATTTGAAAAAGTATTTTCTTTCAAACCTCTTTTTAATTGCACCCACAAACCAAATAAATCATTTATTGTCAAGTCGCTTTTGTCGGCTCTTATTCCATCTAATACATCACGAAGTACATCAAATTCCTTTTCTCTTAATTCTTCAAGCGTTTTTGCATATATTGAATGTCTTTTACCTCGTTTATCACGCCATTTATATTCAAATGTTCCGTTTGACCGCTGATATTCACCTTCCTTTAAAACTCTGTTTCTGTTGTCTTTTCTTCTTTCTACCGCCATAATGTTCTCCTTTCGTAATGACAAAGAGAACACGCCTAAGTATATTATACTCAAACCTGCCCTCATTGTCAAATACTTTTAAATTGAAAACTGTTTATCCAAATAGTTTTCACAGGCTTTACGCTTTATAAGCCGTTTACTGCCAACCCATAAAACGAATTTGCAATTTTTATCGTTCGTAATTTCTCTTAGCTTATTTATTCCAATTCCAAAATAAGCTGAAGCTTCTTCAAGAGTAAGGTTTGATTTTTCAAATATCGGCACTTCCTTTGCCACCAAAATCACAGCCTTTCTGCTCGTCAGCTTTCATTACATCAAAAATAAGATTATTTTCTTTTCTGAGGTAATTTTTTAGATTTAATTGTGATAGACAGCATTCAAATTCTTCTGCTCTTTTTTTTAAATCGGTGTAATCTATATATTCTTTTGCAGGCAATGTGTACATCTTATATTCTCCGTTTTTTATGTAACAGTAGGTTATAGCACTTAATCTTCGCAGTAATTGTTTAAATGTATCTATGCATTGAAAATTAGGCGGCACCATTCTTAAATAAACCACTTCGGGCGGATAAACAGATGTAATATACACTTGCTCCCATAGGCAGTAACAGTTTGTATATCGGCAATGCATTTGTGCTCTCGGATATTTGTCAAGCATTGTCAATAGTTGAGAAAATTCCATATGTCCCTTAAATTCATCAATAAACAATATCGGCGGTGCTCCGTTGTCTACATAATAATCCAAACCGCCATTTTTTAAATCATTTAACAAATATATATTTTCGCTCCCAAACATATCACATAATATATTATATTGAAATGTTTTTCCTGTTCCCGATTCTCCTACAACCCAAACACATTTTTTCTCTTGTATGATTGGTGCATTTTTCAATCTAATGTCTATATACGCCGATTTTATCATTCTTTCATATTTTCTATATGAGAAATTTTCCATAATTTCAGATGGTGTTTTGCCTTGTTTCAGTAGTTCCTCTATTTCTTCAACATCTGACCTTTTCCCTTGATTATCCTGTACACATTCCAAACCTTTACTATATAAAACCTGTTCACCTTTTTCATCATAGGGCGGTTCTTTTAACAGATAAGCAGTTAATGTCTTTTTACCGCTTAATTGTGGCTCGGTATGCATATCAAACATAATCTTTGCGACATTTCCCAAAGTTGTCAAATTTCCGTATAATGCAATGTGAGCGTGATATAATCCTTTTTCGCTTATACAAACCGATACCCCTGCTTCTCTGGCTTTTCCGCTGTTTTTCCAAGTATCAATCAAAAAATCCGCTAATTTTTCGGGATTTTCATATTCTTCTTTTAATAACCCTGCTTTTTGCATATTGGCAATTTGAAATGTACCAATCCAAGCACGGGACTTTGTATTTTTAGCAAAATTACCCATAGTTACATTACCGCCTTAACCTGTTACAATTCAAGTGCAACGCAAAATCCTTGTAATATCAACATTTATAATTATTTGTTACAGTTACATAAGTGAGCTGGTAATACTATCAGCTCACTTAAAGTAAAATCGGTGTCTTGTGGCTACGCCACCGCCACCGATTTTACGGCTTTTACTTTTGTAATAAATTCAACAATTTTTTCTTTGAAACCTGCGGAATAATTACCGCTTTAAGTGGTTGCCCATCAATTAAAACAATCCCTTTACCTTGCCCGAATTGAAAATCTTCCTCATTCTCTAAATGCTCTCCAGCAAATAACCCTTTTCGCCCATCAACCGTTAATCTACCTAACCCAACACAAATATGAAAATTATCCGCACTACCGCTTGAAGCAGGGAAAACTGTTGCAGAATATCTCTGCATTGATAACCACAAGAAACATTTTCTCGAACGCCCAAGCATTAGGATAGATGACATCATATTCCTTATTTCGTCAGCCTTTGCCTTGTTTTCCTTTGTCATTGAATAGTGAGTTAATAAGCCTGCAATCTCGTCAATCATTAATATTTTTATTTTCCCATCTCCGCCCTCTGGTGTTGTCAAAAAATCATCATAAAATTTTTTGATTAAATTATATGAATCTTCAAACTCCGCAAAGTTCTCTGTTATTCCCTCAAATTCCCTGCTTGCCTTGAAATCAACAATATACAATTTACACCCATTATTTCTTATTTTATATAACCAATACAACACCGCTGTACTTTTCCCCGAGCCTGAACCACCTACTACAATTAGATGTGAATTGATGGGAGCGAGCAGGGGGATTTTTGCCCCCTGCATTTCCAACAATTCAAGATTATAGCCGAGCATAAAACCATTTTTCATCTCAAGTCCTCGTCTTCCGTATCGTCTGTCAATGGACTGTGTTTTAGTACAATTTTATTCCGCTCAAATGCAAGACAATTTTTTATGATTTCGCTTTCTTCTTTATTTGTTGAATATCGAATCATCAATATTGGCATTTGCAAGTCGTATCTTTCTTTCCAATCAATAAGAATGTCGGTATCGTAACCAAATATGGCTAAATATTTTTTTGCTATATTACCAATGAGATTTTCTAGTACTAATTTATTTCCCTCATCGCAGTAAAATGAATATGCTAAATAAGGCAATCCGCTACTATGTCCGTAGCTATATAATGATATAGCGGAAGACCTTTTCAATAACCTATCCATATCGTCATAATGTTTTTGGCTAATAGTGGATTTAATAATATCCCACACTTCGGAATACAAATCGAAATTTGCATACAAAGGTGTTTCTGATGTACCATTTACAAAGTTGCGTATCTTTTTTATCGCTTCATCAGTATTACATCCTGTCCATAACTTGACCACATAACAAGCACCACCAAAGCCGATTACGGCTATTGCGATAACAAATAAAATTGTTCCTATAGTATCCATTTTAAATTCCTCCTGAATTTTAATTTTTGTGTGAGGGCGGAAGCGTGTTCCGCCCCATTTTTTAATCGATGATGTCGATTCTCTTGATGGGCTGGTAAATTCCCTTTGCCGTTGCTACAGCTTTGTCATATATAACCTCGATCTCCATACCGACTTTAACCGCCGAACAATCTACAGTGCCTGCATAGATTGTCTCAACCTTTTTGCCTTCGCAGCTTCTGCCTGCTTCTGCATTGTTATAATAGCAGTTGAAATTATCCGACAAATGAAGCGTAGTTGTGACTTTCCCCTGTGCATTTGTTGCTCTGCTAATTCCTTCAACCTTCATTTTATCTCCTCCTCTCCTAAAAAACGCCAATTGGATTGGCGGAAACTTGAAATCATTTTGGGTGTTTCCTTGTTTCTACATTTATTGTATCACACCCAATATGTCCCGATGGGACATTATTTGAAAAATTTTTTTAAAAGTTTTTTAGATATATTCATCTGTGTATTCATTAATTGCTCGTTGAATCCTTTTTTTACAATTAGCCACCAATTTTTTGATATCGTCCAAATCAGCATATTCGGTATATACTTGCGAAAACGCCATTTCCCATGTGTATTCTTTGTCGTGACGGTAAAATAGCCTTGCGACTTCTTTGTCTTTTTTCACCAAAGCACTTCTGTTAATAATTTCTTCACAAATTGGTTCAAATTCTTTTTGAAATTTTGAGAAAAAATCTCTATGTTTCTGATTTGACCCTGAATTTGACTTTGCCGTTTCCAACATTTTTAAACAAATTAATAATGCTTCTAATAACATATACTCACACCTTTTTGAAAAAGTTTTGAGTATATAAATGTACTGTTGGAACAACTGTAAAATTTTTTCGTTATAATGTCATGCTATAAAGCTAAACTCCTGCGTTTTTTTCGCAACTGTAAAATAGGATTTTTCATACCTATTACAAAAACTTCACCTTTGCAAAAATAACGGCATCTTCAGAAATTGGCATAAAAAAAAGAGCCTACCGATTTTTGGTCGGTAGACTTGAAAAATATATAATTATTTCAAAAATTCATACTTGAAAAGAGTGGGAACAATTTCGCTATTATAATATTCTTTGACAAGGCTTTTGAGCGTCTGTAGATGTCCGAGCAAATCGGGACCATCAAATACCATGCGTCTACTATTCCTATAATCTTTTTTCTTATGACAACATATGCGACAAATTATCATTTAATCCATTTTCTATTTCCTTTCTTTTTCTTTCCAAATCCTCAAGTGGTTTAATATTTTTCTCATAAAAAGAAACCTGCTCTTCATAAGGAATATATTCTACATAATAGTCCATTAATTCATCTGGATTAATAGTTAATTTAGATGTACCATCTGCTAAATCTAGCCTAATTCTATCTCTCATTTTCTCCAAATAGTATTTATAAAATGCCATATGAATTTTATACTTACCAGTAGGGAATAAAATAATACATAAATTACTTGCAGCAAATTTTCCGTTAACATAATGCGTTCTTCCTAGGCTTCCTGATGCAGAAACAGCATATATCAAAGCTTCTTCATCATATTGATAATCAGAATGTTTTTTCCATTCATTAGATGCAGTTATCAAATCATATATTCCATTTTCGTCCGCTTTTTCGCTTGCAACATTCCCTTTTACATATCTAAATAACTCACCCATCTTAACATTCGTAAATTTGCTGTTTTTTATCTGCCTAAAACCTGAGCAACATAATTTATCACCATCATAAATCAATCTCTTTTCACAGATTCCATCAATTTCGTTTGAGTTAAAAACTGCATCGCACACGTCATGTTCTATTTTACTCCATTTACCATAAACATCTAATCTACCCTTATGTTGAATAGATATATGACCATCATCAGACATATCATAAAATAAAACTTTATCATCTTTTCTATGTGGCGTTTTTTCAAAACAAAAAATTGATGTATTTACTGTCCTCCCCTGCTCTGAAAATAATCTTTCAGGCATCCGAATTACATACCTCAATGATGCTACTTTCAGTATTTCATCTGTCAATCCATCACCATTTTTTTCTTGATTATGAGTCAATGTTGGTGTCGGCATTATGACAATTAACCTTCCGTTATTTACCAAATATTCCAATGCCTGCTTAACAAACATAATCGGTTTGTTGTTTTCATACGGAGGATTAATAACACAGGTATCTGGCTTCCATTCTCTGATTTTATTCAATAACTCATCATCCGTCGCATAAACAATATTCTGATGTTGGTCCCCTAACAATGAACTTCTAAATAATAGTTTACTTCTTCCGTCTCCATGGAGAAACATATTTGAACAAGCTAATGTGAACAACACTGGATCAATTTCAAATCCAATCAACTGATTATCAAAAATATTATTTCTCTTTTCTTCGTCCTCACCAACCATTGCAAGCATTGTTTCCATACCCTCCATAAGGAACCCACCACTTCCAGTACATGTATCCAGTAATACACTGTTAGGAGATAATCTAGCAAGTTTAATCATCAGTCCCTTAATATGATCTGGAGTAAGAATTATATTTTTATTATCAACCTTTCCTGCTTTAGATAAGAAAATTTTATATGCTCTTCCCAAAATATCCTGTTTCTCTTCATTCTCAAATGGAGCATAGATATTGCTTTCAATATTCTTTATGAGTTCCTTATACTTAATCAAAGAATAATCTATTGCCTTAATAAAAGCAAACCTATCTCGCCAATCATATTCTTTACTCAAGTTGTTCACCTTAACGTTAAGCTGCCTATTGACAGCTTCAACAATTGCTACCGATAAATTATGTGCTTCCAACATCTTTTTATCTGAAGCCTTTGCTTCTTCCTCAGAAGGCTTTTGAATACAACGATACGATGACCTAAATGTAGGATCTTTAAGAGCAATCATTATTCCAGAAAAAAATAAACTTCTATCCGTATCTCTTACTATAGATTCATTTTGAAACTGATTATTTAAAGCATTTAGGGTTTTTACTAAATGTTCAATAGTTGACTTTTCACCCACTGTATGCTTTACATATAGTTTTTTTATTCTTTCCAAAGGAACCAATGTATCACAATCTATTTTCGTTATATGCTTATCAACATATTTATATAAAAAATAGCTTACTTTTAAAGACTCTTTTGTTTGTCCTGATACAGCAATACCTATAATATCTTGTGTAATGTTATTATTTTTTAAATATAGCTTAACATCACTTATTGCATTCTTATGATTTTCAGCCTTTGCTTCTACTACAATAACGAAATCAAATTCATCTTTGTCCAGAAAAAAATCAGGATATCCTTTTTCTTCTGAATCATCACTTTTACTCTTAAAACCATATTCTTTCGGAATGGCAGATTTTTCAATAAAAGTAGTTGCCCCATAATAATTTCTGAAAATGTTTTCTGTTACAGTTTCGCTAACTTCAACTTTTTTACCCATATTTCTTACCTCCTTTACGCAAGTATTTATTGTGCTATATTGTTTATATGTATACAAGCATTTCACATATTAAGGAGGATAGAAGTATTCTTCTGTCCTCCTTATTGTCCTATTTCATTATTTTTGCGTGTTCTCTTTATTTGGTCGTAAATCGGTCGTAAATTTTAGCTTTCAATCCGCCAAAACCGCACAACCACGCCATTTATTTATCCAACGGCTTCATTGTGGGGAAGAGCAATACGTCGCGGATGGAGGAACTGTCGGTCAGCAGCATCACAAGACGGTCGATGCCGATGCCCAGACCGCCGGTGGGCGGAAGTCCGTATTCCAAAGCATTTACGTAATCTTCGTCCATCATGCTGGCCTCATCGTCGCCCTTTTCTCGCTTTTCCACCTGCTTTAAAAATCGCTCCTTCTGATCGATCGGATCATTTAACTCCGAAAACGCGTTACCAAATTCGCGGCGGGTGATGAACACCTCAAAACGCTCGGTAAAGTCGGGGTTGTCCGCATAGCGCTTGGCAAGCGGCGAAATTTCTACCGGGTATTCGGTGATAAAGGTCGGCTGTACCAGCTGTTCTTCGACCCGTTCTTCAAAGACCAGGCTGATGATTTCACCCTTGGAAAGGTCGGCAGTATCTTCATCAAAAGCAATGCCGACCGACTCTGCCAATGCCTTTGCCTCTGCTGCGGTCGATACGGTTTTAAAGTCGGCGCCGGTATACTTTAAGATGGCGTCCTGCATGGTAATCCGCTGCCAGGGGCTGCCCAAATCAATTTCTTCGCCCTGATAAACGATGGTGGTGGTGCCCAAAACCTCTTTGGCAACCGTGCGGATCATATCCTCAGTCAAATCCATCATATCCTTATAGTCGGCATAGGCCTGATACAGCTCAATCGTGGTAAACTCCGGATTGTGCTTAACGTCCATACCTTCGTTGCGGAAAAGCCGACCCATTTCATAAACCTTTTCAAAACCGCCGACCACCAGTCGCTTTAAATAAAGCTCCGGCGCGATACGCAGATACATATCAATGTCTAAGGTGTTGTGGTGCGTGATAAACGGCCGTGCTGCCGCACCGCCTGCAATGGTATTTAAAATGGGGGTTTCGACCTCCATATACCCGAGGGAATCCAGATAGTTCCGAATCGCGGTCATAATCCGGCTCCGCAGCCGAAAGGTCTTTTTGACCTCCGGGTTCATGATTAAATCGACATAACGCTGCCGATAACGTAAATCCGGGTTGGTAAGACCGTGGAATTTTTCCGGCAGGGGACGCAGGGACTTGCTAAGCAAGGTAACCTTGGATGCCCGTACCGAAATCTCACCGCGCTGGGTGGTAAACACCTCGCCGGTGATGCCGACAATGTCGCCGATATCAAACTTTTTATATTTTTTATAAGCCTCATCGCCCAGCTCATCCCGTTTTACGCAGAGCTGAATTTTGCCGGAGCCGTCCTGTAAATCGGCAAAGGACATTTTACCCATGACGCGCTTTGACATAAGGCGGCCGGCCAAAACAACGGTTTTGCCCTCAAAATTTGCATAATCCTCAATAATTTCGGCCGCATGGTTTTGGCGGTCAAATTTGGTAATGGCAAAAGGATTTTCACCATCCGCCAAAAGGGCGGCTAATTTCTCGCGGCGTACCTTTAAAACCTCGGTCAAATCCTTTTCCGGGGCGGTCGGTGCACCGTTTTGTTGATTTTGTTCGCTCATATAACTCTCCTCTTCCTTATTCAGGCTTATTCGATCGCAAGAATTTTGTAGCTGACCGGGCCGTCCTGTGTTTCCACAACGGCAGTCTCGCCCACGCCCTTGCCCTTGATTGCCATAAACAAGGGGCACTCGTTGGAAATCGTCTTTTCTTCTTCCTGGATTGGGTCTGCCTCGGTAGAGCCAACGATGGTATACCACTCGGCCTCGTCAAATTCTACATCCAGGATCTGTACCTTGGTGCCGATGCCGACCTTGGTGCGGTCGATGTCGTCCGCGTCGATCACAGTCACATTTTTCAGCATGTTCTCCAGCTCATTGATACGGATTTCCACCTGAGCCTGCTCATTTTTCGCCTCATCGTATTCCGAGTTCTCGGACAGGTCGCCAAAGCCAAGCGCAACCTTGATCTTTTCGGAAACCTCTTTGCGCTTTTTGGTTTTTAAATATTCCAGCTCGTCCTCCAGCTTTTTTAACCCCTCTGCAGTCAGCGTAATCTTTTTTTCCATTTAATAACCTCCATTTTAGCCATGCGGCGCAAGCCTTAAGCGGCCGCAAAAAAATAAGAACCTTTTTATTATAATCGAAATCATCGATCTTGTCAAATCCCGATGGTATTCAGGAAATAAGCGGCAGGACTTCTGTCCTGCCGCCCGCTTCTTTAGCTCTTATATCCGTTCGGATTTTGCGTCTGCCATTTCCAGGTGTCGGCACACATATCGTCCAGTGTGTGCGTCGCGCAAAATCCCAACTCGCGGTTTGCCTTGGTGGGGTCTGCATAGCAGCTTGCCACATCGCCGGGACGGCGGTCAACAATTTTATAAGGGATTTCCTTGCCGCTTGCCTTTTCAAATGCCGCAATCATATCCAGCACGCTGTAACCGGTGCCGGTGCCGAGGTTGTAGATCAAAACGCCGGTCTCGTTCTCAATCTTTTTGAGCGCCTTTAAGTGGCCGATGGCAAGATCGGTGACGTGGATATAATCCCGTACCCCGGTGCCGTCCTTGGTGTCATAGTCATTGCCATAGACCGACAGGCACTTTAGCTTGCCGACCGCAACCTGGGAAATATAGGGCACCAGATTGTTGGGAATGCCGTTCGGATCCTCGCCGATCATGCCGCTTTTGTGGGCGCCGACCGGATTAAAGTAACGGAGCAGCACGATGCCCCAATCCGGATCCGCCCTGCTGAGATCCTTTAAGATATATTCAATCGTGAGCTTAGTCTGTCCGTACGGATTGGTGCAGGAAAGCGGAAAATCCTCCCGGATCGGAACGGTGTGCGGATCGCCGTATACCGTAGCGGAAGAGGAGAACACCAGTTTCTTAACGTTGTACTTTCCCATAATGTCCAAAAGATTCAGTGTGCCGGTGATATTATTGTGGTAATAGAGAAGCGGCTTTGCAACGCTTTCGCCGACCGCCTTTAAGCCCGCAAAATGAATGACTGCGTCAAAATCGTGTTCTTTAAAAACCTGCTCGGTTGCCGCATAATCCAAAAGATCGGCCTTGTAAAACGGAAAATCCTTGCCGGTAATCTCTTTAACCCGGCGCACCGCTTCCTCGCAGCTGTTATCCAGGTTGTCCAGTACGACAACTTCATCGCCGTTTTCGAGTAATTCCACACAGGTATGGCTGCCGATATAGCCGGCGCCACCGGTCACTAAAATCTTCATAATATCAAGGCTCCTTTGATTTATATACTTTGGGGATCAAACGCATCTCACCCTGCGTCAAGAATACCACATTTTGTGTACCGTGTCAAGGTTTTCAGGCAGCGTTTTGCAAAAAAATGCCATGGCTTTTCACCATGGCAAAGAGACCTATTTTGGATCAATTTTTTCTTTCATTTTCGCCGTCTAACATGGCTTTTAACGCATCCTCCGAGAGGATGGGAACGCCGAGTGCGGCCGCTTTTTCAAGCTTGCTGCCGGCTTCGCTGCCGGCAACGACAAAGTCTGTCTTTTTGGAGACGCTGCCGCTGACCTTGCCACCGTTTTCCTCAATCAGCGCTTTGGCCTCGCTGCGCGTCATCGTGCTTAGCGTGCCGGTTAAGACAAAGGTCTTTGCGGCAAGGCGATTGCTGACGCGACTGCTTTGGTAGGTGAGCCGTACGCCGGCTGCGCGCAGCTTATCAAAAAGCTCTATGGATTTTTCTTCTTTTAAATAATGCGTCAGGCTTGCCGCCATCTTGGCGCCGATATCCGGGATCGCTGCAATGGCCGCCTCGTCTGCCTGCATCAGATTGTCCAGGCTTTCAAAATGCTCCGCAAGGGATTTTGCCGCACTGCTGCCGATCAGCCGAATGCCGAGACCGAACAGAACGCGATCCAGTCCCTGCTGTTTGGAGGCCGCAATCGCAGCAATCAGGTTCTGCGCTGATTTTTCCGCAAAGCGCTCCAGAGCGACCAGGTCGTCTGCGCGAAGACGGTACAGATCCGCACAGTCCGCAATCAGATCGTTATCCAGCAGCTGTTGAACGATGGCGGGACCGAGACCGTCAATGTCCATGGCCGGCCGGGAGGCAAAGTGAATGATACTGCGCAGCTGCTGCGCCGGGCAGTTGGAGCTCAAACACCGCACGGCGGCCTCGCCCTCCTCGCGGTAGAGCGGCTCGCCGCAGGCCGGGCAGACCTTTGGCATGTGAAAAACCTGTTCCGATCCGCTGCGCCGCTCCGGCAGAGAACGCACCACCTCCGGGATGATGTCGCCGGCCTTTTGAATCACCACCACATCGCCGATGCGGATATCCTTGTCACGGATATTATCCTCATTGTGCAGGGTCGCGCGGCTTACCGTCGAGCCGGCAATCCGCACCGGCTCTAAAACGGCGTTCGGCGTAATAACACCGGTGCGGCCGACTTGCAAGACAATATCCAAAAGGCGGCTTTCCTGCTGCTCGGCCGGGAATTTGTAGGCGGCTGCCCAGCGCGGCGTTTTACTGGTGGTACCCAGCGTCTCTCGCTGATCAAAGCGGTTGACCTTTACCACGGCGCCGTCAATGTCAAAGCTGAGCGCACCGCGCGCCTGGCCGATCCGCATAATCTCTTCATAGGCGGCGTCCGCCCCGTAGAAGAGGCCGCGCTCCGGAATGGTTTTAAACCCTTGCTCCTTTAAATAGGCGATCGATTCCGTATGAGTGGCAAAGTTTTTTCCATCAATCTGCTGAACATTAAAAATAAAGATGTCCAGCTGCCGCTGCGCCGTAATGCGGCTGTCCAGCTGCCGCAGCGATCCGGCCGCCGCGTTTCTGGGATTGGCAAACGGCGGCTTGCCGACGCTCTCGCACTGTTCGTTCAGTTTAACAAAGCCGGCCTTTGGCATAAATACCTCACCGCGCACCTCCAGATAAGGGATCGCGTCCTTCAGTCGCAGCGGAATGCTGCCGATGGTTCTAAGATTTGCCGTGATATCCTCGCCGACATTGCCATTGCCGCGAGTCGAGCCGCGCACCAGACTGCCGTTTTCGTATTCCAGAGAGACCGAAAGGCCGTCAATCTTCATCTCTACGGCGTATTCCACCGAGTCCGTTTGCAGCGCAGCGGCGGTGCGGCTGTCAAAGTCGCAAAGCTCCTCCTTCGAGAACACGTCTGCAAGACTTTGCATCGGTACGGTGTGGACAACCTCGTCAAAGCCGTCTGACACCGCGCCGCCGACCCGCTGGGTGGGAGAATCCGGCGTGATGAGCTCCGGGTACTGTGCCTCCAGACGGAGTAGCCGGTTCATTCGTTCATCATAGACAAAATCGCTGACGCTGGGCCGGTCGTTTTCATAATATTCTTCATTATACCGCTCCAATTCGGCGCGGAGTTTTTGGATTTCCTCTTTGACTGCTTGATCGGGCATACGGAGCGCTCCTTCCCCTTTATAAAATCAGTGTCTTGTATAGTATACCGAATTTTTTAAAAAGAATCAAGTAGAGATTTTAGCGACCGGGAACGGAGAGATAGGTATCGGGGACGGCGCCGAGCAGAATCGTTTCGGTCATGGGAACCTGCGTGGTAACCGTGATTTCCTCACTGTTTGCAATGCCGCCGACCCTTGCGGTGATGGTGATATCCGCCGAGAGCAGATAGCGCGTTTGGTTGATGCCGGCCGCCGTAAACGTATCGCAAAACGAGACATCAATTTTCTCAGCGCAAAATACGCGGATCGGCAGATGAAAGCCGATGCCGGTGTATAGGGCGTCCGAAAACAAAAGTCCGATGGGAATATAAGTGTCCACCGCGTGGATGGCGCGGAGCTTGTCGCCGATTTTCAGCAATAACTCCGCTTTGACGCGATTTGCGGCCGTGTAGTCGGTGTGCATGGATTGGAGCGCGCCGTTCTCGTCCTTTTGCAGCGTTGTGAGGGTGCGGATTTCGTCTGCATTTTCCTGCATCAGCTCTGATACGGCCGCATTGGCGTCATAAACCAGTCTTTGGTTCAGAACGGCCGCCGCGGCTTGCCTGCCCATCGTGCCAACCCGGCGCACGGCGGCAAAAATTCCGAAAAGCAGAGTGGTGAGAAGAAGAAAAACGAAGCAGGAACGCAGCTTGCCGCCGATTGTGTGCCGATAGACCTTGCGGTGTGTGCCTCTTTGCCGGCCGGTAAAAAAACGGTAGCGAAATCTGCGCCATAGCGTATGCATTCTGTCATCCCCTTTCTGTCTTACCTTATGAAAAAAGGGGAGGATGGTGCCTGTCTGAAAAAATATTGTAAAAAAAGCGTGACAAAGCGGCGGCTTTCCGTTATAATGGAATATGCTTGAAAGAATGCGGCGCTTCGGCGCTTTCCTTTCAGGCGGATTTTTTGTTGAAAATACGGGTACAGCGCTCATAAAAACGGGAGGAATTTATGATGATAAAACGAATGACGGCGGTACTTTTATCCCTGTTGCTGCTCGCGTCCCTTGCGGCGCCGGCCGCTTTTGCGGAAGAGGAGCCGCTGTCGGTGGTACAAATAAAACGGGATATGCGGCGCGACGGCGTATGGCGCGGTGAAACAAGGATTTTACCGGAAGTGGACGGGACAGCCGAGAATGGGGACGTTGCGCTTTCTGCCGAATATGATGAGGACGCTTTTTTTGCCTACCTGGAAAAAGCCTGCATGGAGCATCAAGAGGAGATTCCGGTTCGGGAATTTCAGATCCCGGCGGACGAAATCGACGCGCTTTATATGCGTTTTGCGATGACCCGTCCGATGGCGTTGCTGCGCACAGGGTATATGGTCTGGCAGACGCCGTCGGGAATGGTAACCCGGCTTATCCCCAACTATTTGCTCGGCAGCAAGGAAGAGGACGATGCGGCGCGGATTTTGCTGCAGCAAAAGGCTGCGGCGTATGTGAGTGCCGCTAAGCAGCATGAGGCCCCCTTAGAACAGATCCTGTCCGTGCACGATGCCATCATCAAGGATACGGCGTATGATTACACCTTTCAGGACACCTCCTATCATGCCTACGGTATCGCAAACGGAGGAAAGGCTGTGTGTCAGGGATATTCACAGATGTTCTATATGGTTGCGGACAGCCTTGGCTTTGAGACCAACTTTATTACCTATATGGCAGGGGATCCGAACGATCCCTCCGATCCCAATCACGCCAATAACCATATGTGGAATTGCATCAAACTGAGTGGAAAATGGTACTTTTTGGACGCAACCTGGGACGATCCGGATGGGGAGGATCGGGCGCTGTCCTCGCATGATTATTTCTTGGTCAGCGAGGCAACCATGCTACGGCGCGATACCGACGGCGGTCACGGCGATAAGGCAAAATGGAGTTCTCACAGAAAGGACGGCAGCGTGCCGGACTGCACCGATACAACCTATGAGACGGATTATATTTTTAACTATCCAAACCCCATAACGCTGATGCGAGAGGGCGGTAAAATCGGATTTTATGCAAACAATCATTTCTTTTGCTCTGACAGTTTGTATGTCGGAGATATCTTTGTCAGCCGCGCGGAAGGAAACAGTCTCAAGTATCTCTTTTTAAACACGCCGCCGGCCGAGGTGACGCTGCGCACGGTATACCGAAGCAAATTCGGTGTGATCGGCAAAATAGAACAACAGACGCTGAAAAGCAAACGGGAATTTATGATCTATACCCTGTCACTTGGCAGTGCGCCGGCAAAATATTCATCGCGCACACTGTATTTTTGGGAGGGGGATACCCTAAACCCGTGCGGCGGCCGCGTCAATATCGAGTAAAAGGACTTGCATATCACAAAAAACCATGGTATGATAACACAATAGAAAAAAATAGGGGATCTATGTTTTGCATCCCCTTTGGATAGAGAGGAGCGGTTTTGTGCCAAAAGAGCTTTCAAAAACCTATGACCCGAAACAGGTCGAAGAACGCATTTACCAAGATTGGATGGATAAGGGCTATTTCCATGCGGAAATTGACCCGAATAAAGAACCCTTTACGATTGTGATTCCGCCGCCAAACGTCACCGGCCAGCTGCATATGGGACATGCCTTGGATGAGACGTTTCAGGATATTTTAATCCGTGCAAAAAGAATGCAGGGCTATGCGGCGCTTTGGATTCCCGGTACCGACCACGCCGGAATCGCCACGCAAATCAAGGTGGAGGAGGATCTGCGTGTCAATGAACACCTGACCCGGTACGACCTTGGACGGGAGGAGTTTTTAAAGCGTGTCTGGGCCTGGAAGGAGAAGTTCGGCGGCCGCATTATCAGCCAGCTGAAAAAGATCGGCTGCTCCTGCGACTGGGAGCGGGAGCGGTTCACCATGGACGAGGGTTGCAGCAAAGCCGTTAAAGAGGTTTTTGTCAACCTTTATAACAAAGGGCTCATTTATCAGGGAAACCGCATCATCAATTGGTGTCCGCACTGTATCACGGCGTTGTCTGACGCTGAGGTGGAACACACCGAGCAGGCAGGACATTTCTGGCATATTAAATATCCGATCAAGGACAGCAACGGCTATGTGGTGATTGCAACCACCCGCCCGGAGACCTTGTTCGGCGATACAGCGGTTGCGGTCAACCCGGAGGATGAACGCTACCGGGATCTGATCGGAAAGAAGCTGATTCTGCCGTTGGTCGGCAGAGAAATCCCCGTGATTGCGGACGAGTACGTTGACCGGGAGTTTGGAACCGGCTGCGTGAAGATTACACCGGCGCACGACCCGAACGATTTTGAGGTGGGACAGCGGCACAATCTGAAGCAGATTAAGGTATTAAACGATGATGCGACCATGAACGCCTATGCCGGAAAGTACGAGGGTATGGATCGCTACGCCTGCCGCAAGGCGATGCTGATTGATCTTGAAGAGCAGGGACTTTTGGTAAAGACCGAAGCGCATACGCATAACGTGGGACAGTGCTACCGCTGCGGTACCACGGTAGAGCCGATCATTTCCAGGCAGTGGTTTGTGAAGATGAAACCGCTGGCACAGCCGGCGATTGACGCGGTAAAAAATGACGAGACGGAATTTGTACCGGAGCATTTTGAAAAGGTTTACTTCCACTGGCTGGAAAATATCAAGGACTGGTGTATCTCCAGACAATTGTGGTGGGGACATCGGATTCCGGCATTTTACTGCGATGACTGCGATGAAATTGTTGTTACCAAAGAAGAGACCGCGCACTGTCCCAAATGCGGCAAGGAGATGCGCCAGGATCCCGATACCTTAGATACCTGGTTCAGCTCGGCGCTCTGGCCGTTTTCGACCCTGGGCTGGCCGGATCAGACCGAAGACCTGGCGTATTTTTACCCAACCAGCACCTTAGTTACCGGCTATGACATTATCCCGTTCTGGGTTATGCGGATGATGTTCTCCGGCCTTGCACATACCGGGCAGGTGCCGTTCCGTCATGTTTATATTCACGGCCTGGTGCGCGATGCCCTGGGACGCAAGATGAGCAAATCGCTGGGGAATGGCATTGACCCCTTAGAGATTATTGATCAATACGGCGCCGATGCCCTGCGCTTTACGCTTGCTACCGGGAACTCGCCGGGTAACGATATGCGCTTTAGCACCGAACGGGTGGAGGCAAGCCGGAACTTTGCTAATAAGATCTGGAATGCATCGCGGTTTGTTTTGATGAATCTGGATATCGATGCCTGCTGTCTGCCGGAGTTTTCGAAGCTGCAATTAGAGGATCGCTGGATTTTGCACGCGTATAACGAGCTTATTCGGGAAGTGACGGAAAATCTGGATAAGTATGAACTGGGTATCGCGGTTTCCAAGTTGTATGATTTTATCTGGGACAGTTTCTGCGACTGGTATATCGAATTGGTAAAGCCGCGCTTTTTTGCAAAGGACGAGAGCAACCAAACGGCGCAGCAGGTGCTGACCTATGTGCTGTCCGGTACCTTAAAGCTGCTGCATCCGTTCATGCCCTTTATCACCGAAGAAATCTGGCAGGCGCTGCCGCATGAGGGAGAGAGCATTATGATTTCCGCCTTCCCGGTTTATGACGAGGCGCTGAAAAATCCGGAGGCTGCCGATCAGATGCAGATGCTGATGGCGTCTATTAAAGGAATCCGTAATATCCGCAGTGAGCGGAACGTTCCGCCGTCTAAAAAGTGTAACGTTTATATCGTGACGGCGCAGACGGATATTTTTGAGAAGGGCGTCGCTTTCTATACCAAGCTGGCGTCCGCGGATCGCGTGGTGATCCAAAAGGATAAGAGCGGAATCCCGGAAAACGCGGTTTCGGTTGTCAGCCCCGGTGCAGAACTGCTTTTGCCCTTTGACGAACTGGTCGATAAAGAAAAGGAACTGGAACGTTTAGGCAAGGAGAAAAAGCGTCTGGAGGGCGAGATCAAACGCGTAGAAGGGAAGCTCTCTAACAAGGGCTTTACCGAAAAGGCGCCGGCTGCCGTGGTAGAGGAAGAACGCCAAAAGGGCGAAAAATATAAGGCGATGCTGAAAACAGTTATTGAAAGCATCGATCAGCTGAGATGAAGAATGCGCAAGAAAGAGCGCCGCGAAAATCCATCGGATTTTCGCGGCGCTCTTTCTTGCACTGACCCATTCGGCAAACAACAGGAGATTCGACTAGGGACGCCTGCGATACAGCAGCGGTGTTGTGCCGGTCGCGCTTTTAAAGGTGCGGATAAAGGCGCTGCAACTGTTAAAACCGCAGCGCTCGGAGATATCCTGAATGGTGAGGTTGGTGTTGGTTAAAAGTCCTTTTGCCGCAGAAATACGGCATTGTTTTAAGTATGCGTACGGAGAAATCCCGGTGTCCTCTTTAAACCTTGTTGTAAAGTAGCTGCGGCTCAGGTTAAATACCCTTGCGATATCGTCAACATCCATACATTCCATGTAGTTTTCGGCAATATAATTCATAATAATTTTTGCATTCACTGCATTGTCCGCATGGTGAAAGCCGCGGATTAGCTCAGTAAGAATCCGATAGACATACTCAGAGCAAAGGGATTCCTCGCCGGAATTTTGCACATTTTCAATCACGCGATCAAAAATAGCGCCGATATCGGTAATGCCGCAGGAAAAAACCGGCGCCGCGTAGAGATGCGTGATATAGTCATAATAGGCCTTGCTGAGATTGCCGTAAAAGTGAATAAATTTAAAGTCCCAGGGTGCGGAAGAGGTGCAGTATTCATGCGGCATGCGGCAGTCTAAAAGGCACATGGTGTTTTTCTCGATACGGTACTGCTTGCCGCCGTAGTTTAAAGCGCCGCCGCCCTCGGTGGTATAAATTAAAAGAAAGCTGGTAAAATGGCTGCGTTTGATATGAAAGTTTTGCTTGCATACAAAACGCCCCGTCCACTGGACGTAATAGTAGAGCTGTTTCGCGGTTTCGGTCGGAATACGCATGAATTTTTTCTTTTCGTAGCAGGATTCCTTTAAGAGATTCATGAAATCATCCTCCATTTCCTTTTTAGAGAACAAATTGTATATTATAGGGAACAAATCGTTATTGACATAAACTGAAAATCTATACTATAATATATCATGTTGAACAAGTTGAGTCAAGAAAAAAGGAGTAAATTTTATGGAGTTTTTCAAAAAATTTGAAAAAAATCCCGTTTTTGGAAGCGGAGAAATCGGAACCGTATTTGACGCCTATATTTCAAAACAGAACAAAATGTTAAGAATGGATTTTTCTTACAGAGGGAAAAAATCCTGTGCGGTAACATTTAGCATAGATGGAGTAAGCTGGAGCGATCCAGTCTTGACGCTGACACCCAATCCTGAGAGCGGATGGGAGGATGAGGTGAACCGTGATTGTGTGCTTATGATCGACGGCGTATACAAAATGTGGTATACGGGGCAGGCGAACGGGCATAGCTGGATCGGCTATGCCGAGAGTGAGGACGGTCTCATTTTCGAAAGAAAACAGTCAGAACCGATCCTTTCGTTTGAGGAATCCTGGGAGGGTGATTCTGTGATGAACCCCTGCGTTTTATATGAAGATGGCGTCTATCGGATGTGGTATTCGGCCGGGGACACCTATGAGCCGAACGTAATTGCCTACGCGGAGAGCCGGGACGGGATTCATTGGGAAAAATATTTTGGCAATCCGATTTTTACCTGCGATAAGAAAAACGTGTTTGAACAGGATCGGATCGGCGGCAGCCAGATTTTAAAGACAGAGGATATGGGATATCTGATGTTTTACATAGGGTATGAGGACATTGACACGGCAAGAATCTGTGTTGCACATTCGGAAGATGGCATCGGCGGATGGAAGCGTTCGACCCATAATCCGCTGATCGAGCCGACTGCGGGAGAATGGGACAGTGAGGCCTGTTATAAACCCACCGTCCTGTGGGATGAAGAGAAAAAAATGTGGAGGCTTTGGTATAACGGCAGAACAAAGACCAATGAGTTCATCGGTCTTGCGGAGTGCGCGGTTCGGGACTTGTTTTAGCAGGAGAGGGAACAATGTGTTTTGAGGATTATATCGCGGAGTTTTGCATATCGGACGAGGAATGTTACAAAAACGACATTGACAATGCACATGCCATGGAGTGGCTGCAAAATGAAATTCCCCGTTTGGAGTGTCCGGATGCCGAGATCGAAAAGACCTACTACTTTCGCTGGTGGGTTTACCGCAAGCATATCAAAAGCACGCCGGAGGGCTTTGTGATTACAGAGTTTTTGCCGGATGTGCCGTGGAGCGGAAAATACAACGTCATCAATGCTGCGGCCGGACATCATCTGATGGAGGGCAGGTGGCTGCATCACGCAAAGCGCTACCTTGGTGATTATATCAGGTTCTTTTTTCGTCATCCTGATGAGGGGATGCGTTACAGCTCATGGCTGATCTGGGCGGCTGCGGCGTATCACGATGTGACCGGCGCATTGCAGCTCACGGATTTTTTAAAAGAGGCTGTACCCTATTACCTAAGATGGGAGGCAGAGCGAAAGACGCCGTGCGGACTTTACTGGTCAATTGACGACCGGGACGCTATGGAATATTCCATCAGCGGCAGCGGCAGCGGACGCGTAACCAAAGGAGTTCGTCCCACACTGAACAGCTATATGTACGGCAATGCGTCGGCGATTTATGATCTGTCGGTGCAGTGCGGACATCCGATGGACGCATTTTATGACCGCGCCGCAAATATCAAAGCGGATATGAACCGCCTGCTTTTTCGGGATGGCTTTTATAAAGCGTTGCATCCTGAAAACGGGTCGTTTGAAAGGCCGGATCAAATCGATACGGCCAAGGTGCCGCGAGAGCTGATCGGCTACATCCCATGGTATTTTAAGATGCCGGATCCGGGACAGGAGCGGGTTTTTGACCTGCTGGAGGATAAAAATGTGTTTGCCGCAGATTTTGGTATTACAACGGCAGAACAGGGCGATCCGCGGTTTTTGTTTCCTGTCGATCACGAGTGCCTGTGGAATGGTTATATCTGGCCGTTTGCAACGGCACAGGTCTTAACCGGGCTGATTGCGGCGGTGGATATCACCAGAGAAAAAGAAAAGTACGCCGGTTTGTTTTATCGGCTGCTGCTGCAGTATGCAAGGCAGCATACCAAAGAAGAACAGGGAAAAAAGCAAATGTGGATTGATGAGGTAAAGGCGCCCGACAGAGACGACTGGTCCAGCCGAACGCTGCTGAAAAAATGGGGATGGCCGAAGGAGAAAGGCGGCTATGAGCGCGGCAAGGATTATAATCATTCCACATTTTGTGATTTGGTTATCAGCGGACTTGCCGGGGTGCGGGCGCACGGAAATACCGTAAGTTTTTGCCCGATGATTCCCCGCTCGTGGGAGTATTTTTGTTTGGATTCTGTCAGGATTCACGGAAAGAACTATCGGATCAGCTATGACAAAACAGGACAAAAGTACGGACATATCGGCTGGAAGGTGTACCGGGACGGCAAAGAGATGAAAAAATCGGTTAATGCAATATCGTTTTAAATCGTAGAATTTGGAAAGGAGCGAACGGATATGTTGAGACGAAAAAAATTTCTGTGTGCAGCACTTACCGGGATCCTTGCGGCAATGCCGCTGCTTGCGGCCGCAGAGGTCAGCATGACGGCGTCCGGAGGAAATGACAGAATCCGTATCCACGGAAAGCTTAATACGCAAGAGGCCAAGGAATTTGTCATTAAGGTTTTAAGGGGAACCGACACAGCTTTGACGGAGGAAACCACGGCAGATCAGCTGATTGTGCTGGAGCAGGGAAGGTCTGCGGCGGACGGGAGCTATATTGTGGATGTGCCGGTCAGCGCCGAGACGGCGTCCGGGGATTATCAGATTATGCTGACGATAGAGGGAAGCCGCAGCGTGGATAAGAAAATCTCGTTTTATTATCTGTCACGGGCGGGGCAGGACAGAATCCTGGAGAGCATAAATGGCACAAAGACCGCAGCCGCCCTGCAAAAGGAAGTTTTGGATCATCAAAAGGAGCTCAACATTGATACGGAAGAAATCTACGCCTCGCTCACATCTTCGGCAAAAGTGTTTGAGAAGATGCTGACGGCTAAGGAACAGACTGCGTATCAAAGCCTAGGAGAAGTTCAGCAATCATTTCGCGAAAGCTGCGCCATTGCAGCGGTGGAGGAAGGAAGGACCGCGGCGGAGGTTATGGAGCGGCTTATAAAGTATAAGGATATTTTAAGCATAGACCCGTCCCTTGCGGAGGAACTTGATAATCCGCAGGAGGTCGGAGCGCATGTCGGCGGCAGAACCTATGCGCAGGTATCGCAGCTGCAGGCAAGGTTCTTAGAATCGGTTTGCGTTTCTGCCTTCAACCAGGCAACCAGGGGTAAGATGGAAGCGCTCCTTCGTACCTATCAAGATCAGCTGAGTCTGCCTGCCGCTTATCAGAGCGCTGTAACGGAACAGAAAAACGCACTCTATAAGGATTTAGAAAGCGTCCGGAATTTTGACAGTTATGACAATATTTCTAATTATGTAAAGAATTGGTTCACAGGCGGCAATACCGGCAACGCCGGAAATAGCGGCAGCGGCGGCTCCGGCGGCGGCTCCGTGTCCGGTATTTCTTCCGGGGGGCTTAGCGCCGGCATGACCGATACCTCCAAAGAACATACCGATCAGGATTACACTTCATCGGCATTGACGCCGGCAACCAAGTTTACCGATTTGGCAACAGTGCCCTGGGCTGCCGAGGCCATTGAGTATCTTGCGAACCAAAAGGTGATTCAAGGGGTTCGTGCCGACGCCTTTGAACCGGACCGAGCCGTCACCAGAGAAGAATTTGTGAAGATTCTGGTGGGGGCGTTTGACGTTTCGTGGAGCGGTCAGGTCACGGACTTTGCCGATGTGGACGCATCCGCCTGGTACGCACCTTATGTTTTTGCCGCGGCAGAAAAGGGAATTGTACAGGGCATCGATGCGCAGCATTTTGGGATCGGCACCGAGATCAGCCGTCAGGATATGGCGGTAATGCTGTATAGAACCTTGCAGATTTTGGAAAGAGAACCGCAAAAAAACGCAGCGGTGCAATCGTTCTCAGATGGATCGCAGATCGCGGAGTATGCGAAAGAGGCGGTGGACGCGCTTTGCGGCTACGGTGTGATGAACGGCGTCAGCGAGACGGAATTTGCGCCGGAGGAGCATGCAACCAGAGCCATGGCCGCTAAGGTGATCTATCTTTTGATGGTAAAAGCGTAATCGATAGGGAGGTAAAAAGATGAAACGATGCTTGTTAATCATGTGTTTGATTTTTGCAATGACCGTTTCGGCGGTACCGCAGGTTTTTGCGGAATCCGCAACGGTTGAAAACGGGGGCTATGACGCCGACGCCGTGCATTTTGCATTGCAGCTTGATTTGCTGTCTCCTAGCGCAGAAGGAGAATTGCTGCTGAGCCAAACCGTAACACGCGCAGAGCTTGCGTCGATTTTGCGAAAAATCATCCATACACCGGCGCTTGCAGACGCGACCCTTCCGATTACGGATATGGAGACGGGCGATCCCCTGTACGGAGACGTTGCGGCGGCAATCGGCGCCGGGCTGTTCCGGGCGCCGGAGAGCGGACTGTTTCGCCCGGAGGAGCCGGCGTTTGCCTATCAGCTGGTATCGTCGCTTTTGGATATTCTGGGATACCGTCCCTCCATCGGTGACGGCAAGGATTGGGCGGCAGCCAATAAACTCGGACTGCTGCGCGGTCTTTCGATCGGAGAAATGGATGTCTTAAATTGCGGCCAGGCTGCAAAGATATGTTATAACGCCATGGATATCCCCATGATGGTCCAGACAAAGTACGGCGAAAACGCGGAATGGAAAGTTGCAGATTCCAAAAGAATCTATACCGAGTATTGGCACGCAGTATCCGCGACCGGTATCGTAGACGGAAACGAAAAGACCGGCCTTACTGCGGAATCCGGCTTAAAGGAAGGCTGGATCTCAATCGGCCAAAAGCCGTATCAGCTGGGAGAGACCAATGCGGACTCCTTGCTTGGATACCGTGTGGAGTATTGGTATACCGAGGATGATACCTTGGTTTATCTGCAAAAGCTGAGCGAGAACCGCACGCTGAAGATTGCAGCGGATGATATCGCAGATGCAAAGAGAGAGAAGATTGTTTATTACCCGGACGCAGACGGCCGTGAGAGGGAGGCAAAGCTTGCCGGGGACGTTGATGTGATTTATAACGACCGCGCCCTGTTTGATTTTACGGCTGCGGATTTAAAACCGAAAAGCGGCTTTTTAACGCTGATTGACGCGGACAATGACAACTTATATGAGGTCGTTAAGGTTTATGAATATGTCAATTACTATGTGACGGCGCTGGATCAGACCAATCAGCTCCTCACAGACGGACTGCGGATGGAAACGGTGGATTTTAAAGATAACGGCCGGCTATGTGTGGATATCAAGAGTTTTCAGGCACAGAGCGGTGAATATTATCCCACGGATTTTACACGGCTGACGGTAAAGAACGTGGTATCCGTCATGGAAAGCCGGGATAAGGAATGTGTCACCGCGATTGTAAGCAGCGATAAGGCCGGCGGCACGGTGACCGCGGTACGTGAAAAGAACGGCAAACAGTATGTTACGGTGGGTGAGACAGAGTATGCGGTCTCGGACGATTTTAAGGGGCAGTATGATGCCGGCAACAAAAAGGCAATCAAGATCGAAACCGGCCTGGCTGCGACATTTTATCTGGATTTCAGCGGCGAAATCGCCTTTGTCAGTACCGACCTTAGCCAGTGGCAGTACGGTTTTATGAGCGGTGCGGCGCTGGAGGGTACCTTTTCCAAACAGTTAAAGCTTCGGATTTTTAATGACGAAGGCATCTGGGAGGACAGGGACGTTGCGGACACGGTCACGTTCTTAGGCGAGACCAAGAAGGATATGACAGAGGTCTACGGCAGCCTGGCACAGGGCGGTACGGTAAAACCCCGGATGATTAAGTACCGGCTGCGGCCGGACGGCAAAATCGGAAAGCTGGAAACCCCGTTGGATCGTTCGTCAGATGTCGGATATATCGGTTATGATACCGAGCATTTTACCAAGGACGCGGTGATGACAGACGTCAAATACAAGCTCAGAAACCGGTCTTTTCAGCACAAATATTCGATGGAGCTGACAACCACCACAATGTTTTATCTTCCGGCAAGCGCCTATGCCCGGGACGGCAGTATCATTGAAGATGAGGTCTTGCTCCTTTGGGGAAATTTCTTTATCAATGATCGAAAATACAGTGTAGAGGTCTATGATTCCGATGAATATTTCGTGCCGCGGGGATTGATTGTGACGGCAAGCGCAACGGAAAACTACGAGACGGATATTTTGTATATCAATGAAAAGACGGCAATCCTAGACAGTGACGGTGAGGAAACCTATCTATTGGAGGGAATCCAGGGGAATACCGCAGTAAGCTACGTTTGCAAGGATCAGGAAACGGGTGAGACGGTCAAGGTCGGGGATGCATTGAAAATCATGCTGCAAAGCAATGGCAGAATCCGCAAGTTGGTGCGGCTGGCCTCTTTTGCGGACCAAAATGCGACCGATACCGTAATCTCGCTTGGCAGAAATGCAGAAAAGGACATCGATACCGACTTTGGTCTGTATGCGGCAACGGTTTATGATGTGGACTATACCCGTGCGGCGGTGCTGACCTACATCGATCAGCCGACAGACCTTACGAGGTTTTCCGGATCCTATATGAAGATTTTGACCTATCGTACCAAAAAGCAGCGGTTTGAGGTTGGCGATATCACCCAGATCCACGGCGCCGCGCAGTCATCAACGCCGAGCCGGGTGTTCCTGCACGACCGATACCTGGAGACGAGAAGCCTGGTTGTGATTGACGAAACATAACGCAGATACAGCCGGAGAATCGGAGCGGAGAATCAAGCTTTGCCGCACGCTGCGGCAGATAGGAGAATGATTATGAAAGCAAAATGGATTTGTGGATGGATCGCGATGCTTTTGTTGTTTTGCCAGCCGGTTGCGGCAAAAAATGAGAGTGTGCTGGATGAGACGCTTTACTACGGAGAGGCTTTGTTTTATCAGACAGAAGATGGCGGATTTTTGCCAATCACAACGATCAAAGCCGGTGAGATTTTGTGTCAGTACTCTGTCATATCCAAAGAGACCGCCGATGTTGCCATGATTGCGGGGCTCTATCATCAGGGGGCACTTCAATATGTCAAGGCATCGAGCAGAACCGTTACGGCAGAGGGCGGTACACTATATGCGGCAAATGTCGAGGTGCCGGCGGAAAAGGACTATGAAATCCGGTTGTTTTTGGTACGGGATTTGGCGGTGACAGCGCCCATGAAGAGAGTGGCTGCATTATCGGAGAAAAGCTGCGCAAAGGACGTGACGGACTTTTCTCTCTGCGGCGCCGACGGACGAATCGATTCTTTAGGAAACCGCATCGCGGTGACCGTGCCGGCCGGCAGCGAACTCAGTGCGGCAGTGCCGGAGGTTGTTGTGTCGCCGGGTGCGACCTATACCATGGACGGCGCCGATTTTTCAGAGACGGTCTTTATGACGGTGACGGCAGAAGATCAGAGTACAAGAACCTATGCGATAGAGACTGCTTACGACAATCGGAAGGATCGTTATGATTTTGAAGACGCTGCGGTCGGAGAGGGCATGGAAAGCCATGATCCGGAACACTGGGCAGGACCGCTGGTGCAAAACCCGGATATTATCGAGACGGTGACGCAGACAGAGAGCGGCAATGTGCTGCAGCTGACCGACCAGAGCCTGACTGCCAGAGCGGATGTGCGCAGTACCAATTGGGAGATGACAGCGCCCTTTACCCTGTCGGTTAAGATCAGCTATTGTCTGCCCGATGGCGTTACCGAGCGCAGTCAGACGGATGATTACAGTTATTGTACCTTTTTTGCAACTAACGACAATGCGTTAAACCTCAACAAGACCGATTTTTATTACGGCGCATTTGAGCCGGTTTGGGGCAATGACGCGTTTTACTTCTACTATTATAAAGAGGGAAGCCGCGTCAAGACGAACGTCAAGGTGATTCCGTCTGCCTGGTATGATGTGACGATGCGCTACTGGCAGGATAAGGACGGTATCTACTACATGGATTACACCGTTGTGGACGAGGACGGAAAAAAGTCGGAGTTTTTAAAGATTCCGTCCGGCAGGACCGAGACAAAGCTGACCGGGTTTTACCTGGTTACCTCGCCGGGACGCCGCGCAACCATCCTGCTTGACGACATTTCTGTCACAGAGGATAAAAGCTATGGCTGCACGCAGTACACGCAGGATTTTGCGGACGCTGCGCCGGAGGGCTGGAGTGGCGGCACGATCAAAACCAAGGACGGCCGCCGGGTGCTGCATATCAGCAGTGACGCAGTGACGGCCAAGATTCCGGAATTTTTGGGCGGCACGAGCATGGCCTTTGACTGGAGCATTGACGACCTGTCCGGCAGCGGCACGCTGCTTGCCTTCGGTACCGAGGCGGAGACGATCGGTACGCTTTCGTATCAAAACGGCGTGCTGGGCTATGCAAAGGACGGCGAAACGGTACCGTTTGAGCAGCTTGGTAAAATCCGTGCGAGCGAGGTTTATCGTATCAGACTGGAATATGTCAAAGATGCTGCCTATGAAAATAACCGTGTGGATTACTATGTAAACGATGTCAGAATCGGCAG
This sequence comes from uncultured Clostridia bacterium, assembly GCA_934454115.1. Classification (GTDB taxonomy): domain Bacteria; phylum Bacillota; class Clostridia; order Monoglobales; family Monoglobaceae; genus Ructibacterium. Next base: position 106,522 of record CAKSFQ010000004.1, read on the forward strand.
CGCCAAGGCGGCTGCTGTACCGGAATCCATTGATTGTCTGCGCTTTACGGCGCCGGACAGCGGTATGGACATCGCAAATGTCAATGTGGTAAAACGCTGAAACGGAGGTGTTCTCATGCGAAAAAAATGGTGCAGTCTTTGTGTTGCGGCCGGTCTGCTCCTTAGCGTCTTATCCGTACCGCCGGCTTTTGCGGAGCGGCAGGACGGCAATCTTGATGATTATGAAAACTCGGCTTTTGCCAGTAACAGTGAAACGGGCAATTACCCGGTCAATACGATTGACGGGGACTTTGGCACCAAGTGGGCGGCCGAGGGGGTCGGGCAGTGGCTTTGTTTTCGGTTAGACCAAGAGACAACCGTTGATAAAATCGGGTTTTCCTTTACCTTAGGAGCAGAGCGTGTCTATCAGTTTTCAGTGCAGGCGTCAATGGATATGGAAAACTGGACTACGGTGTTTGAGGGAGCAAGCAGAGGAACCACCACCGAGATTGAGTGGTTTTCGCTAAAGCCGACAAAGGCAAGGTTCCTTCGTTTTGTCGGAAAGGGCAGCAATGCGAACCTGTGGAATAATATCAATGAAGTCAGTGGCATCACGTTAAAAAAGGTGCCTGTAAAAGTAACGGTTGACGGGCGAAATGAAAATTATATCCATAGCGCGGAGGAAAGTAACGGAACGATCCTTCTTCCGGCCGAAGAACTGTTTCAGAGTATCAATTATCAGTGCAGCTATGACGGGGACAAAAAGCTTTTTACCGCACAAAGCGGTGAAAAAACCGTAGAACTGGATTATAAAAATAAAAATATGAAGGTAAACAGCACCGCAAAGGGCGCAGGGGACCGGCTGACGTTTTCGGCGGACGGCACCGCGATGATCGGCTATGAGCTGCTCGGCGCGATCGGTGATATGGACGTTTCCTTAAAAGAGAAAACGGTCACCATTACCACCGACCGCTATGCACGCACCATGGCGGCTTACGAAAAGATCGACCGGGAATTTTTAAACGTTTTAGATTGGATGGTAGACATCTATGATCCGGAGACGGGCGGCTTTTATAACACGGTTTCCGGCGCAGAATATGAGGGGTTTTATCCCTCTCTGGAGGCGTCGGCCTATGTCTATCAGATTATCCAATCGCTGGGCGCCGGCGAAAATATTCCGCAGGAATTTAAGGATCGGCTGATTCACTTCTTCCGGTCGAATCAGAACCCGGACACCGGATTTTTTGAAGAATCCTGGCCGAAGGCGGAAAGCTACAATAGCCGTGATAAGATGCGTGTATACGGCGTGGTGGTCGATAAACTCAAGCAGCTCGGCGCAAAACCTTTGTACCTGTTGCCGTCGGAGCGCAGCGCATCGGCTGCGGACAGTATCAACCGGGTGATTGTCAGAGAATCGGAGGCTGAAAAAGAGGTTGTCACCAATGAGACCGAAGAGACGGCAGAGGATACTCAGACTGAGGCGGCCGAGGGCGAGAGCGCAGCGGAGGACAGCGGCAGCGCAGCTGCTGCGGCAAGCGGTCAGTACGATTATGATAAGCGCATTGCCCTGCCGGAGGGAACGCCGGAATACTGCGCAAGCGCCAATCAGTTTATTGCACATATCGAAACCTATGACTGGGATGTCGGCACCTGGGGCGCCGGCGACAAAACCTATGAGGATTTAAGCTATATTCTGCTGCTGGATCCGAGCGTGCAGCAGCCGTACATCGACGCGACCATCGACTGGCTGAACAAGCAGCAAAATCCCAAAACGGGATACTGGAACAACAGCGGCGATATCGGGTTTAATGCCGTGTCGGGCGCATTTAAGATTGCAAGAATTTACGATCGGTTTGGCATCTGCCCGCCCAACGCGATGCAGATTGCAAATACCATTGTCGAAACGCTGCGCGGCGGCTATACAGCGTCGGCGGCGTGCTACGTCAGAAACCCCTTATCAACTCTTCAGATTTTGATGAAGTACGATCAGGATGTGCAGGCAAAGATGCTGGAACTGGAGCCGGAGATTGTGGAATTATACGTAAAAATGATTCATGACATGTTCCATGAGGATGGCGGCGCATCGTCCGTGATGTATTGCTCCAATCAAAAGTTTGGCGGTCTGGTTGCCGGCCGCAGATTTTGTGAGGGCGACGTGGACGGAACCTTGCAGATGAGTATTGCAAGAGTGCATCTGAGCCAGATTTTCGGAAGATCGGTGGATAACCAATACCTTGCAAAATACAGTGAGGAATTTTGGAATAAGATGATGGCAAAGCAGCCGGTTGTCAAAAAGAGTTATACGGCGGTGCAGGGAATGTTGGTGGAGGAGGATTTTGAAGGAATATCCTCGATGGAGGATTTGTTTTCAAAGAACTGGGCATTTCGTTCCGGCAACGTAACCTTTCCGGAGGAGAACTTAAACGGAGCAAAAAACCGGTATCTGCTGGTCGAAGATACCGGCGTGACCGAGCAGGATTCTGCGCGCTGCGCATTTGACAAGATTTACGGCAACGGCAGCATTGAATTTTCGATGCGGATTGATCGGGAGCTGCCTTATCAGGAAAAGAAAAACGATATGAGTTATACCTTCTTTACGGTCGGTTCCATGGATCGGACGGTGCTCAGCATGAACGCGCTGGATAACGGCTCTGATAAAGTGACCCTGGCGTTTCAGAATAACAAAAGCGGTTCGATTACCTACAACAGCTTTGCAACGGTAGACCGTAACGAATGGTTTCGTTTTCGGATGGACTTCAGCCACGATCAAAACGGCGCGCTGCACATGAAATGTTACTTAAACGGAAAGCTGCAGCCTGCGGTTGAGGATGCGCTTTTGATCAGCGATGTTCCTTATATTGATGCATTTGAAATCTGCACCTCGACGGCAAGATGCAGCAGAATCGGGTTGGATAACTTGAAGGTAACGGTGAAATAGAATGAAAAAATCGGTGCGGTCAGGGCTTATCGATATCTTATGTGCTTTTCTCCTTGTCGGTATGCTGCCGCCCTGCTCCCGCGCAGCGGAGCAGGAGGGCAATCCGGCAGTACAGGAGGGCAGCCTGTCAGCACAAGAGAGCAACGCGGCGGTTATCTGGTATCAAGACGGCGTACGGACGGATCATCCGTCAGAGGGCAAGGTTTATGCCGACGTCGGGCTGAAGAATCATACCGATGCCGCGGCGGTGATAACCTCTGCGCTGGCCGTCTACGACACAAAAAATTGTCTGCGCCTACTGCAAAGACAATTTCATACCGTAAGCGGCGGCGAGACGATTGTTGCGGCGACCGAAACCGTCAACCTAAACCGTGGCGAGAGGGCAGCGCTTTATGTCTGGAATGATATGCAGCCGCTGACAGAACAGGGTGACATCACCCTGTGCACGCCGGATGCAGAGCCGGTGCAGACGGCTTACCGTGCCATCGACCGGGCGTTTTGCGGTGTGTTTGATTATCTGACGGAGATTTATGACCCGGAGAGCGGCGGTTTTTATACCACGGTCAGCGCCGCCCGGTATGAGGGATATGTCCCTTCGCTGGAGGCGACCGCCTTTGTGTGTCAGATGATGACAAAGGGGGAGAGCGGCGCCATTGCCGTCATGCCGGCACCGATGAGAGATCGGCTGATTGCCTTTTTTCAAGCGCGGCAGAACCCGGACGGATTCTTTTACGACACAGGATATCATGCGGAGGATTATACCGAAAGAGATAAAATCCGTCTCTACGGTCAATGCGTGGACGCGCTGGCGCTGCTTGGCACAAAGCCGCAGTATACACCGCAGTCAAGTGTGCCGGATGCGGCGCTGTACGCAGATGCACCAAGCAGCTTACCGTCTTATCTTGCGACGGTGGAGCAATTTATGGATTATATCCGTGCCCAAAGCTGGGACACCAACTCCTGGGAGGCCGGCGACCGTGCCTATGAGGCAATGAGTTATGCGCTGCTGCTTGGGGATTCGGCGCCGTACCGCGACGCCCTGCTTGCCTTTTTAAAAGAGAGACAGGACGAGGAGACGGGCTACTGGGGAAAGCGCGGTGATAGCAGCTTTAACGCCTGCTCCGGCGCCTTTAAAGTTGCGATGATTTATCATCGGTTTTCGATGTGTCCGCCAAGGCCGCAGGCAATTTTGGATTCGGTGGCAGAGACGCTTGATGCCGAGGATATGCCGACAGCCGCATGCTTTGTCCGAAACCCCGTCAGCGTCATACAGATTATTCGCAAATATGAGCCGGAAATGGTGCAAGCCTTTTGTGAGAGGCGGGAAGCGGCGATGGTGCATCGGTATCAAAACTATATCCAAACTTTCTTTCGTGCAGACGGCGGCGCGTCCTCGGAGGCATACATGGCAAAGACAACATTTGGCGGGATTCCGGCCGGATTGGGACTTTGCGAGGGCGATATGGACGGTACCCGGCAGATGTGGATTGCGCGGAAAGACCTTTATCACGTGTTTGGCCGCGAGCCGGAGGCATCACTCTACGAGATACATTACCGTGCGTTTTGGGACGGACTTTTGCAAAAGGAGACGGCAGGCAAAAAAAGCATCGGACAGACCATTGGATATACAGAAAATTTTGAATCTATCGACTGCATGGAGACACTGTACGGTGAACATTGGAGCGCGCCGGGGTTTGGCGCAGCCATCGACAGAGAGAACGGGAACCGATATTTAAGGCTAACCGATACCTCACTTTCCGGCGTTGAGAGCGTCACCCAAAACTTTTTGGCAAAGAGCACAAGCGGAACATTTTACTGCAAAATTCGGTTTGAACGCCCCGGCCCTTATCAAAACCTGCAAAACGACCTGAGTTATTCCTATCTGGCGCTTTTGGACGGGAGCCGTTCGGTCGTTGAGGTGCATGCCATCGACAGCGGCGGCGATACCGTAATGTTAAAGGCGGTCAGTGACGCATCGGACAAAAACCGATACCAAAATCTGATTGAGATTCCGATCGGCGTGTGGACAGAGCTTTCCATCACCTATCAAAAGACGGGCGATCAGTGGAAGATTACATATACCGTAGGCCAAACGGCGTGTACCTGGGCAGAAAATGCCTCTACAAAGAGGGATACGGCAGGAATCAGCCGGCTTGCCCTCGTCACCTCGCCGCGGCGCGCAGCCATCATCGGTATCGATGATATCGGGATGGTCGGAAGATAATGACGATGGCGCAATAAATCAGAAAAAAATAAATTTATATAAATCACGGTGCGAGAGCGCCGCAAAATTTAAGGAGGAAAGTATCATGAAGAAACTGAGAAGAATGGGTTTGGTTTGCCTGACCGTACTGGCAATGATTCTGCCGGTGTGCCCGGCCTCGGCTGCAACCATTGAGGATCAGAGCAAGGTGATCTTTTACCAAAACGGCGCGGCCGTTGCCAAGGATGCGATTGCGGCCGGCGAAGTTACGGCAAAGGTACGTGTTGCGTCCGAGACATTGGATCAGAACCAGGGCTTTAAAATCATTTTAGCGGCATATAACAGCAATAAGACGGAGCTAAAGGATGTCAGCTATCAGTCCGCAAGCCTCTGGGCAGCCGTCGATGGCACAGTCGCGCCGGCGGAGCGCAGCTTTACCGTAGGGCCGGTCACTGTACCGGAGGGCGGCAGCGCAGAGGTGTATATCTGGAATAACGACCTGACCCCGGAGGGCGAGGGCGTTGGCATCGTAAACCGGGGTACCTATTGCCTGTCCGGCATAAAGCTTGGCAGCTATACCACCGCGGTCGACCAGATCGGCAAGCGGATTTTGGTGAATACCACAGAGAATGTTACGGGTGCAGCAATCAGCAATGTCAAGGCGCCGGCCGGTTATACCTGTGCCTGGAGCGGCGATGCCATTGTACTCACCGCGCCGGACGGTACGGCGGTAACGTATCCGGTTCTGAAAACGGCCGCATTTTCCGCATACGATTTTGAAAATGGAATGCAAGGCTGGTATAGTAACGGCGGCACGGCAGAAGATGGTTGTACGGTAGAGCAAGCCGCGGATAAACTGGACAGCAGCAACCATGTCATCAAATTAACGGATAACTCTACCACAAAGGCAGCAGTAGCAAGACTGAATATTACAAAAGCCTATCCCTATGTAGTAAGCTATAAGGTGCTCTATGATATGCCAAATGAGGGAGACGATATTTGCTTCAGCGGTATGCGTTTGTGGAAGGGTACGGAACCGTGGGAGTCGATGGCAGGCGCCAGCGTTGGCTATGCAAACGCAAACGATGTAAACAGCGGATATGTTTTTGTCGGCGAGGGCAGAAACGTCGGCAACTTGATTTACACAAGAGCGTTTTTTGACTTAAATACCTGGCATGAGGCAAGCATTGCTTATGTTGACAAAAATACGGTAGAGTATTACTTTGACGGAAAATTGGTTGCAGCCGGAAAACCGGGGGATAACGTGGGTGATTTGGCGTCCCTGCGTTTTGCGACAAGCCCCAGCAATGTGAATAGAACCTGTACCGTATACTTAGACGATGTTATGATCCGGGATTATTATCTGCAAAAGGCAGAACTGAGCAGCGCCTCCTTTGTGGATGCAGAGGGAAACCCCGTTGCCGGGTTTATGCATGACGGTACCGTTTATGCCAATACAGCGGATTTAACCGGGCTTACCTTAGGTCAGGTCAGCGTGTCGGACGGCGCAACGACTGCGCTCAGCGGAAGTCAGATCATTGTGACCTCAGCGGACGGACTGGTGAAAAACTATCCGGTTGTGGCAAAGACCTTCTTTAGCGATAACTTTGAAAGCTATGAAGAAGGCGCTGTTTTGCAGAGCGTGAACCCGGATTGGTACATCGCAACGACGAATCAGCCAGGCCAAACGGCGTTGGTTGCAAGGGATGGATCAAACGGACTGTTACGATTGACGTCAAATACGAACAGGCAGGCACAGGCATTTGTTTATACACAGATTAAAATTCCCAATCAGTCAAAATCTTTTGTGGCACAATATCGGGTACGTTATGGGTTGGTTGCAGACACTACGTTTGGCAGTAATGTTTCTCCGTATTATTCCTATGTAGGCAGATATATGAATGACGGGAAAACCATGTCATACGGGCTGCAGCCTGTCAGCGGCGTTGCGACCGGCATGACGCTGCAAGGCTCCGCTAAGAAGAATGTGACAAAGAGCGGTGCGATTGCATTAAATCAATGGTATACCATGAAGATTGTCTATCGGGTAATCGCCGGTACGGACGGTAACGAAACCGCAAAGGTAACCTATTATTTAAACGGCGAGTTGCTGGGCACAAAGGATATGGAAGCCAATGTACAGGACATAAATCCGAACTATCTGGAAATCAGAACCGGTAACAGAACCTGTGTGACCGACTACGACGACATTACGATTTTGCCGCTGTAATCTGCGGTAAGCCGAAAGAGCGCAATCGAAAACCCGTTTTTTGGGGATGGATTTTCGGCTAAGAGAGGATCTAGTTATGAGAGGATATGCATCATGGAATTACAAACCCTATCTTCCGCCAGACGCGGAAGATAGGGCGGGCGCACCGTACCTTTGCCGCCTGATTCCGCGTGCGGACGGTGCGGAGGTATCGCTGTCCGGTGCGGCAGACGGTGTGACGCTTTACTGGAGAGAATATGATAAAACGGAGGACGCGTGGCAAAGCTGCCGCGCGGAGGAGCCGTGTAGCATCCTTCGGGGACTGGAAAAAGGTTGTGAGTATCAGATTTATGCCGCAGATCGGTGCGGCAGAAGGAGCCATACAAGGCGGTTTTTAACCGGGGACATCCCGTGGACGGTGGTGAATTACCTGCACCCTGAGGACGGACAATACGATTTTTCAGGCAGGTTTTTATGCAGTCCGTCCCTGGTGCGGCTGAAAAATCAGACCCTGCTGATGTCCTGTGACCTATACGCGCCGATGGCGCCGCAGAACCTGACGTTGCTGTTCCGCTCTTTGGATGAGGGAAAGACCTGGCGCTACCTGACCGATTGTATGCCCTGCTTTTGGGGCAAGCTTTTTTGCCACCGGGGCGATTTGTACATGCTTGGTATGTCTACCGAATACGGTGACGTTCTGATCGGCAAAAGCACGGACGACGGCGCGACCTGGACAGAGCCAAGGGCGCTGCTTCGCGGCGCCGGCTGTACCGGCCGCGGCTGGCACCGGGCGCCCTGTACGCTGCTGCATGCAAACGGAAGAATCTATACCTCGCTGGAATACGGCGCGTGGGGGAAAGGCGGCTTTGCCGCCGCGGTTTTGTCGGCCGATGAGGACGCCGATCTCATGCAGCCGGAAAGCTGGACGGTTTCTGATTTGTGGAACGATCCCGATATCGATGCGATTGAGGGAAACCTGGTGTGCGCCCCAAACGGCGATATCCTTGATATTCTTCGTTATAAAGAGGGCGAGGCGGCGGTTCTTAAAGTTTCGGCGGACGGAAAACATGTGGATTTTCAGGGAACCGTTCCGTTTCCGATGGCACATACCAAGTTTGAGATTTTGCAAAGCGCAGATCATAGTTATGTGGCGGTGGGTAATCCGCCGCCCATGCGCAATGTGCTTTCGGTCTATACATCAAAGGATTTAAAGGATTGGAAACGGGCTTTTGATGTGATTGATAAGCACGAATGCGATGCGCAAAGCGTCGGATTTCAATACCCCTCCGTTCTTTTGGAGGGGGACGCGGTTCTCATCGCGTCCCGCACCGCTTATCACGGTGCGGACAGTTTCCATAATAACAACTATTTGACCTTTCACAGGGTTCATTTGTGACGGCTGCTATGACAGGGCATGCCGTCCGTGTGCGGCATTAGATATCAGAAAGAATGAGGGAAAAGAAATGAAGAAGCAAGGCGCTGGAGCCTCTGCGGCCATGACGGCAGGGGAAAACGAAAAAAAGAAGCTTTCTTTGGCCATGCGAATCAAAAGGGAACTGGTCAAGAACAGGTATTTGTACTTACTTGCCATTCCGGTCATCGCGTTTTATGCACTCTTTTTGTATGGGCCGATGTTCGGACTGGTGATTGCATTTAAGCAATACAATATCGGTCAGGGAATTTTGCAGAGCAAATGGGTTGGTTTTCAGTATTTTCAGGAGTTTTTTAAGAGCATTTATTTCAGCCGGACGCTCCTGAATACCTTTATTATCAGCTTTGCCGATATTCTGTTCGGCTTTCCGCTTCCAATTATTTTTGCACTGCTGCTCAACGAGCTGCGCGGAACCCGGTTTAAAAAGACCGTGCAGACCGTGACCTATCTGCCGCACTTTATCTCGATGGTGGTCATCTGCGGTATGATTACTGACTTTTTCAGCACGGACGGCGTCATCAGCCGGCTGATTGCCATGCTGGGCGGCGAAAACATGAACTATCTGGCGTCTCCTAAGTGGTTTCGGACCATCTTTGTCGGAACCAACGTGTGGCAGTCCTTCGGATGGAACAGTATTATCTATCTGGCGGCGCTGACAAGCGTAGATGCGCAGCTTTACGAGGCGGCAACCATTGACGGCGCCGGGCGTTTTAAGCAGCTGTGGCATGTGACGCTGCCCGGTATTCTGCCAACCATTATGATTATGCTGATTATGCGGCTGGGTCAGGTGCTCTCGGTTGGTTATGAAAAAATAATTTTACTGTATTCGCCGTCAACGTATAATGTAGCGGATGTTATTTCATCCTATGTATACCGTATTGGTATCGGCGGTAGCCGGTACAGTTACAGTGCAGCAGTCGGACTGTTTCAGTCGGTGATTAACGTATTGATGCTGCTGCTGGCCAACCGGCTTTCGGCAAAGTTCAGCGAGACATCGTTGTTTTAAGGAGGGATATCGATGGTACAAAAAAGAAGTGCGGGAGAAATTGTTTTTGACATATTCAATGTTTTGTTTATGCTGCTGCTGGTGTTTGTTACCCTGTATCCGCTCTATTATGTGGCGATGTGTTCGATTTCAGACAGCGGTCAGCTGATGGGAAGCCGCGGTATGATGCTGCTTCCGAAGGGGTTTAGTCTTGCCGCTTATCAGGCGGTGTTCTCAAACCCCAATATCCTGTCCGGGTATCGGACAACGCTGATTGTGGTGGTTTTCGGAACCGCTATCAGCGTGATGATGACATCGATTGCAGCGTTTCTGATTACGCGCAAGCAGTTTGCAATCCGCAAGGTGATGGCTTATATGATGGTGTTTACCATGTTTTTTACCGGCGGCATGATTCCCACTTATCTGATGGTGTATAAGTGGCTGCATCTCGGCAATACGCTGTGGGCGTTGATTTTGCCGACCGCGATCAGCACCTATAATATGATTATCATGAAGTCAAACTTTGAGTCGCTGCCCGATAGCTTAGAGGAGGCGGCAAAAATCGACGGCGCCAACGATATCACGGTACTGTTTCGGATTATTCTGCCGCTGTCTTTGCCGATCATTGCGGTTATGGTACTGTTTTACGGCGTGGCACAGTGGAACTCCTGGTTCCAGGCGATGCTTTATATCCGAGACCGGTCGAAGTATCCGCTGCAGCTGATCCTGCGCGAGGTGCTTTTGATGAATGATACCAGCGGCATGGGCGCAACGGCAGCGGCCGGGGATCAGTATATGCTCGGTGAGAGCATTAAGTATGCAACCATCATGGTTGCAACGGTTCCGATTTTGTTTGTTTATCCCTTTATCCAAAAGTATTTTGTAAAGGGAATTATGGTCGGGGCAGTCAAGGGATAAAAAGATTATAAAAAGAAAGCAAAAAAATTTAAGGAGGGTTACTATGAAAAAGAAACTCGTAACAGTGGCGCTGGCCGGTATGATTGCGGCGGCAGTTTTGGGACTGACCGGCTGCGGCAGTGGCGGCAGCGATATCAAGCAGCCGGAGGAAAAGGCGACTTCCTTTACCTATTGGGTGCCGATGAATGCGAATATCGCAACCAGAATCCAGAACTATAACGAGGTTGCGATGTATCAGCAGCGTGAAAAGGACAGCGGTATTCATATTGAATTTATTCATCCGGCGCTCGGTCAGGAGGCAGAGCAGTTTAATCTGATGATTGCATCCAGAGATCTGCCCGATATGATCGAGTACAACTGGGTCAACTATCAGGGCGGTGTACAAAAGGCGATTGACGACGGTGTGATTATCAAATTAAACGATTATATCGACCAATATGCACCCAACTTTAAAAAGACAGTGTCGGACGGCAGCGCGCTTTCCAAAATCTATGACAAGGGCAGCAAGACGGACGAGGGTAATTACTTTGCTTTCCCCTGCTTTAACATCGGCAGCTATCGGACATTTGGCGGTCCGATGATCCGCAAGGACTGGCTGGACGAACTGGGGCTTTCGGTTCCGGAGACCATCGATGAGTGGACAACGGCGCTTAAGGCCTTTAAAGAAAAGAAGGGCGCGACGCAGCCGCTGACCGGAACCTCAAACTATTTTATCGGCACGATAGACGGGTTTAACGGTGCGTTTGGTATCGGCAAGAACATGTATCTTGACGGCAACACGGTAAAATACGGCCCGATGCAAAAAGAGTATAAGGATTATCTGACGCTGATGCATCGGTGGTATCAGGAAGGCCTTTTGGATCAGGATTTTTCGACCAATAAAGGAACCGTGGTCGATGCAAACATCACCAAGGGCAAATCCGGCGCGGTGATCGGATACCTGGGCAGTGCAATGGGACGGTATTTAAAGCAGATGCAGACCGAGGATCCGTCCTATAACCTGGTTTGCGCGCCGTATCCGGTGCAAAACAAGGGCGACAAGAATGATTTTTATATCTTTGAGGGTGATGTAAACGGCCGTTATCTGGCAATTACCGAGACCTGTAAGGATCCGGTTACCGCAACCGAGTGGGCGGATTATTTTTACGGTGACGAGGGCTATTATATGGTCAACTTCGGCATTGAGGGAAAGTCCTATAACATGGTGGACGGCAAGCCCGTATACACCGATGAAATCCTGCATAACAAGGACGGTCTCAGCATCAGCGAGGCGCTGGGACTCAATTGCCGCGCAGCGACACCGGCACCCGGCTTAAAGCAGGCGCCGGAATACTTAGAGCAGTACTATGAATTCCCGCAGCAGGTAGACGGCTTTAAAATGTGGGCAGAGAACGTAGACGGCGTAAGAAAAACCCGGATTCCGGAGGGACTTTCCGCCGCACAGGATGAGAGCGAGGAACTTTCCGCGCTGAGCACGGACATCTACACTTACGTGGAAGAAATGTCCTTAAAATTCATCACCGGCCAGGAATCGCTTGACAACTTCGATCAGTTTGTAAATACCCTGACCTCTACCTTTAATGTAGCGCGGTATCTGGAAATTGAGCAGAATATGTATGACCGTTACTTAAAGCGGTAAGACGCCTTACAAGGACAACGATGCAAAAAGATTGTGATTTTTCAATCGCAGGGCATATCGGGTTCGGCGAAACGAATACGGCCGGCGGCTATGCAAGAAACGTTGGAGGAAATCAAATGAGAAACAAAATAAAAATTGGTGTGCTGCTATGGATTGCGGTGATGCTGACCGCACTTGGATCCGTATGGGCGGCAGAGATGCCGACGGGTGATATCAGCTTTATCAAAACGGAAAATAGCATTGCGGCAAAGGCGTATCGGCAGGACACCTTAGATATTCCGTGTCGGCTGTATCTGGCAGTTTATGAGGGCGACCGATTAAAAAATGTCGCTGTGACGCCGGCAACCGGGGATTCGCAGCTTTGCACCGAGGCGCTGCCCCTGACGGGAGAAAATGAAACCGTAAAGGCGTTTTTTATGTCAGAGGATCTCTTTCCGCTCAGTCGGGTTTATACCCCAATGGAGGAAAAACCATCCTTTACGGCAACCGCGACCGTTTACGGAAAGACCTATCCCGGAAGGGTAAACCGAAAGCTGCACACGATCACCTTTGATGTGCCAAAGACGATGGCAGAGGATTTGAACGCTTCGGTTCCCCGTGAGGAAAACGGTTATCTGCCGATCGGGAACCATCACTTTGATACAAGCTATACCATCGCGCTGTCCGGTGCGTCCGCAGCCTGTGACGGAGAGGCGATTTCTTCGGGAACCGCCTTTCCGGTCGGCGGCGACCGCACGCTTGCAATTACCGATCAGAGCGGAAATACGGAAAATTATACGGTTGAGGTTCACATCAGTGAAACTGCTGCAGTGACCGAGCATAGCGATGGGTTTTCGGTCAGCGGCATTGCGGAAAGGGGACTTGCAGATAAGCTGACAGTCACACATTCCTTTACGGTGCAGTCCGTAAACGCAGAGAGCGACTTATTCCGCATGGGAAGCGAAGCTTTGCCGCTTTCTGCGGTCGTGACGACCAAGGAACAGGCCGAGGGATATTTTACCCTGCGCATTGGTGGTGCGCATAGCAGCGCCTGTGCGGTCAGCGGACAAATCCCGGCGCTTTTAATCGGGAAGCCGTATACGCTCACCTATCTTTTCCGAAAGACAACGGACGGCGGAATTTGTGAGATGTATATTGAAAATACCCTCCTTGCGACGGCGCCGTGCAGTGAGACGGAGCTTACAAGGCTTGGCGGCGGACAGGACATCTCATTTTACACTGCACGCATCGGCGGCGGAAGCGGCAGTATCAACCTATCCGATATTTCGGCTGCAATGGTTCGGCCGCGGCCTGCGCTCTATGTCGAAAAGCTGCCGGACGGGAAAAATGCGGCGTATACCTTTACCGCAGACGACGGCTTTGTAGGCTCCGCAAAGTGGTATTATAACACCTTTAAAAATCTGGGACTTCGCGGTTCGCTGGCGCTCAACAGCAGCACGGCGGACGTCAGCGGCCTTACGCCTTATGTCTCAGACGGCGTTTTCGATATCGGAAACCACGGCAAGACGCATAAGGTACTGACAAATTTAGAGGATACGGCGCTGAACGATGAAGTGACAAACGGCCAGGCGGAGCTGCGCGAAAAGTTTCCGGGCAGCAGCGTTTTGACCATGTATTTGCCGAATAATCAGAAGGATGACACCGTGATGCAAAAGCTGCACGAGAGTCATTATGCCGTGCGCTGCAGCGGCGCCAACCGGTCAAATTCTCTTTACCTTGGCAAAGAGGGACTGTATACCACAACCTTTTATGCGGTAAACAGCGGCGAAAATAAGACCGATCTTGCCAGACTGAAATGGCGGTTTGACGATGCCAGATCCAAGGGACGCTGGATTGTCGAAATGTGGCACGAGGTCAAGGGCGATGATGTGGACGGTACGCCAAAGCTTACGGATCCGTACGTTTATGATTCCGCAGAGGCAAAGCAATATTTTACCTATGTGGCATCGCATCTTGATGAGGTGTACAGCGGCGGATACGAAACCATGGTGCAGTACCTGTTAGAGCGCGATTATCTGCGTATGCAGCAGCTGACTGCTGAGGCGGACAAAATGACCTACCGCGCCGCGTATGACTCGTCCATGCTGCTCCGTCCGGAGGACGCGGCATATTTTAAAACGCCGCTGACCGTGAATGTGGTTGTGCCGGATGAATGGCGCAAGGTTCTGGTGACCCAGGGCGAAAATGCGGCCGTATACCCGGTATACCGGGAACAGTCCGCACAGCTTGGAGCCAAGGAGAGAAATTATATTTTATTTGATATTCTGCCGGGCGACGGAGAGATTACACTGCAATCCGTGCCGGAGGACTATGAGATTCTGGGCGATGAGGCAGAAATTTCCGCTGCCTCGGTAAAAGTCGGTATCTATCACTATGCGGCAACCATCAATCCGGAGAGTCATACCATGACCTTTGCGATTCCGTATACCGCGCTGAAAAGCGAGACGGAGGCGGCGGCCGGCAAAATCTCGCCGGGCGTTACGCCGGATTTTTCGAAACTGGAGATGACCTTAACCGGCGAGGGACGCATGACAGCAGACGGTGTGCGTGTGGATAAAACCTTTACCTTTGACGCGGATAAGCTAAAGGAGATTACGGCAGAGGCGAAAGAAAAACGCGTCACCTACCAGGTGAAGTTTGTGCCCATGGTTCTTGCCGGACGGTATAACTGTAACGGCGCGACGCTTACGTCGACGACCGAGACACAGGCAAGCCGGCGCGGCGTGCCGAAATTGTTAAATGACGGCAATGTTTATTTTGGAAACAGCGGTGACGGCATATGGCGGATTAACCAAAGCGCCATGGCGTATCTCGATGACGGCAGCGTGGATGAGGCAAACACTTATGCGCATCTTCAGATTGCGTCAAGGACAGACGACAGCGAAAATCAATATATTCGTTTTATCAAGGATAAGAATACGGCCGGAACATCGGCAAGGGTACAGCTATATCGGCAAAACAATTATGGAAACAGCGGTGTAAAGACGCTGCGCAGCAAAGTAAGTTTTAACCTGCATAGCTTTACTAAGAACAATGACGGGATGATATATCTGTGGTCGTCGGATTTGGATCAGATTGTACTGTCCTCAAAAGGAATGAACAACAACCGGTTTACCCTGTGCCATCGGGGTACGACCAATGATTTTATGCAGCCGTTTGAGACATCGCCCGTGCTTGAGACCAATACCTGGTACACCTTAATTTGCGACTTTGTCCGTACCGAGGCAGAAGAACACGGGTACTATATGGATGTCTACCTGCAAAAAGAGGGAGAGACAATGCAGCGCCTGGGCAGAATTTCAAACCAGGCAACCTGTCCGAGCGGAAAGATCAACTGGCAGGATAACAAAAATGAGTTTATGCTTGCGGCATGGTCAAACGCCATCTTTGATTTGGGGATTGACGATTATGAAATTATGACGGTGATTGATGATACGCAGTATGATACCAGCGTGTATTTGTTGGGCGACTCCATCTGCCGTTATTATGACCCGTCAAAGCTTGCGCCGCAGCAAGGCTGGGGAGAATACGTCTTTAGCATGTTCCGGGATAACGTGCGTGTGCGAAATTATTCGGTCGGCGGATATAACACCAACATCTATCTCCATGGCGCAAACCGCCCGGAGCCGAATAAAAAAGTATCGCCGCCGATTCTGCCGAGCATTTTGCGCGAGCTTCATGAGGGCGATTATGTGATGGTCGCGCTTGGGTGGAACGAGGCTAACCGTTATGACGGCACGAAAAATACCGCCGCTTTTATGCAAAACCTGGCTCAAATCGCAGACCGCTGCAAGGAAAAGGGCGCATCGGTGATCTTTGTTACCGCGACGCCGAATCTGACGCAGGATTATACTGCTTTGGCCAATTCATGTCTTACGGGCTTGTATTCCGGGACGGAATGCGTTTATCCGGTGACGGATATGAAGAATTTTGCGGCGCAGAACGGGTATCCTTGTCTGGATCTAAATACGGCGATGTATGCACGGCTGAGCGCCATGCAGCCGTCTGAATATAAAGAGGTATTTACCGGCAGTTCGTCGGCAGATCCCAACAACTCCATTAACAAGGATTACCTGCATCTCACCCAGGCGGGCGCAGAACTTGCCGGCCAGCTCATACAGGAGCTGCTGGCGGATAGCAGTTCGCCGCTTAAAGCGTACCTGAAATAAGAGCGCCGAAGGTATTACCTCCGGCATATGGGAGGCATGGTGATGGAACAAAAACTTTATTTGGGGATCGAGCTCGGATCGACTCGGATCAAGGCTGTGCTGATTGACGCGCGGCATAAGACGGCGGCCTCCGGGACCTTTGCCTGGGAGAGCGAGCTTAAGGATGGCTATTGGACCTATGAACTGTCCGCGGTATGGCGCGGCATTCAGGAGGCGTATCGGAATTTGCTGACCGACTACGGCAGACCAATTCGGACGCTGGCAGGTGTCGGGATTTCGGCCATGATGCACGGTTATCTTCCGTTTGATGCGGAGGGGAATCTCCTGGTTCCCTTTCGCACCTGGCGAAACACCAACGCCGATAAGGCGTCTAAAATCCTGACCGATGCGCTTGGGTTTCCGATTCCGCAGCGCTGGAGCATCGCACATCTGTATCAGGCAATCTTAAACCGGGAGCCGCATGTGATAAGCATCGCATATTTGACGACGCTTTCCGGCTATGTGCATGAAAAATTAACCGGAAAAAGGATTTTAGGCATCGGGGACGCTGCCGGAATGTTTCCGGTGGACGGAAGAGGATTTTCAAAAGAGGCAATCCGGCGGTTTACCGATCTGGTAGCGGACAAGGGGTATCCGTGGTCGGTGGACGAAATTTTGCCAAAAATCGGCATGGCCGGTGAAAACGCCGGTTTTCTGACCGAGGAGGGGGCAAAGCGGTTGGATCCGTCCGGCGCACTGCAAAGCGGGATTCCGTTTTGTCCGCCGGAGGGTGATGCGGGCACCGGGATGGTCGCAACCTGTTCTGTGGCAGAGCGAACGGGGAATGTTTCGGCCGGGACATCGATTTTTGCGATGATCGTCTTAGACAAGCCGTTATCCGGCATTTATCCGGAAATTGACATCGTTGCGACCCCGGACGGAAAGCCGACGGCCATGGTTCACTGTAACAGCTGCACCTCCGATACCGATGCGTGGATTCATTTGTTTGACGAGGCGCTGCGGTATTTTGGAACCGAGGTTTCAAAGTCGGAACTATACACACGCCTTTATCAGGTTACGAAAGAGGCGGACGAGGACTGCGGCGGCCTGCTTTCCTATAACTACTACGCCGGAGAACCGATTGCGGGATTATCCGAGGGGCGTCCTTTGGTTGTGCGTATGCCGGACGGTAGGCTTTCCCTTGCAAACTTTATGCAAAGTCTGCTCTATTCCTCAGTTGCAACGCTGAAAATCGGGATGGATATTCTCTTTGACCGGGAAGAAATCCGACTGGATCGGATTGCCGGTCATGGGGGACTGTTTAAGACCGAAGGGATCGGTCAGCGTATTATGGCGGCGGCGCTCCGCACGCCGGTCAGCGTGTCATCGTCGGCCGGAGAGGGCGGCGCATGGGGAATTGCCGTGCTTGCGGCATATGTCGTGCAGCGTGACGCGGACGAGACGCTGACCGAGTATTTGGATAACAGGGTGTTTGCAGATGAGTCGGTTTCTCTGATGGAGCCGGACGAAAACGATACGGCTCGTTTTTCAAGATATATGGAACGCTTTGAAAGCGGGCTTCCGATCGAGCGCAGCGCTGCGGAGCATCTAAGGACTTGGGAATATCGGCAATAGAATTGCAGCAACATGCAAAATGGCCGAAATCATAAAAGAATAGTGCTAAAACAGGACATCGAAACGAAAAAGATGTCCTGTTTTGCAATAGACTTTCCGCTTTTCGCGTTATATAATGATAAAAAATGCGGAAGATAGGAGAGGTCATCATGCAGATAACCTGCTTTCATGATGTTCATAAAAAAGAGTTGCTGACCCTAAAAGGGGAGCATTGGACCATTCGGGCAATCAAGCTGCACGCGTTTACGGACGATCACGATACCTTAACCGAAGAAAACGAATATGATCTTTTTGCAAGAAACCTAGACCCTTGTACGGGCGAATTGTTTTTCCTAAAAAATCTTGCGGATCGCAGCGCAATTGTCATTATTTCCAAGACGCCCGACTATCAGGTGACGACGCTTACCATCAAGGATGGCGCCGTGTCGGTGGATAACGGCGGTTATGACCTTGCGGTGGGTTATTGCATGGCGGACGAATGCGAGGCCTTTTGCCGAAAATATCTGCGCAGTGTGCACCCGTCAAAGCAGTTGATTACCATGTCAAACACCTGGGGAGACTGTCACGGATTTTCCCGTGTTTGTGAGGATTTTGTCATCAAAGAAATTGATGCCGCGGCAGAAATCGGGATCGATATCGTACAGATTGATGATGGCTGGCAGGTGGGAAGCACGGCGGATATGTCGCTGCGTGACGAACAAAACCGCCGTGTGTTTTCGGGTAATTTCTGGGAACTCAGTAAGGATAGATTCCCTAAGGGAATGCGCTATATCACGGATTATGCCGCAGAGAAAAAGCTGAAAACCGGACTGTGGTTCGCGCCGGACAGCCACGGTAACTTCGCGCTTTTGGATCGTGACACAAAGGTGCTTGAAAAGGCGTACAAGGAGTGGGGAATGCGCTTTTTTAAGCTTGATATGTATTGGATCATGTCGGTAACGGATCGAAACCGCTTTACGGAGCTGCTTGAGAATATCCACGCATTGGGCGACGATGTTTCGGTGCAGCTTGACGTAACAAGAAACCTGCGCGTCAATTATCTTTGTGCGCATGAATACGGTACCGTTTTTGTGGAAAACCGGTATGCAAAGACAGCAAATTCTTTTCCGCACCGGGTGCTGCGAAATCTTTGGATGATCAGCCGATATATTCCTTCCTCCAAGTTCCAGTTTGAGTTGATTAACCCGGATTTGTACAAAGAAAGCTACCGGAGCGGCGATCCGTTTGTTCCCTCTCTTTACGACATGGACTATCTCTTTGCGGCGGTGATGCTCTCTAACCCTCTTTTCTGGATGGAGTTACAGTTTTTGTCCAAGGAACGAAGGGCGCAGCTGAAAAAGATTATGGACGTATGGAAAGCGCATCGCGGCATGTTTGCAAAGTGCGATGTCATGCCGATCGGCGATAAGCCAAGCGGCAGAAGCTTTACGGGTTTTTATGTGTCCTATGAAGGAAAACCGCAGTATTTGCTTTTGTTCCGTGAGGTTACCGAGGAAAGCGCGGCGCGGATTTTCTGTCCCGTAACGCAGCAAAATGCAAAAGTTTTAATCTCCAATTCCGATGCCGCAGTCACCGTAGGCGATGGGTTTGCGGATGTCAAATTTTCAAAGCCGCGCTCGTATGCGCTCATTGAGCTGTCGTAAATAGATTACGGGTTCAAAACTGCCCCCAAAAGCAAATGGCTTTTGGGGGCAGTTTTGGTAAAACGGATTTAAAAAAGGAAAAAGACCATAGCGCAAAAGGCATGGAAACTTCGTTTATAAAGAATAATTTACCAAGACAAATCCTTGTAAAATCTGTATAAAACCCCTTGCGTTGACAGAAAATAAGACCATAAATTTAACCACAAAAGGAGTTTTATATATGAAAGCAACAGGAATTGTAAGAAGAATTGACGACCTCGGTCGTATTGTAATACCCAAAGAAATCCGCCGTACAATGCGCATTCATGAGGGCGACCCGCTATTGACTACATTGACAGTGTAAGTTTTTATCTTGCGGTTCGCCGTCTTTTGCGTGTATTCCGCGCTGCATGCGGCATCGATCCTGTCATAGTGAAAGTCTTCGCCCATCTCCCGGCTAGGCAGGGCGCCGGTTTTTAAAATACTTTCAATGTCGGCTTTTAACTTCACCTCAATCAGATGATTTTCATACACGGTGATGCGGTCTACAATCAGACCGATATCGGTTTTATCCAGTTTTTCTTTGTTCAGAATATGGTCAAAGGCCTCAAACACGGTCTTGGCGGTACGGTTGACCTCGATAATCTCACTTCTCTTGTCGAAGCTGGTTTTCAATTGGTGTTCCAGTCCGTAAATTTTATCGGTCAGCTCCTGCTCAATCTCCGCGTAGGTTTCGTCCAATAATTCCCTGTCGTCCGGGTTTTTTAAAATATCCCGCATTTTTTGTTTTTTGGCAGTCTTTAATTCTTCCTTTGCGCAAGAGAGCCGATCCTGCAAAATATCAATAATATGATCGCTCTCCTTCACGGCGTCAGCCTCGTTTGCCACGGCCTCCTCCAGCGTTTTGATCATATCGGCGGAGTTTAATTTTACCATGCGGATATAGTCCTTCAGTACGGCGTCCAAAAAATCCACCCTGGTGTGGTGCGAGGTGCAGCCTTTCAGACCCCTTTTGTGATAGGTTCCGCAGGTGTAGGCCGGCGCAAGGTCGCTGCGGCTCATCGAAAACATCGGGCTTTTGCAGTCGCCGCAAAACAGATAGCCGGAATACGCGGTTTCATACTTCTTTTTGCCGCGGTAATGGGTGGTGCTGCGCTGCTTTAGCTGCTCCTGGGTATACGAAAAGGTGCGGTCGTCAATGATGGGCGCGTGGTGCTTTTCAAACACAATATTTTCGGCCTCCGCGACCTTTCGGTCGGCGCCGTTAATTTTTCTGCGCTGGTATTTATGCTGGCGCAGGGTTCCGATATAAAAATCGTTTGCCAGTATGGCAGAAACCGTAATAATGCTCCAATCCGATCTGACCTTTCGGCGGTATTCCCGCTCCTCCGCCTCGGCGCGCTCCTTTTCCTTCATGCGCGGCGTGGGAATGTGGCGCTCGGTCAGGTAATTGGCAATTTTTTTATAGCCGCAGCCCTCGTTGTATAACGCAAAAATCTTGCGTATGACTTCGGCCTCGTCCGGGACGATGTCAAACTTCAGCTTTTTTTGGTTGGTGATGACGTACCCGTACGGAACCGCACAAAGCCATTCGCCTTTGTTCTGGCTTTTATGGATGACGGCGCGTACCTTTTTGCTTGCGTCGGTGACCGGCTGCTCGTTCAGCAAAAAGCGGAACTGGATTTGCAGCCAATCATCGTGGGTAGGAAAGTCGATGGCATCGGAAATGGAGATAATCCGAACGCCGGCGTCACGCAAGAGCTCCAGCTCATAAAGCCCCAGACTGTTTCGCCGGGAGAACCGCGAGAAGTCTTTGACGATTAAAACCTTGACTTCGCCGCTCATGAGACGGCGGCGCATCAGTTGGTATTGCTCGCGCTGCTCAAAGGTGTAGCCGGAGCGATCCCTGTCTTTGTAGATCGTCAGCTTTGCATGCGGGAAATGCGTCTTTGTATAATCCTCGATAAAATCGATCTGGTTTTCGATACTGGTATTTTTGTCCTCTTCCTTTTCAATATCAACAGAAATCCGGGCGTAGCCGAATATTTCCGTGCAGTCTAAAGAAGCGTGAGGTGGCATGTTTTCCATGTTGTTAATACCTCCAATAAAGATATAACGACATTGTAACATAGCTTGATAAAAAAATCAAGAGGAAAACACATTCTGTGCCGGTGTGCCTGTGCAGTATATATTTCTTTGCAGAAAGAGAATATACGCAATTACGAGACACGAAATTGGGAATTGGAAAAAGTGGATCTGATGGCTGAGGATAAAGAATGGCTGATGGAGTATATATGCAGTTGTATCGTTTTTCGTTCGGATGAAAGGCAAAATCAGATAAAGCCTTGTGCGGATATTGCAAGGTATTTGCTTGAAAATGATAGAAAGCCGGAGGATATTCCCGACTCAAAGAGGTGTAAAAGCCTGATGTCGGTGTTTTGGATGGATGAGATCAATGAAGTAGATCACAGCGCGAGTTTTTCCTACGATATTCATCATTATCGGGAGAAACTGGAACTTATTTTCGATACGCAAGGATAATTTCAAATGTGAACTCCCGCAATGGGAGTTCTTTTTTTTGTGAAAAAATGGGGAGAAAACTTTCAAAAAATCGCGCAATACCTTGATATACAGGGGTTTGCGGGGTGAATGCTTTGGGGAATACAAAGCGGATTTGCCGTGGTACAATGGAGGTATCACAGAAAACTGGGGAGAAACAAAAGAGATAGAAAGGATGGAAATAACATGACATATGAAGAGGCGGAAAAGAAGGTCAGATCAGAAAATTGTACCTTACCTTTTGTGATCATAAAGGATAAGGAGGCCGACCCCAATGCACCGATCATCTTTTACACGAAAGAAGAAATGGCTGCAATGGAGAATGAGCAGATGGAGGAGGCAACACGGCAGGCGCGAAAACGCAAAAACAGCGGGGCTAATCCGATTAGCTGCCTGGTCGGTTTAAAACGGAGAGTCATTGTAAATAATGATATATTATAATCGGGATCTGCCCAAGATATGGGTATAAAAAATTGAATTAAGAGGATACTTTAAACATAAAGTGCTTAAGCATGATGAGGAAAGGAGGCGGCAGTATGCGAATCTGTGTCAACGAAGACTCAAAAATGATTCAGTTTTGGGTAACTGAGGACGAGAGAGAGGCGGAAGGGTTTATGGATGACGTGCGCAGAGCGTCTGCCGCCCTCTCAGACGGCGACAAATTTAAGAAAATCGTTTATGTGTCCGGGAGCCAACCGCTCCCGGCGCTGACCTATGATATCATCAAACGAAATAAAACCATCAGGCAAAGCGGGACAATGGAGCGGTAATGGAGCGTGTGGACATATATTGACTCCCTGCAGAGGAGGAAACGCCTTGGAAAAATCCAAGTATGCAGAGAAACTCGTTCTTAAAGGCGGTTTATTGATTCGCTTACTGATTTTGATAGCAGAGTAACTGTTGATGTTGACTTTTTACTTCGTAAAATACCAAATACGCCTGAGCAAGGAAAGGAAATTCTTGAACAATTATTGAAGTGGATACCGGCAATGACTTCATGATGTTTAAAATGAAAGGCATTGCTCCAATTAGCGTTGCAAAGAAATGTGTTAAGCAGGCAGGCTGCACCTCTCCGAATGATATGTCAAGTAAAACTGTAGCGACTTCGAATTAATTTACGAAGTCGCTTTTCATATGATTTGACGGCTATTTTGTCGGGGAGTGTCCATACACCTTACAATACATTTTATAAAAGTTAGAGTAATTCCCGAATCCGGCTTCTTCGCTCGCTTCGATCCACGAGTGGCCTTTCTCGGCCAGTTCTTTTGCAAAAAGCAACCGCTTACAGGTAACATATTGGTGAAAAGTTAACCCTGTATTCCTTTTAAAACTGCGGCACAAATGCTCTTTGCTGATAAAAAACTCCTTTGCGACTTTTCCTAAAGAGATTGGGTCACTCAAATGCTCATTCAGATACAGAATAATGTCCTTGATTTGGCTGTTATAAAACGTGTTTCCTTCGTTTTTGATCCCAATGCGGTTTAACAAGTATAGAAGTTCGATCATACAGCTTTTGGCAGCAACGCCTGCATCATTTTCGTCACTAAGGTATTCTTCCAGTCGCTTTAAAAGTTCGGGAATTTTATGTTGTTTCGTCGTTTCTGCCGGAATACAGTTATTGGTTCCAAGCATTCGATTAACAAAGATTTTTTTATAGATATCACAATTGTTCATTGCAAAAAAACTATGACTAAGGTTAATGACAATTCGTTCGTAGGTACAGGAACGGAAATGGTGGACGTAGTGCATTTCGGAACTTTGCGCCAGAATGATATCGTACGGATGCAGGGGATAATGTGTGCCTTCTACCAAAAATTCCGCATCACCCTGAAGAAAAATATAAATTTCATAGCTGCTTTTATGGTTATGCAAGACAAAATATTTGTTCTCGACGTTTTCCTCGCAATTTCTTGAATATGAAAATCCCATTTCGGGAAAAACAGGTGTCATGATCCTTCACTCCTTTGGTACAGTATACAATAAGAAATCAATATTTGCAATATTTTTATCAATATAGAGTTAGAAAATTTCTTTTCTTGGTGTTATAATGAAGAAAATAAAGAATGAAAGGTTGTATATGTATGGATCAGTTTACGATATCGGGATTTTCGGACGAAATTGACCCCAAAATTAAAATGCAGTTTACTCATTTAAAAAAACTCGGCATTTCCTATTTTGAACCCAGAAATATAGACGGTGTCAATATTTCCGATTTGACCGAGGACGCGGCAAAAAAGCTGAAAGAACAGATGGATTTGTTTGGCATAAAGGCTTCTTCGATCGGCTCTCCCATCGGAAAAATAAAAATCACCGATGATTTTATGCCGCATTTGGAAAAATTAAAGCATACGATAACGATTGCAAAAATCTTAGAGACGAATCATATTCGTGTTTTTAGCTTTTATATTCCGGAACATGAGATGTCGGAGTCTTACCGGGAAGAGGTGATCGGCCGTATGCGCGCTATGACTCGCCTTGCGGAACAGGAGGGCGTTGTTCTTCTTCACGAAAATGAAAAAGGCATTTACGGAGATATTGCGCCGCGATGCAAAGAGATTTTGGAGAGTGTGAATTCTCCAAATCTGCGTGCGGTTTTTGACCCTGCGAATTTTATTCAATGCGGTCAAAAGGTATATCCGGATGCTTATGAAATGATTCGCCCTTACATCGTGTATATGCATGTGAAGGATGCTTTAGAAAATGGGCACGTTGTTCCTGCAGGGACGGGAGAGGGAAACTGGAAATCCTTGCTTTGTGCATTAAAGGAGAGCGGCTACCGGGGATTTTTAAGCCTGGAACCGCATCTTGGGGATTTTTGCGGCCTTAGCGATCTGGAACACGGTGAAATGATGCAGGGGCTGGAGGCATCCGACGCCACAAAGTTTTCTTTGGCATATACAAAGCTGGTTGAAATTTTAAAGGAGGTTGATCCATTATGGAACAAGTAAGATTTGGTATCGTGGGATTAGGCAATATGGGTACGGCGCATGCGCATAATGTGTTTGATGGCGCCGTCCCCAAATTAAAGTTGACTGCAATTTGTGATATTGCAGAAGGCCGCAGAGCGTATGCAAAAGAGCAGTTTTCGGGAGTGTCGGTGTTTCAGGATGCGGATGAAATGTTCCAAAGCGGGTTGCTGGATGCGGTCATTATCGCAACACCCCATTACAGCCACCCGGAACTTGCAATTAAGGCTTTTCATTCGGGGCTTAACGTGATTTGCGAAAAACCTGCAGGTGTTTACACGGAGCAGGTGCTAAAAATGAATGAGGAGGCCGAAAAGTCGGGCAAGCTTTTCGGAATTATGTATAATCAGAGGATGAACCCCGTTTATCAGCAGCTTCGCAAAATGATTCAAAACGGTGAATTGGGACATATCAAACGTGTCAATTGGATTATCACTACCTGGTATCGGCCACAGCTTTATCATGACAGCTGTACCTGGCGTTCTACCTGGAAAACAGAGGGTGGCGGCGCTCTGATTAACCAAAATCCCCATCAGCTGGATTTGTGGCAATGGTTGTTTGGCATGCCAAACAGGATAATGTCGCATGTTTCCTTCGGAAAGTACTATGATATTGAAGTGGAAGATGATGTAACCGCTTATATGGAATATGACAACGGTACAACTGGCGTATATATCACTTCTACCGGAGAAACGCCCGGAACCAATCGATTGGAAATTGCGTGTGACATGGGGCGCGTCGTAGTGGAAAACAATAAAATTGTTTTTGACCGCAATACGGTTTCAGAACGCGAATTTAACGCAAACAACCATACCGAAGTCTTTGGAAGGCCTGAATGCTGGAAATGCGAAGTTCCGGCTCATGGAGAGGACACCGCCCATGTCGGCATTTTAAGGGATTTCACCCGTGCTTTGATTACCGGGGATCACACGCTTGTTGCACCGGGGTATGAGGGCATTCGGGGACTTACCATTTCCAACGCCATTCATTATTCCGCATGGACCGGGGATTGGGCCGGTATCAAGGATTTTCCGCATGAGGATTTTAAGCGCATTTTGGATGAAAAAATTGCAGCCTCCACGGTTGTGAAAAAGGAGATCCAGATTACGACAAATACCAGAAATTCCTATTAAAAAGGAGAATGACGCATGAAGATGGCTTTTCGGTGGTACGGTGATGATGACCCGGTAACCCTGGATTATATTCGGCAGATTCCGTGTGTGACAGGGGTTGTAACAGCAATCTATTCGGTGCCTGTGGGAGAAGTCTGGCCGCAGGAAGCAATTGATAAAATGAAACGGGCGATAAACGGCAAGGGACTTGAAATGGAGGTCATAGAGAGCGTTCCCGTTCATGAGGACATCAAGTTAAGGCGCGGAGACTTTCAGCGCTACATTGACAATTATAAAGAAAATATCCGCCGGCTCTCCAAGGCCGGGGTAAAATGCATTTGCTATAACTTTATGCCGGTGTTTGACTGGACGCGCTCCGGGCTTAACCAACCGCTGCCGGACGGTTCCAATGCCCTTGTGTATTACAAAGACGATGTGGACAAGATGGATCCCACGAA
Source organism: uncultured Clostridia bacterium (assembly GCA_934454115.1). Taxonomy (GTDB): domain Bacteria; phylum Bacillota; class Clostridia; order Monoglobales; family Monoglobaceae; genus Ructibacterium. Next base: position 133,325 of record CAKSFQ010000004.1, read on the forward strand.
AATGACGCTGCCGGGCTGGGACGCTTCCTATACGCCGGATGAGATCGGCGGCCTTGTCCGCGCGTATCAGGAAATCGGCGAAGAGGGGCTCTGGGAGAATTTAGAGTATTTTATCCGCGAGATTATGCCGGTGGCGGTAGAGTGTGATGTGAATATGGCGATTCACCCGGACGATCCGCCCTGGAGCATCTTTGGGATTCCCAGAATCATTACCAACGAGGCCAATATTGACAGATTTTTAAGTCTTTATGATGACGTCCATCACGGATTGACGCTTTGCAGCGGCAGTCTTGGGTGTGCAGCCTTTAACGATTATACCGCGATGGTAAGAAGGTATGGGAAAATGGGACGGATTCACTTTGCCCATGTCCGTAACATTAAGATTTTAGGGGACGATTCCTTTGAAGAGTGCGGACATTTTTCTGCATGCGGTTCTTTGGATGTGGTCGAGATTTTAAAGGCATACCACGAAATGGGCTTTGAGGGCTATCTTCGTCCCGACCATGGCAGAATGATCTGGGGTGAGCAGGGAAAACCCGGCTACGGGCTCTATGACAGAGCGCTTGGCGCGATGTATATGGCAGGTATCTGGGAAACTTTAGAAAAGCAAAAGGAGAGATAAAATGCAACTACCATTTCATGTTGATTTAAGCGGAAAGGTTGCGGTTGTGACCGGCGCCGGCGGCGTACTCTGTTCCATGTTTGCAGAGGCTGTTGCGGCATGCGGCGCAAAAGTAGCGCTTTTGGATTTGAACGCGAAAGCGGCAAATGCCGTGGCAGATGCCATTATAAAGCGCGGCGGGATTGCCAAGGGTTATGCGTGTAATGTTTTGGATGAAAAAAGCTTAAAGGACGCGCATCGACAGGCACTGTCTGACTTTGGAACCTGTGATATTTTAATCAACGGTGCGGGCGGCAATCATTCCAAGGCAACCACGGATCATGAATACTATTCCCCCGAGGATTTGGGAAATGTCAAAACCTTTTTTGACCTTGACAAAGAGGGCGTGGAATTTGTTTTTAACCTAAATTTTTTGGGAACGCTGCTTCCCACCCAGGTGTTTGCCAAGGATATGCTTGAAAAAGAAGAAGCAAATATCATTAACATATCCAGTATGAATGCATATACCCCTTTGACTAAGATCCCGGCATATAGCGGCGCGAAGGCGGCAATCAGCAACTTTACGCAATGGCTGGCAGTTCATTTTTCAAAGACAAATATTCGCTGCAATGCGATTGCGCCCGGATTTTTTGTTACCAAACAGAATGAAAAGCTGCTCTTTCACGAGGACGGGACGCCGACCAACCGAACCGATAAGATTTTAAACAGCACCCCAATGGGTCGATTCGGCAAGCCGGAGGAACTGATCGGAACCTTGCTTTACCTGATTTCGAGGGACGCATCCGGTTTTGTCAACGGTGTTGTTATCCCGGTGGACGGCGGATTTTCTGCTTACAGCGGCGTGTAATTCCGTAAACGTATGGTTTCAGTGATTAAAATAAAGGGTTGAAAGAATATCCATGTATAAAAATATTGATGGAAAGAAGGAATCATCGTGAACAAGAGAATCGGAGCACAGTGTTATACCATACGTGATTTTATAAAAAATGAAGAAGATTTGGACAAAAGCCTGGAGAAACTCAAAAACATAGGTTATCAGACCGTTCAGATTTCCGGAATTGGCCCGATCGAACCGGAAACCGTAAAAAACTTATGTGACAAACACGGTCTGGAGGTGATTTGTACACACAAAGGTCAGGACGATTATCTGAACCGTCTTGAAGAAACAATTCGGTATCATAAGATCATCGGCTGCAAAATTGCAGGGATCGGAAGTATTGGTAATTATGACAAATCGGCGGATGGTTACCGCAAATTTGTTAGGGATTTTACGCCGGTGTCCCAAAGACTGAGAGAAGAGGGAATTACCTTTGCTTATCACAATCATGCCTTTGATTTTATCAAAGAGAACGGTGAATATCTTCTCGACATTATTTTAAACGAGTCCGATTTTGATCTGATCCTTGATGTGTACTGGGTGGCCTTTTCGGGCATCGATCCTGCAAAGCTGATACGCAAGATCGGAAGCAGAGCAAGAATCTTGCATTTTAAGGACTTAAAGTGCAATAAGGAGAACAAGACAGAAATGGCAGAGGTGATGAATGGTAACCTGGATTGGGATTCCATCATCGCAGCCTGTGAGGAGTCGGGATGCCAGGCGGCTATGGTAGAACAGGACACTTGCAGCGGCGACCCGTTTGACAGTTTGAAAATCAGCTACCAGCATTTAACAACAAAAGGATTCTGTTAAATATCATTTTGCATTCACGGGGTGTTGTGTCATGAAAAACGGATGTGTTGTCGGCGTCGGAGCAATTGGGCCTGTACATGCTGCTGCTTTGCAGAGCATCGATTCTTTATACGCCGTATGCGATCATCAGCCGGATAGGCTGATGAGTTATTGCCCGGACAATTCAAGGCTGCGCAGATTGAGTAACTTTGACGATGTGCTGCGCGATCCCAAAATCGATGTTGTTCATATTTGTACGCCTCATTATCTTCATAAAGATATGGCGATTGCCGCAATGGAACATCATAAGGCAGTCGTTCTGGAAAAACCGGCCGCGATGAATGAACAAGAGCTTGATGAACTGTGTGCGGCGCAAAAACGGCTGGACGGTAAAATATGCGTAATGCTGCAAAACAGAACAAATCCGAGTATCCTGGAGCTGAAAAAGCGGATAACTGCCGATCAAGCGCTTGGCAGGCTTTTGGAAATAACGGGAATCGTTACATGGAATCGTGATGCGGAATATTATCATCATGACGCATGGCGCGGCAAGTGGAAAACCGAGGGCGGCGGACTGCTTATCAACCAGGCAATACATACGGTTGATCTGATGTGCTGGCTCGGCGGCGGCATCAAGTCCGTGCGCGGGAGTATTTCAAACAAGACGCTGGAAGGAATCATCGAGGTTGAAGATACCGCCGACGCGATATTTCAAACTTCTTCCGGCATGAAGATGTGTTTTTATGCCACAAATGGCTGTAGCATAAGCCGGCCGGCGCAGCTTGAAGCACAGTTTGAGTTTGGAAAGCTTCGCTATGCCGATCAACGTCTGTATCGTATCACGGACGACTTGTGTGAAACAGTTGCCTTTGATTCCGGTAAAGTGCCGGGAAAATCGTGCTGGGGAAGCGGACACGAGAGGGTGATCACGGACTTTTATCGACATCTCAAAACCGGCAGCGGCGAATATATTGATCTGCGGGACGCGGCGCCTGCCATGGAAACAATCTATGCGTTTTATCAAAGCGCAAAGCAGAATAAGGAAATACAAGTATCGGTTTAAAAAAGTGCCCGTGCCTATCGAGCATGGACAATTATGTCCATGCTCATGCCGATGCGTGACAGTAACGACAATATTTTGTTATAAAATAGCCGGATTTACCTATTTAAAAAACAGGAAAATCGAGAGGAGGGAACCATTTTCATATGGACCGAGTAACACCAAATGGCCGGTTTCGTCAACAAGTAATTAAAAAAGTTGTAAAGTAGGAGTAATAAAAGCATCAAAACGCATTTTGACGGCGGCAGAATAGGAACATAAAAATAAATACATAGCCGTGTGTAATGCCCAATGATCTTAATTATGCTTTGCATTCCCCGGCGCTTTTAAAACAGTTTATTTTGTTTCATGAAAGAAACCATCTGATCTTTGATTTGCTCCATGCCCAAAATGTTCGGATGTCCGGAGGTCTTGCTGATATTTTCCAATGCAACGTAAGGAATATCAAAATGTGCGCAGGTGTCTTTCATTCCTTTTGCAATCTCGTCCTTCAGTTCGGTGTTAATGACACATAAAATTTCTGCTTTGGGAGCGGTTCCTTTTAGCGTATGTAAAAGGTATCCGAATGCAGGTAGAACGCAATATAAGTCCTTTTTGCTCCAGCTTTTATATTTCACTTCACCGATCGGGGCGTTTGCCCACGAATCATTTGTTCCGCCGAATACGATAAGTTTATCGATATTGTTTTCTTCGAAGAAGGAAGTCTGAATCAGCTTATTTACGCGGCCGATAAAAGATATGCTCGTATAATCTTTGCCGTCATAGCCCGTATTGCAGATGGTTGTCCCGGAATAGCTGTCATTTAAAACCAAATGATAGCCGCTTTCTTTTAAAAATTGGTGTACCCATGTTTGCTCATATTGGCATACGTCGGTTTGCCCTGCCCTTGTATCGGGATAGTCGGAGAGATACCATGTTTCGCAGTCATCGGGGATTTTTCCCTCAAAGGTTGAATAACTGTCTCCTAAAATAAATAAGTTTTTGCTTTCGGTCATCGGATGAAACTCCTTTTATCATTGTCTTTATATTTTATTTTTTACCATTATAACACAGAAATATTTTAATTACAATGGAAAAACAGTCATTTGTCTGATTTGAGCAATGCAGCTGATCGGTTCCACCATGGAAACAGTTATCAGTAAATGTTACAATCCCGTTAGCATAATAAAAAGAATCATAAAATAGTTCTACTCTGTCATAGTATCATCCAAGAATTTTGTGGATGACAACAATATAATGATATAGAAAGGCGGCAAAGGGGAACAGAGTGCGGAAAGACGGCGCGGCAGTTCTTTCTCAAAATCTTTGCCGTTAAACTTAGATGCGGAGGAAGCAAAATCATGAATATTTTAGAATCAAAGGCCATGAAGTCCTTTATCAAGATTGCCGATATGGGTTGGAATATGGGCTGGCACGAGATTAACGGCGGTAATATGTCTTATCGGATGACGGAAGAAGAGGCAAATGAAATCAAAGACTGCTTTCATGATGACGGCGTATGGCAGGAAATCGGAAAAGACGTTTCCGTTCCCGATTTTGCGGGACAGTATTTTATCGTAACCGGCAGCGGAAAATATTTTCAGAATATCAAGGATCAGCCGGAGGATTCTCTCTGCGTGGTTACGGTTAGCGAAAATGGCGATCAGTATAAGGTGGTATGGGGGCTTATCAACGGCGGCAGACCGACCAGTGAGATTTCGGCGCACCTTTTGACGCACAGCATCAAGGCAAAAGCGACGGACGGAAGATATCGGGTTGTGTATCATTCGCACCCGAAGTATACCAATGTCCTCACTTATATTTTGCCGCTTAAATCCGAGGTGTTTACCCGTGAACTGTGGGAGATGATGACGGAGTGTTCCATTGTATTCCCGAACGGCGTCGGCGTGATGGAGTGGATGGTTCCGTGCTGCGCGGAGATTGGTATAGCGACCGGCAAGCTGATGGAACGGTATGACGCGGTAATATGGCCGCATCACGGACTGGTTTGCAGCGGCGAGACGCCGGATATGGCGTTTGGTATCATGCATACCATTGAAAAAGCGGCAGAAATGCTTGTAAATGTTATGCAGATCACGGGCGGCAAGAAAAAACAAACCATTACCGTAGATGGGTTTAAAAAGATAGAAAAGGATTTTCACCTGCATTTTTCGGATGAATTTCTGTATTAAAAAAAGAACTGTCCTTAGAATCGGCGGTGACAACAAAACAGAAAACGGATAAAAGATCATGAAAAAGCTTGCCGCGGCAGGCTTTTTTAAACGGAATCTTTAAAAGAGTATTTGGAGTCATTTTGACCCCAAATGCTCTTTTTACATTCTTTTTTATTTCCAATTCCGGCTGATTGGCGGCTTATCAGGTGTTTGCTGATCCTTCTTCTGCCGCTGCATTTTTTTGCGGACAGCAAGTAGCAATGCGGCCGTCTTCATATGTTATATTTGTATTTTACATAGAGATATTTGTATTTTACAGTTGAATTGAAAGACAGTTTTTTGTATAATAGCACTGTAAACAATAAGATTTCTGAGGTATATCATATGAGATATAGTGCGAAAAGAAAAAAATCAGTGGCATTGCTTTGGCTTGTAGCATATGCCACCCTTTTAATTATACCGTTTTTGGGGAATTTGTATATTCTGCTCTCGGTAAATTCTGCCGTAAAGCAAGAGACGGAGAGCAAATATAACTATTTTTTAAAAAGTCTTGCGACCAATATCGATTCTGCCTTAAAGGAAGTCATCACCCAGAGCAGAGTGATTCAGGAAAGCGATGCCATTAATCAAATGGCAGGAGAGACCGCAGTTACGCCGCAGGTCTTGTATGACCTTGCACAGATTGGAAAAGAAATGCAGCGGATGACCGGATCGGGCAGTGCGACCGAAAGCTTTATTTACTATCCGCGTATTGATAAAATTGTGACATCACACAATTATTATGACGCCAAGGACTATTTTGAATCCGATATCCTACAGGGAAGTGAGGAGCACGAGGACTATCGGGATATTATAAAGAATCCGTACAGTAGTGTGGTAAGAAAGGTAACCAAAGATCAGAGGGGCAAGGAAAAAAGAAGCTATATCTTTTTAAATACAGTCGGCAGACCCTATATGGTCTCTTATGTCGTGGGGATTTCTATCGAAGAAAAGGCGCTTTTCGGCAGCGAGTTTGATAACAATAGCGGCGCAGTCGCCGTGCTGAAGCAGCGCGGAGATATTTACTTTTCGACCAACGATGATATAAAAACGGTGGATTTGAGCATGATTAGCGGTATGGAGTCCGGCGAAACAAAAAGAGCAAATTTCATGGGCGAAAACGCAGGACTGTCTTATATCAAATCGGAAGTCTCCAATTATCGGTATGTTTATGTGGATCGTGTAGGCTATGTCTACGGCGCAGCCAATAAAATATTGCTGATCGGCGCCCTGGTATCGCTGATTTGTCTGCTGCTTATGGGGATGATTTTGTATAAGCTGTACGGCTGGAGCTATTTAAGCATCAAAGAAATCATGCAGGGGTTTAATGCAAGCGCCGATGTGCAGAAAAACGAGAATGAGTTTGAATTTATCAAGCGTCAGATTGCAGTCAATATGCAACGGCAGCGATCGATGGAGGAAGAGATCAGCACGCACATGGATATCCTCAGAGAGGAATTTTTAATCGAACTCATGCGCGGCAGCATCAACGACCCGGCCTATATGCGGGAGGGACTGGAAAAGTTCGGCATTGCGTTTTACGGCAAATATTTTTGTATTACGGTGATCTACGTCCGTGATATGGGAATATTACGGGATATGGGATTTAAAAACGCATATTTTATCATTAAAAATATCATGCGCGACATGTGCAGAAACGAAAAGTATTATGCGGTGGAATACGGCGACCGCCTGTACTGCATCTTTAACTTTGAACGGGCAGCGGATATCCGCCGTCATCTGCGGGCGCTGCTTAGTGAATGCGGAGAAGTGACAAAAATGGCGACGGAGATTGTTTTTTCATCCGTGACAAGCGAGATCGGAGAGGGGATTGATTCGCTGCACTCCATTTATGAAAGCGCAGTCAGCGGCATGAATTTAAGTGAGTTTTACGGCATGGAGGAACATATCTTTACCGAGGATATTGAAAATAAGGAGTCGGAGGGCGATGTGAATTCGTTTGATAAGCTGGAAAATGAGATTGTCATGTGTATCAGAAAGGGAGACGTTAGAACCTTTTCGCTCTTGGTGGATCAACTGTTTTCAGACCAGATTGACATCAACCACCGCTGGGTTGTGATGGGCAGAGCATATTCCGTTTTGAGCAGTATTTACAAAACGGTAGACGGTATGGACAGCAAGGGTACTAAAGAGGCGTTTGAACGGCTGAACTCCTTTAAAAATTACGATAATATGGACAGCATCAAAAAGTTTGTCAAGGAATACGGAGAGTACGTCATTGGTATGCTGGACAAAAGCAGTGATGAAAAGTCGGAATTATACCGGCAGGCGGTGGATTATATCAATGCGCACTATACAGAGCTTGATTTAAATGTCAATAGGGTAAGCGAGGAACTGGGCGTCACATCGATTTACCTTGCCTATATCGTAAAGCAGAATTCCGGCATCAAGCTCAGCGAATACATTGCAAAGCTTCGGGTAGAAAAGGCAAAACAGATTCTTGAAAGCGAACCCGGACTGAAAATGGAACAGGTTGCAGAGCAATCGGGATTTTTGCAGAACAGGACGTTTTATAACGCATTTAAAAAGTATACGGGGATTACCCCCAATCAGTATAAAATCATGAACGAAAATAAGGGTATGGATAGGTAGGAGGAAGTTATGCTGACAGAAAAAGACAGAAAATGGGCCGAGGAGATGTGGAAAAAGCTGGATCATAAGCTCTCAAAAGTTTCGGTGCGGTCGAGAGAAAAAATACCGTTTTGGAGCCATGATGGGATGTATGACGACATGACAAAATCCAATATCAATTGCTGGACCAACGGTTTTTGGCCGGGACTTATGTGGCTGATGTATTCTGCGGAGAAAAAGGAGTGCTATAAGGCGGCGGCAGAATGGAGCGAGGAGCAGCTGGACAGAGCGCTGCTGAACCATGTCGGGCTGAGCCATGACGTCGGTTTTATTTGGCGGCTTGCTGCCGGGTTTGACTATGCGCTGACCGGGTCGGCAGAGGCACGCAACCGCCAGTTTCGGGCAGCCGATCACCTGATGTCAAGGTTTAATCCGGCGGGCGGCGGCTTTATCCGCGCGTGGAATCACGGCGATTATGTGCCGGAGCTTGCCGGGTGGACCATCATAGATTGCATGATGAACCTGCCGCTGCTCTATTGGGCGTCGGAGGAGATTGATGATCCGCGGTTTCGGTTTGTTGCAGAGCGACATGCGGACATGGCGCTGCGCGATCATATCCGGCCGGACGGCAGTGTGAGACATATCGTAAACCATGATCCGTATACCGGTGAAATGGTAGAGGATCTGGACGATGCCGGGCAGGGCTTTGGCTTGGGCTCTGCCTGGTCGCGCGGTCAGTCGTGGGCGCTTTATGGCATGGCGCTCTCCTATGCGCATACCAAGAAAGAGGAATATCTTGATGCGGCAAAGCGTGTGGCACACTATTTTATTTCATCGCTCAGCATGAGTGACTGGTTACCGCTATGTGATTTCCGTGCGCCGCTCTCACCTGTTTATTATGACACAAGCGCAGGCATGTGCGCCGCTTGCGGCATGATTGAGATTGCAAAGCACGTGCCGGAACACGAAAAGCATTTGTACATAACGGCGGCGTTAAAAACGATTCAGGCGGTAGAGAAAAAGTTTGCTGATTGGTCGGATGAAACCGATTTTATCATTGGCGGTGCGAGCGGTTCCTACAAGGACAGCGAGCATCGGCACATGTATTTTATTTATACGGATTATTATTTTGCAGAGGCGATTTATAAGCTTTTAAACTTAGGAGATTTAAGCTGGTAAACGATGGAAAAACAGGGGGCGGCCATTAGCCGCCACCGGACAAGGAAACGTTGCCCTGAGAAACATCTTTTTTGCGAATCTCTGCGTTAAAAAAGTCTCGCAAT
>CAKSFQ010000005.1 GCA_934454115.1 uncultured Clostridia bacterium
GACCAATCCTGATCACCTATCCGTTCTTCCAGAAATATTTTATCCAGGGCCTTACTGTCGGCTCAGTCAAGGAGTAACAGGGCGTTTTGCCTGAGAACAGATAACCAGGGAAAATAGCAATATTCAATCATTTTGGAGGGTTTTAGTATGAAAACAATCTCGCCGGAATCGGCAGGCATTTCTTCCGTGGCAATCGCACGGTATGTGAAATTGCTGGAGGAGATGCAGCTATCCACGCATAATCTGATTTTTATGAAAGGGGACGCTGTTTTTTTTGAAAAATATTGGGCGCCCTTTCACAAGGACTTTTTGCACCGCATGTATTCGGTAACCAAAAGCTTTGTCTCCCTTGCAATCGGGTTTGCGGAGCAGGACGGTTACCTGTCTCTTGATGACCCGATTGAAGTGTATTTTCCCGCAGAGTGCAAGAATCAGCCGGATCAAAATATGCGCCGTCAGACCATTCGGCATATGCTGATGATGAGTACGGCGAAACCGCCGGAGAATTGGTTTGCGGCACGCAGCGATGACCGGGTTCGCTTTTATTTTGAAAACACTGCGAGAAGCAGCCGCCCGCCCGGCACGGTATTTGAATACGACAGTACCGGCTCTTTTGTGCTTTGCGCATTGGTAGAGCGGCTGACCCAAAAGCCGTTTATGGAATACCTGCGCGAAAAATTGTTTGACAAGATCGGCGTTTCCAAAGAGGCGCACTGTCTCCAATGCCCCGGCGGCCATTCCTGGGGAGATTCTGCGGCGCTCTGCAAGGCGACCGATCTTTTGAAAATTGCACGGTTTACCATGAATAAGGGAAGCTGGAACGGCGAGCAGCTTTTAAATGAGGCTTATGTGACGGCAGCTACCGCAAAACAGATCGACAATAACCCGCTAGGACTGAATGAACATGACTGTCAGGGCTATGGATACCTGATCTGGAGAACCTTTCGCAATGCGTTCTTCTTTAACGGTATGGGATGTCAGTTTGCCGTCTGTGTGCCGGATAAGGATCTGATTATGGTTTATAACGGCGATAATCAAGGAAAGGAGATGGCAAAAAAAATTATTATCGATAACTTCTTTTCCATGATTGTGGATGAGATGGCAGACACGCCCCTTCCGGAGGATACAAAGGCGCAAAGCGAGCTTGCCGCGGCAACGGCAAATCTTATGCTGATGACGGCGCAGGGCGAAAAGGAAAGCATATATGCAGAAAAGATAAACGGCGTCACCTATGTACTCAACGAAAACCCGATGGGGATTTCAAAGCTGCGCGTTGTCCTGGACGGTGATGACGGTCGGCTGGAATATACCAATGCCCAGGGGGATAAGGTGTTGTATTTTGGCATGGGCAAAAATGCGTTTGGTAAATTTCCGCAGGAGGGATACGCGAAGGAGATCGGCTCTGTCCGAACCCAAAATTATTATTATCGCTGCGCTGCCTCCGGCGCCTGGATTGAGACGCATAAGCTCTTTATCAAAGTGCAGATCATTGACGACTATTTTGGCGTATTCAATATGACATTAAGCTTTTTAAACGATACGATCGGGGTGCTGATGAACCGATGCGCCGAGGACTTTTTGGAGGAATACGAGGGCTATGCAGGCGGAAAAAGAGAGAAGTAAGAGAGCGGTATTTTCCTTTTTGTCAACACACGTTTTTGATACGGACGATAGCCGAAAGTGAGCAATCCGAACCCCGATTTTAAGAGGTGGATTTCCGCCCAAACGGTGTTAAAATACTCGGCAATCCGTTAGCCCGGCAAAGACGACAAGCTAAAATATTCCAAAATTACGCCGATTTAGGCGGGTTCGGATTACTCTCTTTCGGCTACGGAAAGGAGTCAGAGGAAAGGAAAATGGTGAAACAAATTTTAAGACAATACGGAATGATTGCGCTGGGGTCGGCGATTCTGGCGCTGGGGCTCAACCAGTTTTTGGTGCCGCTTAAGCTGTCCTCCGGCGGAATCAGCGCAGTGGGGGGCATTATGCTGCATCTGTTTCACGTGCCGCTTTCGGTGACAAACTTAATTTGCAATGCGGTGTTATTTCTGTTTGGCTTTAAATATCTCGGCAAAGCCGGTGTCGCCAAGACGATTGCCGGTATCGTCTTTTTGTCGTTCTTTTTGCAGGTATGCACCTATTTTCCGGTTTACACAGCGGATGCATTTGCGGCAATGGCTGTCGGCGGCGTTCTGGTCGGCCTCGGCGTCGGGCTTGTTGTCCGCGAGGGGGCCTCGACCGGCGGCAGTGACTTTGCCGCGCTGATGATTCATAAATTTTTGCCGCATATTTCGGTGGCTTCCATTATCATGGCCATCGATTGTACGATTGTGGCGATATCGGGTATCGTTTTTAAGAGCCTGACGGTGACAGTATATTCGATCATTTCGCTTTATCTGTCGGCCAAAATTACCGACCTTGTGATGATTGTCGGCAATAAGGCAAAATTTGCGTATGTAATTTCGCCCAGGCAGGAGGAAATTGCGGGAGAGATTATGGAAAAATTTGAGCGCGGCGTAACGGGAATATATTGTAAGGGGATGTATTCCGGTGAGAATAAAACCATGCTTTTGTGCGTGCTAAGCCCAAAGGAGATTCCAAAGCTGATTGAGACGGTAAAGAAACACGATAAAACCGCGTTTATTATCGTTTCCGATGCCAAGGAGGTTCTGGGCGAAGGATTTATGGAGGATTAATGTTTTAATAGTACGCAAATTTCCCTTACATTCTTGCTCTAGCACCCGTTCCCCGGGGCTTCATTTGTACCTTAGCATAAGTAAAACCACCAAAATGATATGCGTTATATCATTTTGGTGGTTTTCTAAAGTCTCTGCACAAAGTTTAGAATCTATCCCTTGTCTTTAGGAAGATCCCGGTGTGCTGTGGTAATATTTTTTATAGGCACGAATAAAAGAGCTGCTGTCCGAGAAGCCTACCTCTGCCGCAACCTGTTTGATGGACATATCCTTTTGTGACAGCTTTTCTTTGGCCTTTTCCATGCGGAAGGCGGTCAGGTAGGTGGTAAAATTTTCTCCGACAATGCTTTTGAACTGGCGGCTGAGGTAATAGTAATTCAGCCCCATATAATCCGCCAGATCCTGCAAAGACAGATCACGGTTCATATAGTTTTCTTCGACAAACCTGCTCACCCTCCGATGCAGCATGGCGTTTCTGTCCACGCCGGCCATACGCCGACACAGAGCCAGGCAGCACTGACGCACAATCTCAAAGCCGCTCTCGGCGTTGGGGTTATGAAGTGCGTTATGGCAAACCCGCCTGTATTTGCTGTTCTCCACCGCATCCTGATCAAAGATGTTGTCAATGAGCTTGTATAAAAGCTGCACCATGGCGGAGATCAGGCAGGTCAGCGAACTGGGACTTAAATACCGATCCCGAAAATGGGTGTTATAGATCTGATCCAGCAATTCCTCCGTCAGCTCCGGCTCTCCGTTTTTAATATTCCGCATCAGAGCCATTTCCTGCTCCACCGAGTAAAAGATTTTTTCGCCCTCATCATTTTGAATCTGATCCAGACGCACCGCCTGTCCCGGGTGCTTTCGCACCGCGCAGTAGAGCGCAACCGCCGCATTGTTATAGGCATTCCACAAATGCTCCATATTGGTGTCCTGGCTGTCAATTCCCACACTAACCACCAGTCCGTGCCCGGCGCATTCTTCGATAATTTTTGGCCATAGCGCGTCAATCCCGTCATCGCGGTCAAAGCTGAGCACGCATGCCAGATTGTCCGACATCTGCACCAGCCGGTAGGAGCCGTCCCACCGATCCAGTACCGTTTTGGCCGCTGCGGCAATCTGTGCCCAGCCGCTTTCGCCAAGGCCGCCGGTATCCAGCCATTTTGTGTTATCTACGCCCAGCAGCGCCAGCCGAATTTTTTTACCGGTCAGTCCCATACTGCGCTGTAGACCCTCCGTGTCCTTCTGCATATGTAAAAGCAGGTTGATCAGCGTCTGGTCGCGCTCTCTGTCTACATAGCGGCGCAGACTCTCGGTGAGCGCATCATTTTCGTCAAACACTTGCAGAATCGGCTGTTGCAGTCTTTGAAAACTACGCCTGGCAAGCAGCAAACTAATGCCGAGACAGAGCAGCAGAAGCAATAAAAATAAACCGGTAAACCAATCTGCATTTCCGCTGAGGTTACTGCCGTGAAATACATAGATATATTTCATGTTCGCCATTCGGGAGCTCCGCCAAATCACGGTGTCCACGCCATCCCGTAAAGAGCCTGACGAACCGGAAAGCCGGCTCATATCCACCGTCGCGTTAAAGCCGGCCGTGCTTAAAACGGGCTGGCCGTTTTCTTGCACCAACGCCATGCCGCGTTCTGCCGGCGCTGCGGCATCCGAAAATGGGTATAGCCGCTCCAGGATTCTTTCAAAGCTAAGCGCCATAAGAAAAACGCTGCCGCCTTGCCGATCGGCATATCGCAGGGGCTGGCAGTAGATCACGTACTCAGGCTGCCGCTCAAACCCGTTTCGGCTGGCGGCAAAGAATGCCCGGCTGGCGCCGCTGCTGAACAGCTCCTGCCACCAGGTAAGATCGTATGCGGTATCACAAAGATATTGGTTAAAGTATTCCTCCACACTGTAGATAAGGTCACTGTCCAAAATGGTTCCGCTTCGGGGAAGAAAGACCCCCACCGATTTGATCGCGCCGTTGCCGGACGCCTGCATCGCCAACTCCTTGCGGGCGTAGTAGTAGTCCATGGCATCGGTGCTGAGCTGGTCACTGTAACGGATTAAATGCTGGACATCCTCGTTTTGGCTGATGCCGAAGGCGACGCTGGCTGCGTTTTCAAAAAAGGAATCTATGGTGCTTTGGGTTTGCAGCAGAATACTCTCATTGAGAGCCTGCGCATGATTGGCCAGACGGCCAAAGAAGAGAGACACTGTCACGGCGCCGACAATTACAATAGGGCCGATGATGATAATTAAATACGACCAAAACAACCGCCGAAAAGACTCTGCTCTATTCACTCATTTCACCTCCATCCGATCCCTTTGTCGTCATTACAGTACCTTAATGACCTGATACAAAACTATAACACATTTGGTTTATTTTTGCAATAACATTTTTTTCCAATCCTGATTTTACCCTTTCTTTTTCATCCCGTTTTGCAGCTATCGGAACGTTTTTTTATGTCTAAAACTGAATTTGCGGTACCGAAATCATGCATTTTTACGGGAAATGCGCCATTTATAAAAAATAGGCGCAAATTGAGCACATAAGTCAAAAAAAGCTGATAGACAAAAGGAGGCGGCAGGTGTTATAACGTAAGTACGAGGTAAGATGCGACCTGCCTTTTTAAAATTTAATTTTCAATCAAGGAGGAGAATATGGTGAAAAAGAAAAACAGATGGTTATGTGCCGTATTGGGGGTTTCGCTTGTGGTGACCCTGTCGGGATGCGGAAAGGATAAGAAAGCCGACAAGGCAGCGTCTTCCGGTGAGATGCCGGAGACGCTGGAGATATTTGCGCCCCTTGGCAGTCACGCAAGATCGGCCGGCGCCAAGGATGCCAATGATATGCTGCCCTTTCAGTTAATGGAGGAGCTGACCGGCGTTCATGTAGAGTGGCAGCACCCGCCCGAAGGAGCCGGGGAGGAGAAATTTAACCTGCTGATAGCCTCCGGGTCTTTGCCGGATATGATTGTGTATAACTGGCGGCAGGTTTCGGGGGGCGCCCGGATGTATGCAGAGGATGATATTATCGTACCTCTTCAGGATAAAATCAATGATAATATGCCCAACCTGAAAGCATTTAATGAAGAAAGACCCGATATTAAAAAGCAATATACCGAGGACGACGGCAGCATTTTCTACATTCCCTTTATTCGGGCAGATAAGGAACTGAACGTATACCTCGGTCCGCAGATTCGCAGAGACTGGCTGGATAAGCTGGGACTGGATGTTCCCTCAAATACGGATGAACTGTATGAAGTGCTGAAGGCGTTTAAGACGCAGGATCCGAACGGAAACGGCCAGGCAGACGAAGTCCCCATGACCGGCAGTCTGATGGACAACACTGCCTTTGGAATCGGAAATCTTTTATGGGCATTTGGAACGCACTATAGTTTTTATGTCAAGGATGGAGAGGTGCGTTACGGCATCCTGGATGACAGAATGGAAGAGGGAATGGAGTACATCGCAAAGCTTTACCGCGAAGGGCTGATCGATGTAGACTTTTTGATTAACGACCGCACCAAAATGGATGCGAAGATGATGGGCGACCAGTCGGGGTTTGTGTTTACATTCCAGCCGACGATGTATTCGGCCAACATGAACGACGGCACAAGAAAGGTAGAGGGTATTCCTTTCCTGAAAGGCCCACACGGGGATCAGAATGTCTTTATTCCCGACTATGCCAACAGCACCACCGCCACCAGCATTGCGGTGACCGCTGCCAACAAAAACCCGGAGGGCAGCTTAAAATGGCTGGATAGCTTCTTTGGCGGCAAGGGACTGGAATATATGAATTTTGGAAAAGAGGGCCTGACCTTTAACTGGGAGGACGGATATCCCAAGCTGACCGATTATCTGCTCAACAACCCGGATGGTATTGATCGGATCTCTATGTGCGGCATGAATTTAGGCGCCTATGATTCGACTTTTCCCACTTTGCAGGATTGGAGATATTATGAGCAGACCCTGAGCGACTGGGGCAGAAATGCCATTGAGACCTGGACGAATAACGCAGATACCAGCGGAATTTTGCCGCCTCTGAGCTTTACCGCGGAGGAGAACGAGAAGATTAACCGTGTAATGACCGATGTTAACACCTATGCATCGGAGTCTTTGAGTAAGATTGTTGTCGGCAATGAGCCGGTCTCCTTCCTGGGTACGGTGCAGAACCGGGTAAAAGAGATGGGAATCGAGGACGTTTTGAAGATTTATAATGACGCATATCAGAGGTACATGGCAAGATAAGCGTGTCCAAATCAAGAATAAAGGAGAGACAGTACTATGAAAACAGCATCAAGTCTGCCTGTGGGGCGCGCAGCGTCCCGAAGGGGAGGCACGGCCCGGCAGACATGGAACAAGATATTAAAGTTTAAGCATATTTATCTGATCCTGCTCCCCACCCTGTTGTATTTTCTGATTTTTTGCTACGGCCCTATGTTTGGTGCGGTCATTGCCTTTCAAAAATTTTCCATCACCAAGGGGATTTTCGGAAGCGCTTTTGTGGGGCTTGCCAACTTTCGGGATTTTTTAAGCAACTATAAGTTCTGGCAGCTGCTGCGCAACACCATTTCCATCAATGTACTGGGTTTAATTTTTGGCTTTCCTGCGCCGATCATCTTTGCGCTGCTGCTCAATGAGCTTCGCTCGCAGCGGTTTAAAAAGACGATCCAGACCATTGTCTATATGCCGCACTTCATCTCGGTGGTGGTAGTTTGCAGCATGGTTTTGACCTTTGTAGCCAGCGATGGGTTTATCAACACTATTTGGAAGGTCGTGGGCGGCGAAACGGTTCCTTTTATGACCCAACCAAAATATTTTTGGGGAATCTATGTGATATCCGACATCTGGCAGGGACTTGGCTGGAACAGTATCATCTATATGGCGGCGCTTGCCGCGGTGGATGTTCAGCTCTATGAGGCAGCCACCATTGACGGCGCCGGCCGCTGGAAACAGATGATCCATGTGACCCTGCCGGGGATTGCGCCCACCATTATGATTCTGCTGATTATGCGAATCGGTCAGATGCTCAGCATCGGGTATGAAAAGATTATGCTGCTGTATAATCCCAGTATTTATGAGACGGCGGATGTCATTTCTACCTATGTATATCGGCGTGGTTTGCTGGACAACGATTACAGTTACAGCGCTGCCGTGGGATTGTTTAATTCGGTGATTAACTTTATGCTGCTGCTCTCGGCGAACTTTGTCAGCAAACGAGCTACCGGCAACGGGTTGTGGTAAAGGAGGAATCGATGATGGTATACAAAAAGACACTTGGCGATCGCATTTTTAATGCGGCGAACTTCATTTTTATGATTTTGATTATGCTGATCATGGTTTACCCCTGCTGGTACGTGCTTATGGCGTCCTTCAGCGACCCTGTTGCAATCTACGGTAACGGGGGAATCCTGCTCTGGCCGAAACATTTTGGAATTTATACCTATCAGGAAGTACTCAAAAATTCCCAGGTGTGGCTGGGATACCGCAATACGGTTTTGTATGTGGCCTGCGGCGGATTGCTCAGCTTATTTCTCACGATCAGCGCGGCCTTCTGCCTGACCCGAAGAGGGCTGCCGGGACGAAACGGGATTTTGTTTCTGATTCTGTTTACCATGTATTTTTCGGGCGGCTTGATTCCCAGCTATCTGGTCGTCCGAAGTCTCAAGCTATTGGATACGCCCTTTGCCGTACTGCTGCCGGGGGCGGTGAGCACCTATAACCTGATTATCACGATTACCTATTTTAGAGGGCTGCCGTACGAGCTGGAGGAGGCGGCCAAGATTGACGGAGCCGGCGACTATACGGTGCTGTTCCGCATCATGGTTCCTTTGGCTACGCCGATCATTGCGGTGATTGCCCTATATTATATGGTAGGAATCTGGAACAACTACTTTACGCCGATGCTCTATTTAAACAAACGCAGTCTGTTCCCTTTGCAGCTATTTTTGCGTGAAATCCTGATTCAGAATAATACGGCGTCGATCACCGCCAGCCAGTCGGATTCGGCACAGGCCTATGCGGAAAACGTGAAGTATGCCATTATTGTGGTGTCCACTGTGCCGGTTATGTGTATTTATCCGTTCTTGCAGCGGTACTTTGTCAAGGGCATTATGATTGGCGCCATCAAGGAATAGGAGGAGATAGCATGAGTGATTGTCCAGAGTATTGGAAAACCACCCTGGAGGAAATCGATCAGCAAATGCTTGGCGTAAAAAAAGGAAAACGCAGAATCCTCTGCGTCTCGCCGGGCGGCCGGCCGGTATACGCGGCGTTTTACGGCACGGAGAATCAAATCAACCGCACGGCGAATTTGAGCAGTGCGCTGGGGGCAGGAGATCCAAGCTGCTTTGTCAACCGTAACGATGCCGCTTGGCGGCCAACGCTGCTGCTGGCAGGGTGCATCCACGGCGGCGAGTTCGAGGGGACGGCGGCGCTGCTGAATCTGATTTCGGTGATGGAGCGCGGGACGGATTTGGCAGGAGATGCGAATGCCGCGCTTTTGTCAAAGCTGCATCAAATCAATCTTTTGATTCTGCCCTGTGTCAATCCGGACGGGCGTTCTCACGTTCCGTTTGCCACCATGGTAGGCAGAAGCTTTGAGGAATTGCGTTATTACAACCAAGGGACATGGCCGGATGGCAGCCTTTGTGGATGGCCGGAATGCAAGAAGATACACCCCATAAAGGGAAAGGTGGGTTATCTTGGCGGATATTTTAATGATGACGGGGTTAATCTGATGCACGACAATTTCTTCGGCAAGAAGGCGGCCGAGACCGAGGCGCTGCTACAAATGACCGAGGCGTATGCGCCGGATTTTGCGGTTCTGCTTCACGGCGGAACCAATGGAATCAGTCATATAATCGCGCCAACCTATGCGCCGCCAGCCATTACAGATGAGGTCGTTCGGTTTGGCGACGCCATGCGCCGCCGTTGTTTGGCGGAGGATCTGCCCTTTATGGGAGCGGAGAGCGGCGGAGAGGATCAAGACCCGCCGGTGTCCTTTAATCTGATTTCTGCCATGTATCATCTGTGCGGCGCGCCCTGCATCACCTACGAGTCTAATCAGGGGCTGACGGATGGAGAAACAGACGTTTCTATGACGCACGCCCAGATTTACCGCCAGCATTGGATACTTTTTGAAACCCTGTGCGACCATTTGTTAGATAAATAGATGATAGGAAAATAAAGACTACGGAGCAAGGAGGAGATGTAAATTGAAGAGAAACAAACGCCGTTTTAAAAGGCTGACAGCGATTGTCCTCAGCCTGTGTATACCGATTGTGTCTGTGACCGGGTTTGCGGCGTGGGACGGTTATCAAAGCAGCGGCAGCGGTGAGGGGAGCGGCACGGTCATGATTGCGGACATGAACCTGCTGACCAGCATCACATCGGCAACCAATTTGGTGCCATCGACCAAGATTACCGGCGATGCGATGTATACCGGGCGCTGGAATGAACATAAGAGCAAGGGGGGCATGAGGATCAAGAAGGTTCCCAGGGATTGGAGCAATTTTGAGACGCTGCGGCTGAAGATTTATTCCGCAAAGGCCACCGGCGCCAAGGTGACCGTGGTGATTCACAGTGATTATGTTCCTTCGCCGGGAACGTCCAGCTCTTACCACAATTATGCTTTTACGATTGACTGGGACGGCTGGAAAACCATAGATATCCCCCTGGGCAGCATCAATCGCTATAATAATGCCAGCTACGCCAAGGTCAACGAGATTCTCTTTTCTGCCGACGGATGGGGTGCAACACCAAGCGCAGAGTCGGATTTGTATTTCGATTCCATTGTTGCCTACGAGAAGGGCGGCGACGGCACGGATGCGGGATCGAGCCTTTCCGGCTATGACAAAACCCTGCAGGACGCGTTCTGCAATGCGATGGGAGACGGCATGGCGTTGTATACCTTTTCGGGGAATATGTTTGCCGGCGGCAAGGTTGTGCCGCTGAGCAGCGCCGATTCTACTGTTCGGACAACCGTGCTTGGCGGTACGGTGATGACCCCGGCCGCAGCCCTTGCAACGGGTCTCGGCGCAGAGATTTCGGGGGACGAAAGCAGCCGTACCCTGCGCCTTAAGGATCACGCGATCACAGTGAACGCAGACAAGACGGACTGTGTCATAGACGGAGGTGCGGCGCAGCTGCCGCAAGCGCCCTTTATAGAGGGTGAGACAGTTTATGTTCCGGCTGAGGCAGTCGGCGCCGCGCTGGGAAAGAAAACGGGCGCCTTTGGCGACCTCACCGTTTTAGCCGGTGACGAAACCATGCAAAAATTAGTATCTGCAACACATTTAACGGAGGTTGGTTCTTTTATGATTGCGAATGTTCCTTTTGATCCCGATACCGTGACCCACGAGGATTTTGTGGAGTTAAAGAATAAGTGGCGGGAACGTCTGGTGGGCAGTGAACAGATCAACGATCTGTCCAACGAGCATATTGCAAAAAAGATTAGTGACATTAACAATCGGGGACAGAGCGCATGGGATGCCATGAATAAGGACAAGAATGCAAAAGTTCTGTTTGGGACAACGCCCATCACCGCCTCAGCGGACATGGGCGCGCAGTTTAAGCATATGTACTTCATGACGCTGGCATACGGAACCTATGGCGCTGAGCTATATCACAACAAAAAGCTTAAGCAGGATATTTTGTATGCGCTGGAATGGCTGCGAGACAACCTGTATGGCCCAAACGAGATGGAGGGCCGCGGCTGGAGGGACGTATATGCCTATAACTGGTGGGACTGGTATATCAATGTACCGATGAAGCTGCTGCCATCTTTGCTGATTTTAGAAAACGAGATCAGCGGTGAGATGATTAGCCGTCATACCGAGATGTGGGAGTATGTACGTACCCACATGCGCCAAACCAAAAATCTTGCAGAGGCGCAGTCCCGTATCCAGGTCGTTACCATGTCGGCGGCGCTCCAGGAGGACCCCGATCTTATGCAGGAATGCATGGAGGACTTTGAGCGGATTTTGCGTCCAACCACGTCCGGCGAGGGAGTTTACGACGACTTTACCTACTTAAATCACGGGGTATATCCGCTGGTAGGCATGTACGGCGCAGCTTGTCTGGGTGATCGCCTTATCACGGCGGCTTCCGTTCTTGCGGGCACCAAGTTTGAAGTAAACAGCATGTATAAGTATAATCAGGCGCTTTGGATTTACAACACCTTTGATCCCCAGATGTACCACGGGAACATTATGGCATGGGGCAACGGACGTTCGCCGGGCGCCGGCGCCGAAAACGGAAGAATGGTGATTATTGCGGCCGTGGATTTGCTGGGCGCTTTTTCCGACGATGATGATCAGATGCTCAAGGAATTTATCCATCGTCATGTGGACGATAAGAATATGAAGAAGGTTATCAGCCAGATGTCGATTGCCCAGATTGCAGATCTGGTTCATGTGATGGACGAGGAGATCGAGGTGCCGGAGAGAAACTATGCGCATGTATATTATCACGGCGACACCGTGGTATGGCACCGTGCCGACTATGCGGTCGGGATTCATATGCACTCGCACCGTATCGGCAACTATGAGTGTATCAACGATGTGAACAAGACCGGCTGGTATCAGGGGGACGGCGGCGTTTTGTTCTATAATACCGCGGACACGACCGATCCCTTTGCACCCAACTTCTGGAGTCAATCCAATCCGTACCGCGTTCCCGGTACGACCGAGGACGTCCAGCCAAGACTTGCCTCCAGTTATAGCAGAGCTTATCTCAGTCCGCCCACCTTTGTCGGCGGCGCCGAGATGGATCATCAGTACGTGACGGCGGCCATGGACTTTGAGGCCTTTCATAATGAGAAACCGCCTACGGCGGTGAATTCCGGCTACGGCGGTGACTTTGATCTGCATAACAATGACTTAAAAGCAAAAAAATCCTGGTTTATGTTTGATGATGAGGTGGTTGCGCTGGGCGCCGGTATCAACTCTACCACCGGCTTTGAAGTACAGACCACGGTGGATAACCATGCGATGAGCGGGATGACGGAACCTGAGACCAACGCGCCTGCGGCCAATATTCCCATCGAATACAAGGTGAGTGACATCAGCGCTGCCGGCGATGACGGTAACCTTCCGGAAAACGTGTTAGACGGCGACTACGGTTCGCGCTGGTCCTTAGAGAGTGCAGGCAATGCTTGGCTGGAGCTGACCCTGGACGAAGTAAAGCCCATCGGTTATGTCGGCATCGCGATGTTTGGCGGCACCGGCGGCAAGCAGGCTATCTTTAAGCTGGAGCTTTCCGAGGACGGCGAAAACTGGCAGCAGGTCTTTGACGGACGCGCCAGCGGTACAACCGAGGCGCTGGAGGCCTATGACTGTAAGGGCATTAACGCTAAGTACATCCGATTTGTCGGCGCCGGGCGTACCAACAGCGCATGGAACAGTATCACCGAGTTTAAGGTCTATGCGCCGCAGCCGGACGGTCAGCTCCGCCTGGGGACCGATTCCGGCGGTGGTTTTATCTATGGACTGGAGAAGGTTACCGTGGACGGCAGTGTGCTTAAAAATACGCTGGACGGCATCGATCAGACGTTTGAAAATGCGTCCTGGGCGCATCTGGAGGGCTATGCCGGATACTATTTCCCGCAGGGGGGAGCGCTGACCGCGTATAAAGAGAACAAGAGTGATCCGTATCTGGAACTGTTCTTAAGTCACGGCAAAAATCCCAAGGATGCTGCCTATGCCTATACCCTGCTGCCCAACCGTACGGCAGAAGAGACAGCGGCCTATGCGGCAAACCCGGATATTACTGTTTTAAGCAACACGGCGGCAATCCAGGCAGTCCGGGAGAAGAATACCAATATAACCGGTATGGTATTCTGGCAGCCGGGAACCTTTCACGGCTTTACGGCAAGCATACCCATGGTGGTTATGGTGAAGGAGACGGCAGAGGGAACCCAAATCGCCGTATCCGATCCGAGCATGAGTCACGGTTCTAACATGACTGACAGCCTTCAGGCGGCCGACTGTAACAACGGGATGTCCATCCATGATGAAACGGTTACGCTGACCGTCAACCGTCCTCTGACGTTAGTGAGTGCGGATTCCGGCATTAAGGCGGAAACCAAAGCCGACTCCACCGTTTTAGAGATCAACTTCGGCTTGTCCGGAAAGACGCTTGGCGCCAAGCTGCGTTAGGTAGCGTTATCCCCCGGGTCGGGCATACCGACCCGGGGACACCAACGGAGTAACACAATGAAAAAAAGTAAAATAAAAAAGTATATATAGAAAATGAAAGGGTGAAATCAATGAAAAAAATAAGGTCAAGATTTTCACGTGTGATAGGGATGGCCGCAGCAGTGAGTTTGCTTTTATGCGGAAATTCCGCCATGGCGGCGTTTGATGTAAGCGATGCAAACGGCTATGACAGGCTGGTCGCGGAGACAGATTTTGAAGGGTATGCCGAAGGGTCGAATATCCCCTACGGCGCGTTATTTGATCATAAGGCCCTGAGCGCTTATCCGCCAAAGGTAGTAGCGGGTCCCGCCGGTGCAGTCGGCGCTGAAAAGCATACCATGACGGCAAGGCTGGATGCGGTTCCCGATGGCAGCAGTGATAATTTTATCCGCATTCGGTATCAGGTGATTGACCCGTTGTATAAAAGCAGTCAAAATCCGAGCGGCGACTTTGCAAAGAAGCATCAGCTGGTAAAGCTGGAGGAGGATATTCTTTGGACAAGTACTGATATCGTGGGAAATGTCAACTATGTTGATTATGACTGTGAGAATGTGCAGGGACACGGAACAAGAGCCAGCACAAGATTGATAAAGTTTGCAAACGGAACGATCACTGTTCCCTATGACACAACGAATGAACCGAACGCGCGTACAGTAACCTACGAGGCGAACCGCTGGTATCATCTGACCTTTTATGTGAACAGTGCGACCGGCAGGTTCAGCTTCTATCTGGACGATCAACTGGTGGCGGAAAACGTAAGATGCTTCCCCGACGGCAAGCCGGGGGTCATGCCGCTGGGCTTTACGACCTATATCAATAAGAAGGCGGTTGGCACGGCAGAAAATGTGCAGTCGATCTATTTGGATAACATCCGCTACCGCACCCTCCCTATGGAAGAGAGAAGCTATACGGTAAAGCGGACGGCGTTTGATGTGGATTTCGATACCAAAACCTTTCAACCGTATACTGATAAAAACAAGGATGCAATTAATATAAAAGGCGATTCGACGATAGCTGTGTCGAATGTGGACGCCGCAAGTCACGGTAACGTTTTCAGGCTGTCCGCGGCACAGAATAATAAACTGATCGATGCCTTTATGCGGCCCAGCGTTGGGGTGCTGACCGGAGATTACAGTGATATATGGGGCAATAAAAGGATTAGCGATCCAGAGAAGCTTGCAGAAATGTCTAAGGTGCACGTGAGCATGGATCTCTGTTTTAACAAGTATGCTACGGGTACGCTCCTGTATCTGTATGTGAAGGATTCCGGCGACCCGATCAGAGACATAGGGAATTTGGCGACATTTCATAACGATGGGCGTATTATCTTTAACACCGTCAACAAGAATACGCCGAGTCAGATCGTTTGCTATGCCCCCAATCGGTGGTACACCTTTGATTTGTATTTTGATTTGATTTCTGAGACCTATACCGCAAAAATCAACGGCGATACTGTGGTAGAAAATATAGCTATGCCAAATGATCCAAACACTGTGTTGTATCTCGGAAGCGTCTACTTCGCTTTTGCGGGGTGGGGATGCGAACTTGATGGCTCGGTGGATATCGATAACTATAAAATTGATATGGTAGAATGTACGGCAACGCCCAGGCTGAACCGTGTCCGGTTTAAAGAGGACGGCTCTTATCTGGCATATGCGGCGGATACGAGTGCGGACATGATTTATGCCCGGTATAACAATGACGGAAAAGTTCTTGAAAATTGCGAAATCAGTCAGGGCAGCACAGGCGATCTGCGCATCATGGAGATTGACGGCGGCGAGGGCGCCAAAGAGCGGTTATTCTGGTGGCAGAGCGATACGCTAACGCCCGTAGACGGTCTCCCGTCACTGCCTGCACTGCCGTCTAGGTAAAAGGGAAGGGTTTGCCGCCCTTTGCGGTGAAAAATTGAGGTGTCGGTTTGCGATAAGACGAGAGGACAGAATATGCGAAAGAAACGGAAAAATTTTATCAAACCGGCCGCCTGTGCGGTTTTGGGAATTGCCCTGTGCGGCAGTTTGGCATCGGCAGAGGAGGCATTCAGCGTTAACGGCGTCAACGGGTACACCCGGCTGATCGCCGAGGCGGACTTTGAGGGGATGCCTGAAAATCAGCCCCTCCCTGTCGGCAAGAACGGAATCGGAATTTTTGATTATAGGGACGAGACGTCTGCCGGGCAGCATGCCGTACGGGCCGTTCGCGGCCCGACGGATGCCATTGGTTCGCAGAATCACCATATGGTGGCAGAGCTTCCGGCCATTTCCGATGGGGAGAGCGAAAATGTTCTTGGGCTGCGTTATGCCGTGATTGACCCGGACTATGATCCGTCACAAAATCCGTCCGAGGATCTCCGCCGAAAATTTTTGGAGGTAAAGCTGGAGGAGGATATTCTCTGGTCGTCCGCTGCCGTATCCGGAGATGTAGGCTTTGCGGACTATGACTGTGAGAACGTGCAGGGGCACGGCCGGCGGCCGTTCGTTTCCCTGGTTCATTTTGCAAATGGGAGGATTACCCTGCCGAATGTGCCGGGAAAGAGCGTTTCCTTTGCGGCAAACCGCTGGTACCATCTGACCTTTTATCTGGATTTTATCGGCGGTACCTATACCGCCTATCTCGGCGAGAGCTGTATCGGAGAATCTGTTCCCTTTTACAGCGACGGTCAATCCGGGATCATGGCGCTGTCGCTGATGACCCGGCTGAATCCGCAGAATATCTCCGGCAGTGCGGAGCGGCTGTACATCGACAACATCCGATATCATGCGGCGCCGATGACCGCCAGGGCATTTGTCACCGAAAGAATTGTGGCAGAAAACGACTTTTCGGAAGGGATGCCGACAAGCAACAACGTCACGCTTGGCAGCTTTGCCGCAAAGGGAAAGGCCATATGGAAAGGGGCAAGAGTAGATCCCGAAACACACGGCGGTGTGATTCGCCTTTTTCGGACAGATGCGGCAGGAGAGGTTACTGACGGGTTCTTTCGTGCAAACTACTGTAACATGGTGGGGACGGAGGATCCCGGCGGCAATCAGACGGTTACCGACCCGAAAAAGCTGGCGGAGCTGAAACATGTATTTTTCAGCGTTGATCTGATGTTTAGCGACTGGGTAAACGGCAATCTCAATTATGTCGATAAAAAGGCCGACAACAGCCGCTCGGTGGTAAGCCTGGCTCACTTTGATCCGCAGGGATATGTGAAGTTTTATACCGACAGCAAAAACGGCGAAAAAGCCGCTGCCAATGTCATCGCTTACGAGCCTATGAAGTGGTACAACTTTCGACTATACATGGATTTTGAAACCCAAACCTACACCCTTTGCGTCAACGGCCGAAACATCATAGAGCGGCAGCCCTTGCCGACCGGCGCGACGCCGAGTCTTTATTGCTTTACGGTGTATTTTCAGTTCGGCAGCCGTCATACGGGGTGTGAGGACGACTATGTAGAGATTGACAACTATGTGCTTCGCCTTGCAAACTGTACCTACACGCCGCGGCTGAACCGCCTTTGGCAGGCGCCGGATATCTGTAAGCTGGCGTGCTTTCCTGCAAGGGCAGTGGATATGGTACTTGCACGGTATGATTCCGGCGGTACACTCCTGAAAGGGCTGCGGATCAGCCGCGGGGATGATACGACCTACCATCTGATGGAGATCAGGGGCGAAGAAACAAAAACGGCGGAGCGGGTATTCTGGTGGCAGCTGGATCAGCTGGTTCCTCTTTCCGGAATGCCGCTGCCATAGCTTTACTTTGGCATGCTGACTTTAAGAGACAGAATATTTTTGGTAAATTGCAGATCAAAGAGAACAAAGGCGGCAGACAGGTTCTGCCCAAAAATGCCGAACGGCGGGCAAAATCCGGCGTTCGGACTGCCCGATCTGAAATACCAGAAGGGAGAGAAACAATGAATTTCATTTTGCGTAAAACAACTGCCGTTCTGGCTGCGCTGGCTATGTTAGTTCTTTCAGCAGCGATTCCTTTATCGGCGTATGCAGATACGGACGGCTACAGCGAAATCATTTTTGAGACCGATTTTGAAAATGGGCTGGGTGTGAATAATAAGGATCTTCAATGGAAGACCGACGGCGGCGCAAGAACACCTGTTGAAATGCTGTCCCCGGTAGATGAGGAGGAGCATGGCAAGATCGTCGGAGTTCCTACCATGGGAAGCAACGGAAAGCGGGATCACTTTTTACGAACCAGCTACGCAAAGGTTAATGGAAAATTCGAAAGCGCCATGCTGACCGGCGAGGCGTTGGAGAGAGTGCAGCATATCCGTTTGGGTATGGACATCATGATGGGTGATTACGCGGATGCCGGCTTTAACATCGTGACCCATCAGTCCGTTTCAAGCCGGCTTATGTATCGGCTGGTGAGTTTTACGGATAAGGGCGACTTGAGTGTGCTTGGCGTTTCCCATGGAAACTATGAGCTCATGACATGGTATCGGCTGGAGGCCTTTTTGGATTACACGAAAAGAGAGGTGCAGATCTATATCGGCGGAGAGCCGGCCGGTTCGGCGCCGATGAACGACAACTTTGGTTTCTACTGTCTGTCAACAGGAGTACAGATGGGGGCAAATGCCGCAGATACCTATGTCTATGTTGATAACCTTTCTTATCGGGTGGCGTCTGCGCCGGCTTTGCTTTCGGCGTATCCGCCGGATGGATATCGGAACTTTCCGATAGAGGGCGGTACGCTGGAGCTGACCTTTGACAGCAGCTTAGATGTAAACGCCTTTCCGGGTGTCACCGTGCAGAACGCTGCCGGTCAGACGGTAGACGGCGTAGATTATGAAATCAGGGGCGCAAGACTGATACTCACCATTACCCAAAAGCTGGAGCCGGATACGGGCTATACCGTTCAAATCCCGGCAGGCGTGACCGGGAGGAACGGTCTTATCACCAAAGAACCGATCCGCGGCAGCTTCCATACCGTTGCCGGGGCGTTGCTGCTGGGCGAGTTTACCTATACCGAGGGGGCAAGTAACCCGGGCGGCGGTCAGGCAGCCGTGCGGGCAGAATTGATTAGCAATTCCGATACCACGCAGACGGCGTTGGTGGTGATTGCCGCCTATGATGCACAGGGAGCAATGCTGGGCGTAAAGGAAGAACCGGTGACGGTGGAGAGCGGACAGACGGTATCGATGGATAGCAGAATCAGCACAACCGAATCAGTGGATCACTATTGTGCCTATGTGGCGGGTGCAAACGGCGTGCCGGTGGGCGGCCGTGCCATTTGCCTAAGCGGAGAGGGAACAAAACAGATGGATACCCTGGCAGGTGAGCGCGGCGATGCGGAGATTACCCTGTTTGAGGTGGATGAAAACGCAGCTCGGATTGCCGGTACGCTGTCGAAGGCAGGGCAGCAGCTGCTGATTGTTCGGGTAGAGCGGCAAGGGGAAACGGTTTGGATTGCCCCGATTCTCAGTGACAGCAGCGGAAGCTTTACCGCAGGCTATACGGCCGCTGCGGCAGAGGACGGCTACAAGCTCATCCTAACCGGGCAGATGCTGAACCGGACGGCGACGCAGATGTTCTACTACTTTAAGCCGGAAACCAAGGCGCAGATTTTGGAATCGGTCAATGTTGCGGCATCGGTTTCTGCGGTAGAGGCGACACTGATTCCTTATCGGGATAAGCTGGATATCAAGGAGGGAGCGTTCTGTCAGGCGGCCTTTGAGGCTTTATATGAGCAAAAGCCGATTGCCTCTTTTGAAGAAATGCTTAAAGCGATGAACCAAGCCTATGACCTTTTGGAAACGCTCAATCAAAGCACATGGTCGGACATGAGCGGACTGCTTATCGAGCAGGAAGCGACGCTCCTTAAGAATCATGCGGATATGAGTTATTACAAGGGGCTAAACGGTACCGAGCGAAACAAGGTTTGCCGGTATTTAATCAAGAGGGCGCCTTTTGCGGATTTTGCCGCTTTGCGCACCGCGTTTGGACAGGCAATCGATGATTATCAGGAGTATTTAAAGACGAACAGCGATAACAATAACAATAACAATCGCCCCGGCGGCAGCGGCGGAGGAGGTGGCGGCAGCAGGTCGCTTGGCGGAAGCTACATCCAAGCGGTTGAAAAGGAGCCGCAACCAACCGAGACGCCGCCTCAGACCCCAAACCCGGAGGAGGTTTCCTTTACGGATTTGGATCAGGCTGCGTGGGCAAGGGATAGCATCCTTTCTCTCGCCAAACGCGGATATCTTCGCGGAGACGGCGACGGAAAATTCCGTCCCAATGACGCAATCACCCGTGAGGAATTTGTGAAGCTGCTGCTGTGCGGACTTGGGATTGACCCCGTAAACAAAGAGAGCGGTTTTACCGATGCCGTAAAGAACGCCTGGTATGAGCCTTATCTTGCCGCTGCAAAGGCGGCCGGAATCGTCACCGGGGATCCCGGCGGCAGCTTTGGTATCGGGCAGCAGATCACCCGTCAGGATATGGCGGTGATGGTGTTTCGCGCGGTGGAAATGATGGAAGGACAGAGGCCGGCGGCGCAGAGCGCCGAATTTCAAGATCAAAGCCAAATCAGTGCGTACGCAGCGGATGCGGTTAACTGGATGTATCAGGAGATGCTGATTTCCGGCATGGGCGATCACACCTTTGCGCCTTTGGAGAACGCAAGCCGCGCCCAGGCAGCTAAGGTGATGGAAGGCTTATTACAGTGGAGAGATGGGAGGAATCACGGATGAATAGAATGCGTAAATGGATCGCCCTGCTTGCAGCGGTTGTCATGCTTTTGGGCGCAGTGCCTGTTTCGGCAAGAAGTCTGCGGATTCAGGAAGAGGATCTGAGTAGTACCCAAGAGTATCAAAAGCTGGATGCGCTGGGACTGATCGCCAATAAAGACATTATCTATGAGACGCATGTCAGCCGCGGCGAGTTTTTCTCCTTTGTGGTCAGAATATTAGGAAGTGACCCTTCGCAATTCGGCGATGATCCGGGCGAGAGCCGCTTTGCGGATTTGGATCCTGCAGATGCGTATTATCCGGAGATTGTGATCGCCGAGCGACTGGGTCTGATTCAAGGAGATGGCGGCGGCGTTCGGGTTCAGGATAACATCACATGGGCAGAGGCCTTAAAGGTGCTGACCTGTGTGCTTGGCTGGGGAGAGGACTGCGAGCAAAACGGCGGATTTCCTGCCGGCTATGTCAAAAGGGCGATGCGTCTGGATATTACGGACAGCGGAACCATCGGCAGCAATGACGACAGTGTGACACCGCAGCAGATGTTTACCTTGCTGCTCAATACGCTGGAGGCGGACATTTGCCCTGCCAGAACCATGAACAGCGGGGATTTTATCCAGTACACCGGGCAGGGCGAGAATCTGCTCAGCAGCGTGTTCGGACTTACCAGGGCAGAGGGCGTGGTAGATTCGAACCGATTCACTGCCCTCTATGGCGATCCTGAATATAACAAGGATATGATTACCATTGGCGACAGGCCCTTTCGGGTAGGGAATACCGATGCGGAGAATTTACTGGGTTACTATGTTGAGTATTATTATAAAGAAGTCGGCGCGGATAAGACCTTGATTTATGCGGCGGCGATGCCCGGCAGAAACCGGATTATTACGGTGGATGCGGATGACATTGATGAGAAAGAAACCACGGCCAAAACCCTGGTCTACTATGAAAATGACGGAGCACGCCGGCGGGAGGCGCGACTTTCCGCCGACGCTACGCTGATTCTCAACGGCGGTCAGGCCAATCTTACGACAAATAATTTGACACCCCGCAGCGGCAAGGTGGTTCTGATCGACAACGATGAAAGCGGCGGCGCGGATGTGGCGCTGGTTACCAGTTATGCGGTAATGCGGGTCAGGTCGGTTTCTCAGTGGAATTATACCATTACCGATGCGCTGGGCGGCGGAGAAATTGTTTTGGATCCGGGGGATGCGGACTATGAAGTGACAATCCGCCGGGATGGCGCTGCGGCCGCTTTTGCGGATATTAAGGTGGGAGATGTAATTTCTTATGCCGCGTCTTCCGGCCATGTCCTGAACAAAAAGCATCTGGAGGTCTCCGATCAGACCGTGACCGGGACGATCAGCCGCTTTGATGATGATAATGTCTACGTAGATGACATGGCCTTTCGGATCGATTCTCGGCTGGAGCCGGATCAAATGATTGGAACGAACGCCACCTTTTATCTGGATTTTACCGGACGGATTGTCGATTATGAGTCCGCACCGGATCTGGTGTACGGGTATCTGAACGGACTGAAGGATGTCGGAACCATGGGGCATACCTACAAAGCACAGATTTATACTGAGAATAACCGCTGGGTGGAGCTGGAGCTTGCAAGTCGGGTTCGGATAAACGATGAGAGTATGCCGGTGCAGGATGCCGTGAAACTGATCACAGGCGGCGGCGCATGTCAGCAATTGATTGCCTACTTGGTCAATGAGGATGCGAAGGTGAAAAGCATTCATCTTGCCAAAAAAGCAGAAATTGATTTTCAGCCTTGGAGCGATCAGGAGGAAGGTTTAGCCCAAAACGGCGTGTTCCGACTCTCCAGAACCTTTAGCGCAGCTACCTATCGGAGTCAGAACCGTTCCTTTGACGGCGCTGCCTCTCTAAAGAGCTCTGCTAAAATATTTATCGTACCGGAGATTGTGGACGGCAAGCCCGGCGCCCGTAAGGATTTTGCGGTGATGAACACGGGAAGCTTGGTGGCAAATCGCAGATATACCAATGTCAGTTTGTACAATGCCAACAAATCCGGCGTTTGTGAACTGGCCGTGATAGAGGGCAAGGATGGGATTTTGCAGATTCACAACCAGAGCAATTTGCTGGTTTGTGACGGGATGCAGACCATCGCCAATACGGAGGGAGAAGTGATGGATGCGCTCAGCCTTTGGTATGGTGATGAGACTGTTGCGATTCCCATTGCCGATGATGAGGTTTTGGCAGGGCTTGGAGCCGTTCATCGGGGCGATATTGTACAATGCGCGTTTGATATGGAGGGAAAAATCGGTGCCATTGTGCGGCGTTTGAACATTGCGGATGATAAGGGAAAGGGTTCTCTTACCAACGGTATCTATAACGCAGCGACCTTTCTGTCCGGAACCGTTTATCAATATGACGCGGATGAACATATCCTTGCCGTCAACTACGGCGGCGGCTACGCCTTGATTGGAACGGGAGCCTGTAAGGTGTATATCTATGATACGGTGACGGAAAATCTTACCGTGGGAACAATGGACGACGTGCTAAAGGATGATTTTTGCTTTATCCGGGCGGAATACATGGCAGGAAGGGAAATGATTGTTTATCGGTGAGTAAAGAAAGGATCAAAGAGGCGTTGCAGAGGAATTTCTTAAAAATGGCATAGTGACTTTTCGGGGCTGCAGCAAAACGATCTTAAGATCGTTTTGCTGCAGCCCCGAAAGTGTATTGCAATCATAGGATATTGTTAGTTATTCGAACTTTCTGCGACAATTTTGTCCACGACATTTTGCGGCGCCTCCTGGTAACGGATAAACTCAAAGGAGAAACCGCCCCGTGCCTGGGTCATGCTGCGCAGGTCGGAGGCATAAGTGTGCATTTCTGCCATGGGAACCTCACCCTCGATCAGGGTCATGCCGTCCTCCTGCGGCGTCATGCCAAGCATCTGGCCGCGTCGTTTATTGATGTCACCGATGATGTCTCCGGTGTACTGATCCGGGACAGAAACCTTCAGATGGCCGATCGGCTCCAGCAGCGCGGGCGACGCCTGTTCCATACCGGCCTTATACGCCAAGTTGGCAGCAATCTTAAACGCCATTTCGGAGGAATCCACATCGTGATAAGAACCGTCTACCAGCGTAGCTTTCAGCCCGACCATCGGATAGCCGGCAAGCACGCCGTGCTGCATCGACTCGGTCAGTCCCTTTTCGACCGCAGGGAAGTACCCCTTCGGAACGCTGCCGCCAAACACCTTTTCTTCAAAGGTCAAGCCCTCGCTCTCGCTCGGCTCAAACTCAATCCAAACGTGACCGTACTGACCGTGACCGCCGGATTGCTTTTTGTGCTTGCCCTCGGCCTTTACCTTTTTGCGGATGGTCTCACGGTAAGGAACCCGGGGTTTTTCAAATGAAACATCCACGCCGAATTTATTCTTTAACTTGCTGACAATCACATCGATGTGCTGATCGCCGAGACCCTTTAAAATGAGCTGGCGCGTCTCTTTGTTATTTTCCAGACGGAAGGTTTTGTCCTCTTCCATTAATTTGGTCAGCCCCTGGGCGATCTTTTCTTCATCTCCCTTGGCTTTTGAAACAACGGCAAGGCTCATATTGGGCTGCGCAAAGGCGATACCCTCTAAGCGGAGCGGATGATTCAGGCCGCTTAGCGTGTCACCGGTGCCGGTCTTGGTCAGTTTTGCCACCGCGCCGATATCCCCGGCATTCAGGCGTTCGACCTCAATCTGTTTTTTGCCCTGCATGACATAAATCTTGCCGATTTTTTCGTTGGTGTCCTTGTTCATGTTATACAAGGTGGTGTCGGGCGTCATAACGCCGGAATACACCTTAAAGTACGACAGCTTCCCGACATAGGGGTCAGCAACCGTTTTAAACACCAGGGCGGACAAGGGGTCTGCCACGTCAATTTTCAGGCGTGACGGGCTGCCGTCCTTCTTTTCGGCAATGATAAATTCATCCCGGCTGTCCGGCGCCGGAAAATATGCGTGAATCGCATTCATCAGAGAGGAAATCCCCAGCTTATGATATGCGCTGCCGCAGAGAACCGGGACAATATCGCCCTCGGCAACGCCGCTGCGCAGCGCCTCGTACATCTCCGGCAGGGTAAAAGCCTCTCCGCCGAAATATTTTTCCATCAATTCCTCAGAGGTTTCGGCGACAGCCTCGTTGATCATCTCGCGCAGAGGCGCTAGCTCTTCTTCCATACCGGGGGGCATCTCGGCGGTGACGGTACGGTCACCGTCAAACCTTCTGGCTTCCTGCTCTACCACATTGATAAAGCCGGTGATGCGTTCGCCCTCGCGCAGCGGCAGCTGGAACGGCGCAATCTTTTTGCCGTATTTATCCTTTAACTGCTGTAAGACACCCTGGTAATTGACACGCTCGTCATCAACCTTATTGATAAAGAAGATACGCGGAATCCCGCGTTCTTCGCAATACTTCCATGCTTTTTCGGCGCCGACGGTCAGACCGGATTTTCCGCTGAGTACAATGATTGCCGCATCAGCCACGCGAATCGCGCTCTGAACCTCGCCCACAAAATCAAAATATCCCGGTGTATCTATGATATTAAATTTTACACCGTTCCATTCGCAGGCAGCCAGTCCCATGCCGATCGAGAACTTCCGTTTGATTTCTTCCGGATCAAAATCCATTACCGTGTTCCCGTCTGTGGTTCTGCCCAACCGGTCAATATTGCCGGAGGTGTAGAGCATGGCTTCGGCAAGCGAGGTTTTGCCCGCATTCCCGTGGCCCAGTAAACAAAAGTTTTTCATCTTCGATGTGTCATAAAGTTTCAAACGACAGCCCTCCTAAATTGGTATTGAATCGTGCCGGAACCGACACCACTCTTACCCTCTATTGTACTTGATTTTCTTTGATATTTCAACCGAAAACTATACAATCTTTATGGAATTTATTAGGCATATTTAACAATAAATAAAATGGCGGCGGAATAAAATGTTTACATAATCCCAAAAACGGCGTAACAAAACGGCTGCGCAGCCATATGATGGTATTGAGACGGCTAAGGCGCCGTCCGGATAAGAAGGAGGAAATAAGATGAATCATTATCAAGACAGACGCTCTTGCGCAGTGCAAAAAGGGAATAGCTGTCCGGTTTGCCTATCAAATGCTGCGGAGCGGGACGAAACAGCCGCAGTCCGTGCGGATGCGGCAGAAGAGAGAAGCGATACCAAGGTTCGGCGCGCCAATCATTTTTCGGATCCGGTATGCGTAAACAGCAACCAGATTTATGATTCCTGCCGTGACCGTGACTGCGTGGCAGATCAAAGGGTATATTTGACAGCCGAGGGGCAGGAACTGTTGGAACAGGCGATCAATGTCAAGCTGAAAAAGGCAGAGGTTATCTGGGTGTTTACGGATGTGGAGCCGTTGTCCTTTCACCGCGGATATTTTTCGGTTGACCTCAAATTCTTTGTGTGCACCACGTTAGAGATCTTCCGCGGTGTTTCCAATCCCACCATCGTGCACGGGCTGACAACCTATGACAAGCGGATTATTCTGTATGGCTCCGAGGGAAACTCCAAGCTGTTCAGCTCTCGGTTTAACCCGAATGAAAACAGCTCGATTGCGGAGACCTGGCAGAAAACCAATATGCCGACGGTGACCGTTGAGGTGGTAGAGCCGGTTGCGCTGACGGCGAAAATTGTTGACGAGGATTGCTGCGGCTGTAGCTGTGACTGCGGTTGTGACTGTGGCTGCGATGCGGCAGCAAGTGCAAATTGCAGCTGTGGCTGCGATATCTTCCCGGAGACGATTTGCAGCTGCTTTGACGATTCGCTCGTGATCGATGACTGCGCCAGAAAGGTACTGGTTACTTACGGATTGTTCTTTATTGTACGGCTGGAGAGAGACACGCAGCTTTTGATTGACGCGGTAGATTTCTGCATTCCGACCCAGGAATGTCCTTCCGCGACCGAGGAAAGCCCCTGCGCACTCTTTAACGACATTCGGTTCCCGATTGACGAGTTTTTCCCGCCGCAAAAGCCGAAAGAAGGAAACGGTTCCGGTTTCGGCTGCGGATGTAACAACTGATTTTAACTGAAAAAGGGGTGGCGAAAGCCGCCTCAAAGTCTGTCGAAAACGGCATAAAATCGGCGAAAAATTTCATTGCCGCGCCGTCCGGAAGTGGCATGATGGAACCGGGGACGGCGATATAATCAAAATGAAATTTTTCGCGAAAATAGGGTTTATCGACACGCTCAGGGGCGGCACTGCCGCCCCGGTTTTTCAATAATAGTATCAAAGCCGCACGGGATTACCGATTGATGACTTCCTGCGCCATATCGGAAAGCGCGTCCTTTGAGAGCTTTCCGTCAATCTGCAGCAGCTGATACTGCATGTCGTCTATGACCCAGGTAACGCTCTGTATGTTTTGAATCTGCACGTCCGAGGAACCGTAGCTGAACACCAGTTCGCCGCTTGCCTCGGCCTTTTTGTCCGCCTCGGTCAGCGTATAATCTTCCGGCACGCTCTTGCCCGTATAGCTGTAATAGTAAATGTCGGCACCGTTTACGGTTTTTATGATGTCGCCCTGAAGCGTCTTGCCGGATCGAAATTGATCCTGGGCAAAGATGACGGTATCGCCGTCTTTTTCATAGTCAAAGGATACGGACTTAAACTTTTCAACGGTCTTTCCGTTTTCGTCGGCGAGACGGTTGTTTACAATGCTGCCGCTTTGAAAGGCATAGCCGTTTTGAAAGGTGTCAATCAGGATCGGCGTATAGCCGATGTCCTTGGTGATCTGCTGCGCCGTCGGCAGGGATGCATAATTCGGTTTGGACGATGACGCGCTGAACCGGGTCGAGATGATTTCGCCCGCGGCAAAAGCCGTGATGCCGAGGACGAGAACGGCCGCCGCCGCGATCAGGGATAATTTCTTTTTTGATTTCATCATAATAAACTTCCTTTCCGTCGATGCGGAATCCAGTCTGGCGCCGACCTTTTGTTTGATAGCCGGAATGTCAATGCAGAGCGGATCGCAAAAATCCGATTCCTTTTTCTCCATATTCACATCTTCAAACAAGTCGTTCTTTTTTCTCATACCATTTCCTCCGCATGCAATAACATATTTTTTAGTTTCCGTTTGCCTCTTGAAAGCTTGGTTTTGACGGTAGACAGATTCAGAGCGGTCGCAGCAGCGATTTCCTTAAGCTTTTCATCGTACAGATAGTACCTGACAAAGATTTCGATGTCCGGCTCTCCAAGGCGCATCACGGCATCCCATACCGCACTGTATGCCGCGTTTTTTTGAGGATATGCGGCCTCATCCGGGATTTCGAGGCCGTCAAGACAAACATCGTCCGTCCTTTTGCTGCGCTCGTTTAGCCGCTTTAGTGCAAAATTTCGGGCAGCGGCGGCGATATAGGATCGTATCGTGCCTTTTTTTAAATCGATGGATTCGGCTTTGTTCCAGAGCGCGAGGAATACATCGGATACGATTTCCTCAATGTCCTCCCTGGGGAGCCGGTTCCCGGCCGTGCGGTAAAGGACGGTGCCAAGATACGGCGTATAAGTTTCGATCGCCTTGTCGATGGCGCCGCGTTCTCTGTTTTTCAGCTGCATGAGCAGCTTTGCTTCATTTACCATGTTAAACCTGCTTTCTTTTGCAAAGATAAAAGCTTTTGGTCTTTACACTCTTAGATATCTCAAAATCCGTAAAAAAGTTTCACATCTTAAAAAATTTTTTCCGTTTTTCTTTCATGATAGCAAAAAGAGAGCCCTTTGGCGCATAAAAAACAGAATCCGCAGATCTGCGGCGTTTTTTGCATATCATAAACGGTTCTAAAAGAGGACAAAGCCTCATACAATCCTATAAAAGCGAAAACCAAAGGGGTGATAGCCATGAATGAGCCGAGAATCATCGGCGTTTTGCCCTATCTTCCCAAGGCGATTCAAAAGAAGGTAGCGCATGCGGCGCTGGATGACTGGCTGGAAATTGAAGAGATCCGAATCCGCGCCGGCGCACCGCTGACGCTGGGGATCTTGGGAGAAAGCTGTTTTTTAACGCCGGCAGGAGGGATTACCAATCATGAAGAAGATGCTTACCATGTTTCACCGCAGGAGGTGCAAAGCGCCTACGCGGCCATTTGTGAAAATTCGATCTATGCCCACATGGATGAAATCCGTCAGGGATTTCTTACCCTTAAAGGGGGTCATCGTGTGGGGATATGCGGAAAAACGGTCACGGAAGAAGGAAAAATCAAAACGTTCCGGGAGGTCAGCTCGTTGAATTTCAGAGTGGCACATGAAATTCTCGGTGCGGCGGACAACATCATAGACGGGATTGTGCATGGCAGCAGAGTTGACAGCGTGTTGATTATTTCGCCGCCGCAGATGGGAAAAACAACCCTGATCCGCGATGTCATGCGCCAGGTTTCCAACCGGGGCTTTAAGACCGGGGTGGCCGATGACCGCGGAGAGCTGGCCGCGCTGTATCAGGGAATGCCGCAGAATGAGATTGGCGCGCAGACGGACGTCGTTGACAACGCACCCAAGGCAGAGGCAATTTTGATGCTGCTGCGCACCATGTCGCCCAAGGTCATCATCAGCGATGAGATCGCCTGTGAAGAGGATGTGGCGGCCATCCGTCTTGCGCACGGAACGGGAGTCTCGATCATCGCGACCACCCACGGATCCAATCTTGACGAGGTCATGCGCCGCCCGGCGCTTCGGCCGCTGTTTGAGGACGGCGTTTTTCAAAAGGCCATTTTAATGCGGCGTGATTTTTCGACCATGGATTCGGTGACCTATACCAAATCCGTTGAGCTATGATGATACGGTTGGCGCTGTGCGCGGTGGTGGTATTGGGGTGCGGATACGTCGGGTTTTCCTATGCGGCGCGGATTATGACACGGGCGGCACAAATCCGGGAGGCCGAAGGCGTGCTTTGCAGACTGATCTTTCATGTCGGTTTTTTGTCTGTGCCGTTTGCAAGGGCGCTTTGCCTTGCAGCCAAGCAGCCGGGAGAAGTGTGCGCCATACTTTGTAGGACCGGTACGCTTTTGATGCAGGATCCGGGTCGCAGCCCGGAGGATGCCTTTGGCGCTGCAATCGCGCGGAGCGGCAGAAATTTGTGCCTTCAGGATGCGGAGATCGACGCACTGCGTGAGCTGATGCGCTATGCCGGACGGGGCGACCGGGAGAATATGCAAAGCAGCATTCGCTTTACCCGGGCAAAGCTGCAGCTGATCCGGGAGGATGCGGAAGTACAGTATCACCGTGACGGCAGACTGTATCGGGGCTTGGGGTTTTTAAGCGGAATGCTGATTGTGATTTTGCTGCTTTAAAGCAAAGCCGAGGAGGAAGAACATGGACGGTGTGGATTTAATCTTTAAGGTGGCGGCCATTGGGATTTTGGTTGCGGTACTCAATATGCTTTTGGTGCGCGCCGGACGGGACGACCAGGCGATGATGACGACCATTGCCGGGCTTGTTGTGGTTTTGATGGTTGTGATTCGGGAAATCAGCAGCCTGTTTGACACCATCAAGAGCGTTTTTGGGCTTTAGCGATGGAACTGACCAAAATCATCGGAATCGGAATGATTGCGGCCGTTCTTTCGCTGACGGTCAAACAGACCAGACCGGAGATCGCATTTGCGTTGCCGATCCTGGGCGCGGCCGGAATTTTATTATGCCTTGTGCCGCATGTAAAGGGGATTCTCTCCATGTTTTGGGACATTGCCGATCGGGTCGGCATCGAGAGTCGGTACCTTAAACTGATTATCAAAATGATTGGGGTTGCGTATCTTTGCCAGTTTTCGGCAGAACTGTGCAAGGACGCCGGCGAGGGCGCCATCGGCAGTAAAATCGAGCTGGGAGGAAAGCTGCTGATTCTATCACTCTCCGTACCGATTGTGTATCGGCTGCTGGAGTTGGTTCATGCCATCATTTACTTTTAGAGGTGCAAAAGAATGCGCAGATGGATCTGCATTTTATGCTTGCTGCTGCTTTTTCCGATCGGTGTATCGGCAGAGGAGCAGAAAAAAGAGCTTCAGACAATGACGGATGAAATTTTAGACAGTTATACGGAATTTTACGGAGATGCGTTTTCAAGGGCTGTGGAACACACCGGGCTTTCAGACGCATTTACCGATCTGATCCCGCGATTTCGGTTCCGTGATCTCTTGTCGCAGCTTATGCAGGGGAAGTTAGAGGTATCGCCCTCCGACCTGCTCTCATGGCTGCTGCGCTGGCTGCTCGGTGAAGTCTGCCGCAGCCTGAAGCTGATGGTGACCGTGCTGGCCGCCGCGGTGCTTTGCTCTTACCTCACCGGCCTTTATGAGGGGTTCGGCAAAACCGGGGTGACCCAGGCGGCCTATTACGTCTGCTATATTGTAATTGCCGGTGTGGCGGCCGCGGCGTTTTACGATGCGGCGGACTGCGTCAGTAGTGCGATCGAGAGCATTGCGCTGTTTATGAAGATGGTGGTACCCATTGTGATTACCACCCTGGTCGCCTCCGGGGCGATGATTTCTGCCTCCGTATTTGAACCGGCGCTGCTT
The DNA here is from genome assembly GCA_934454115.1 of uncultured Clostridia bacterium. Lineage (GTDB taxonomy): Bacteria > Bacillota > Clostridia > Monoglobales > Monoglobaceae > Ructibacterium. Next base: position 31,102 of record CAKSFQ010000005.1, read on the forward strand.
GGCATGATTGCGGCCGCGGTGGCGGTGATCCGTACCCTGCTGATCCCGCTGGTGATGATTGCAACCGCCTTAAATCTGGTTAACGGCATCTCGGATCAGTTTAAGATTGACCGGCTGATTAAACTCATCAATCAGTGCATCAAGTGGGGTCTTAGCATCATGCTGACAATCTTTGTCAGTACGGCGGCGATCCAGAGCATTGCCTCGGCCGGTGCGGACGGGCTGACGGTTAAGCTGACCAAATTTGCAACCGCCAACCTGATCCCGGTGGTGGGCGGCATCATGGCAGAGTCGGTTGAAACCGTGATGAACTGCAGTGTGCTGATTAAAAATTCGGTCGGGGTTTTGGGCATTCTCTGCCTGGTTGTTATCGCGCTGTCGCCGCTTTGCAAAACGGCCGCAGTTTTGCTGATCTTTCGGTTGACAGCTGCGGCGGCGGAGCCGGTGAGCGATGCACGGATTGTAAACTGCCTGTCCTCGCTTGCCAATGCGATTTCAGTGTTGTTTTCCATGCTGGCGGCAACGACGGTGATGCTTGTGATTGTCCTGACCATCGTGATCCATGCCGGCAACACGGCAATCGTATTGGGGAGGTGATGGGATGCTGGAGGCGCTCAGAGACTGGGCAACCGTGCTCTCCGGCGTGATGATCTTCGGCGCGTTATGCGAGGTGATTTTGCCCTCCGGCAGCTTTCAAAAGTATATTCGTCTGGCTGTCGGCCTTTTGCTGGTGTTTACCCTGATGACGCCGCTTTTAGAGATTCTGCATCTGCGTGATGCGGACAGCGGTATTTTCAGCGCCGGGGAGAGCGCCTACCTTGCACGGGAGGAGATGGAGGAAAAGCAGCGCGCCGAGGTGCTTTTGCTCTATCAAAAAAGCCTGAACCAAAAGATGACGGCATCGCTCAAGAATCTGCGAAAGAGTGACGATGCCGAGGTGCGGTGCAGTATCTGTGAGGAAATCGGACGGTTTGGGGCGGTGGATGGGGTTTTGGTGCTGATTCGTGCCGCACCGTCGGAGAAGGATGCAGAAAAAATCCGGCAGGTCATGCGGCAGGAATACGGCGTTGCCGAGGAGCAGATAACGCTGCGGTACATAAAGGAGCGCGAAGGATGAAAAAGGATGGGTTAAAGCGGTGGATAAAGCAGCCGGAGACGGCAGGAAAACGGCCAAGTCCTTGGATCATCTGGGTTTTGGTCGGCGCAATTGCGATTTTAGCGCTGAGCGGCCTGTTTGACGGAAAAAAGCAGACAAAGACAAAGTCGGCCGCCGAAGAAACCGGCAATGCACAGTCGATGGAGGAGTATGTCCGTCAGACGGAGGAGCGGCTATCTCAGATCCTGGAAAAAATTAACGGGGCAGGCAAGGTCTCGGTGTTTATCAGTATTGAAAACGGAGGTGAGAAGATTTTAGCCACCGATCAGAGCCGAAAGAGCAGCAGCGAGGCGGCGGCCGATACGGAGCAGAGCAGTGAAGAGCAGGAACAAAATGTGGTGCTGGCCGGGCAGAGCGCAGGGCAAAGCCCGTATATCCTGGGCGAAAAGCTGCCGGCGCCGAGCGGTGTGTTGGTTGTGGCGGAGGGTGCGGCGGATGAAAAGGTGCGCCTTGCCATGTATGAGGCGGTGCGGGCGGTGTTTGGGCTGTCCGCGCACAGAGTAAAAATCACGTATTAGCGTTATGAGAAGGAGGAAAGACAATGAGTCAAAACAAAAAGGTGCCGTTTCGGGGGAAACAGATTTTATTGCTTGGATTGGTCGCGCTGGTAATTACGGCGGGGTATTACCGCTGGACGATGGAGACGGAGCAGCTGCGCAGCGTCCCGGTGACCGGGGAGACGCTGCCGGTGAACGGAGAGAATCAGGAAAACGCCGATGGCGGCGAACAAAAGGAAGAGGCAAAAGAGGGCAGCGCCGGCGAGACGCAGGCGCCGAATACCAATGTAGGGCTTGCGCAGCTGCGGCAGGAGCGGGACAGCGCACGCAGCGAGGCGGTTGAGCAGTGGGAAAAGACGGCTAAGAGCAGTGAGGCGTCGGCGGAGACTAAGCGGGAGCTTGAAAAGAAGGTAAAGGCGGCGGCCGATGCGGTAGAGAAAGAAAAGTCCATTGAAACGCTGGTGAAAGCCAAGGGCTTTGAGGACTGCTTTGCGCATATTGACGGCAGCGGCGTGACCGTACGGGTAAAGGGCGGTGAAATCGACGGCTCTAAGGTGGCGCAGATTAAAGATATTGTGGTGGACGAAACCGGCGTTGCGGTTCGGAATATCAAAATCAGCGCCGAGTAGAGGGATGCAAGGATCCGTATCTTAAAACCGGAGCCCGGATTTCTTCCTTTCGCCTAGTGCAACATGCTGAAGAAAACGCAAAAAAGTTTGCAAATTTACCATTGTAATCTGTTTTCCGGTGTGTTATAATACAGAAAATGGGAGAGTTTTTGCGTGCATGGTTCTGTCTGCACTCCCGCAATAGAAATAGGAGGACCTGAAATGGAGAATATGGTAAATCCGGAAATAGAGACAAATGGAAATGTCAATATTGCAGATGAAGTGGTAACGGTGATCGCCTCTCTGGCGGCCGGTGAGGTCAAGGGCGTTGCCGGAATGAGCGGCGGCCTGGCCGGCGGCTTTGCGGAGCTTTTGGGAAAAAAGAACTTTTCTAAGGGTGTTAAACTGACGGTTGCGGAAAAAAAGGTGACCTTAGATCTTTCCGTGATTGTGGAATACGGCGCCAAAATCCCGGAGGTTGCGTGGGAACTGCAGGAAAAGGTGAAAAATGAGGTTGAGGCAATGACCGGAATGCAGGTGATGGCGGTCAACGTCTCGGTGGACGGTGTGAATGTTCCGAAAGCGGACGCATCGGCAAAAGAGGAAGAAGCGCCTGCGGAGGAAGCCGAAACGGAGACGGAGACAGAAGAGACCGGGACTGCGGAAACCGCAGATACGGAGGATCAAACGCAGGAAGCTACGGCAACGGAGGAATAGCCCCCCATGATGAACAGAAGAAAAGCGAGAGAATATGCATTTATCCTGTTGTTTGAGTACCGTTTTCAGCCGGACTGCATTCATGAATTATTAGAAGATTTTCTGGCGGAGAACGAGGCCGGAGAGCAGGAAGAATATATCCGCAGCACTGTGGAGGGAACCATCGCCCATGTCGCGGAGATTGACGCCGTGATTGCCGCCCGTGCAAAGGGCTGGACAACGGAGCGGATTTCGGTTGCCTGCATGGCGGCGATGCGCCTTGCCGTCTTTGAGATGACGCATGACGAGAGCATTCCGCTCGGCGTATCGGTCAATGAGGCGGTTGCCCTTACCAAGAAGTACGACGGTGAGGAATCGGTTGGCTTTGTCAACGGACTTCTGGGCGCGTATCAGAACGCGCTGATATCAGGCTAACGGAGATAAAAATGAACAGAGCGGCATATCGCCGCTCTGTTTCGGTGTTTTTGACGGACAATCACGGAAAGGAGGAAGACCATGCGGGAGAGACAGGCCTTATCGGTCACGCAGGTGAATTTATATATCAAGGAAGTCATGAATCGGGACGATGTGCTGACCGATGTGCTGGTAAAAGGAGAATTGTCGAACTTTAAAGCACATTCCTCCGGCCACATGTACATGTCATTAAAGGACGAAACCGGCGTGATGCGCGCCGTGATGTTTCGCAGCAGCGCGGCAAAGCTGAACTTTAAGCCGCAAAACGGCATGAAGGTGGTCGCGCACGGAAGAGTCACCGTGTATGAACGGGACGGGCAGTATCAGCTCTACATCGATCATATGCAGCAGGACGGCATCGGCGATTTGTACGTTGCCTTTGAGCAGCTTAAAAATAAGCTGAGCGCCGAGGGGCTGTTTGACCCGGCGCACAAAAAGCCGCTGCCGAAGTATCCAAAACGCGTCGGCGTGGTGACGGCGCCGACCGGCGCGGCAATCCGGGATATCATCAATGTGCTGACCCGCCGTTTTTCCTATTCGGACGTGGTGCTGTACCCGGTGCTGGTACAGGGCGAGAACGCCGCGCAGAGCATTGTCTCGGCCATTCGTTATATGAACGAGACGCACGGCGCGGATGTGTTGATTGTCGGCCGCGGCGGCGGTTCGATTGAGGATCTTTGGGCGTTTAATGAGGAGATTGTGGCACGTGCCATCTATGACAGCGAAATCCCGATTATCTCGGCGGTGGGACACGAAATCGATTTTACCATTGCAGATTTTGCGGCGGATTTGCGTGCGCCCACACCATCGGCTGCCGCGGAATTGGCAGTTCCGGCGCAGAGCGAGCTTAGCGAGAAGTTTCATAACGTATATGTAAGACTGTACGGACAGGTGCAGCGTATGCTGGAACGGAAGGAGCTGGAGCTGAAACGGTTCCGGGAGCGGCCGGCGCTTTTAAACCCGACCGTAAAGCTGGAGGAGCAGCAGATTTACATCGACCGTCTGCGTCAGGATTTTATCACCCGTGCCGAACGGGTGATGGAACAGAAAAAGAAAGAGCTTGGCATTTTAGCCTCTAAGCTGGACGGGCTGAGTCCATTGGGAACCCTGTCACGCGGCTATGCGGTGGCAAAAGGCGCGGACGGACGTGTGGTGCGTTCGGCAAAGCAGGTGAATATCGGGGACGAAATGACGGTTCTTTTGGAGGACGGCACAGTAAAAACGCGGGTTTTAGAGTGCGAAACAGGTGGAATTTTGACCGAAAAGGCGTAAAGCAAGCGCCTTGAGGGTGGGGTTTTAGCCGATAGATAAAGGAGTGAAGAATATGGATCAAAAGCAAAGCTTTGAGGCCAATTTAAAGGAATTGGAGGGCGTTGTCCGTGCACTGGAGGGAAACGAAACCTCGCTCGATGAGATGCTCGCGCTCTTTGAGCGCGGTATTCATCTGACCCAGGCGTGCACCGCGGCGCTGGAGCATGCACAGCAAAAAATAACCGTTTTAATGCAAAACCGTGAAAGCGGCGCAATGGAAGAGCAGCCGTTTGCGGGACTTGGAGAATAATATGGATTTTTCAAAGCAGTATCAAAACTATTTAGCGCCGGTTGAGCGGGAGATTGCGGCTGCCTTTCCGGTGCCGGATTTGCCGCAGAAGCATGTTTTTTCGGCGATGCAGTACGGCATTTGCGGCGGCGGAAAGCGCATTCGTCCGGTACTGACCATGGCGGTCTGCGATATGCTTGGCGGCAACTTAAATGATGCGGCCAAAGCGGCCTGTGCCATTGAGGCGGTACATAACTATTCGCTGATTCATGACGATCTTCCTTGTATGGATAATGACGATCTGCGCCGCGGCCGGCCGACCTGTCACAAGGTGTATGGCGAGGATATTGCGCTTTTAGCCGGGGACGGGCTTTTAAACTGTGCATTTGAGATTCTTGCAAACGCGTCGTGGGAAAGTCTGACTGCGGCAGAGGTACTGGCGTTGGTTCGGACGATTTCGTCCGCGTCCGGTGCCTTTGGCATGATCGGCGGACAGGTGATTGATTTGGAATCCGAAAACCGCACTGATGTGACGCTGGCGGAGCTTCAGAATCTGCACCGGCATAAAACCGGGGATTTAATCTGTGCGGCGGCAGAGCTTGGATGTATCTGCGGTAAGCTGACGGACGGGCAGAGCGATGAAAAGAAGAAAATCATTACCTATGCGGAAAAGCTGGGGCTTGCCTTTCAGATTAAAGACGATATCTTAGATGTTGTCGGTGATGAGAAGGTCTTGGGAAAGCCGATCGGCAGCGATGCGGCGCAGCATAAAAACACCTTTGTAACGCTTTTGGGACTGGCGGAGGCAGAAAAAGCCTTAACCACCCTGACCGACGAAGCAAAGTCGGCGCTTGACGGATTTAAAAATACTGCATTTTTATGCGCGTTTGCGGATTATTTATTAAATCGGAATTATTAAGGAGTCAGTATGGAATACGTAAGACAATTTTTGGATAACAGAATATTTTTTGTGGTTCTTTTTGCCTGGATTTTCTCCTGTGTGCTCAAGGGGTTTTTGGTCTGGGTAAAGGACAAAAAACTGGACATGACGCGGTTTATGGGGCCGGGCGGCATGCCGTCGTCGCATTCGACCATCGTGACCAGCCTTGCGACCTGTATCGGTATCAAAATGGGCTTTGACAGCCCGGTGTTTGTGGTGTGCTGCGCCTTTGCACTGGTGGTGATGTACGATGCCTCCGGGGTGCGCCGTGCGGCAGGGCAGCAGGCAAAGATGATTAACATGATTATTGACGCGTGGGAGGAGAGCGATCCGCTGGAAAAGCAGATTCGCCTGAAAGAGCTGCTCGGTCACACGCCGCTGGAGGTGTTTGCCGGTGCGCTGCTCGGTATTGTGATTGCAGTTTTAGCGGCTGCGTGGATTGGACTTTAAGCAGCCAACGGATGTTTTATGTCCGAAAAAGAGACAGGCGGCACACGCAGAAATAAAGCCGATGCGGCCTTTGTCTTATCATTGGAAAAGAAACAAAACGAAAAGGGTGAGAACATGGTTGAGATAACGCTAAAAAACGGCGAAAAGAAACAATATTCCAAGGGGACAACCCTGTATGAGATGGCCAAGGACATCAGCGAGGGCTTATGCAGGGCATGTATGGCGGCCAAGATGGACGGTGTTGTCCGGGATCTTCGGACTGCACCGGAACACGACTGCAGCGTATGCTTTTTAACCTGGGACGATGAAGAGGGACGCGCGGCGTACCGTCACACGGCGGCGCACGTTCTGGCGCAGGCGGTTAAGCGGCTCTACCCCGATACCTGCCTTGCCATCGGCCCGGCGATCGAAAACGGATTTTACTATGATTTTGATTTTGCATCGCCGATCAATGCGGCAGATCTTGAAAAAATAGAGGCGGAGATGCGCAGTATTATTAAGGAGAATTTGGAGATCACGCGGTTTTCCATGCCGCGCAGCGAGGCGCTCTCGTGGGCGGAGGCGCAAAACGAGCCGTATAAGAGAGAGCTGATTGCTGACCTTCCGGACGGAGAGGAAATCTCGTTTTACCGGCAAGGGGATTTTGTCGATTTATGTGCAGGGCCGCATCTGATGTCGACCGGAAGGCTCAAGGCAGTCAAACTGCAGTATACCGCCGGTGCGTATTGGCGCGGCGATGAGAAGAACAAGATGCTGACCAGAATCTACGGCACGGCTTTTCCTAAAAAGTCGGAGCTTGATGCCTACCTTGCCATGCTGGAGGAGGCAAAAAAGAGAGATCATAATAAGCTGGGACGTGAGCTTGGCTACTTTAAAACGGTGGATTACATCGGCCAGGGACTGCCGATCATGCTGCCCAAGGGCGCCAGAACCATTCAGCTTTTGCAGCGATTTGTGGAGGATGAGGAGCAGCGGCGCGGATATCTGCTGACCAAGACGCCGCTGATGGCAAAACGGGATTTATACAAGATTTCCGGACATTGGGATCATTACCGTGACGGGATGTTTATTCTGGGCGACCCGGACGCAGAAAAAGAGGTTTTTGCGCTGCGGCCGATGACCTGTCCGTTCCAGTTTCAGGCATATCTTGCGGACATGCACAGCTATCGGGATTTGCCGCTGCGCTATAATGAGACGTCGACCCTGTTCCGCAACGAGGATTCCGGCGAGATGCACGGACTGATTCGGGTGCGGCAGTTTACGATTTCCGAGGGACATTTGGCTTGCCGCCCGGATCAGCTGGAGGAAGAGTTTAAAGGCTGCGTTGATTTGGCAATCTATATGCTAAAGACCTTGGGTCTTGATGAGGATGTTTCCTACCGCTTTTCCAAATGGGACGAAAATAATAAAGAAAAATATATCGGCTCTGCTGACGAGTGGGAGCGGGTACAGGATCGGATGCGCGGTATTTTGGATCATATGGGACTTGATTATACCGAGGCAGACGGTGAGGCAGCGTTTTACGGTCCCAAGCTTGATATCCAGATTAAAAATGTGTTCGGCAAGGAGGATACGCTGATTACCGTGCAGATTGATTTTCAACTGGCAGAGCGGTTCGGTATGGAATATGTGGACGCGGACGGGCAAAAACAGTATCCGTACGTGATTCACCGCACCTCGATCGGCTGCTATGAGCGGACGCTGGCGCTGCTGCTGGAGAAATATGCCGGTGCGCTGCCGACATGGATTGCGCCGGTACAGGTAAAGATTTTACCGATTTCCGAGCATTATCTTACCTATGCAAAAGGCATCAAAGAGACCATGATGGATCAGGGAATCCGAGTGGAGCTGGATGACCGCAACGAGAAAATCGGCTATAAGATCCGTGAGGCGCAGCTGGAGAAGATCCCCTACATGGTAATTGTCGGAGAAAAGGAACAGGCAGAGAACGCCGTTTCTGTCCGTTCCCGGAAAGACGGCGACTGCGGCGCGATGACGCTTGACGATTTTCTTGCCGCATTGCGGGAGGAGATCCGGACGCGGCAGAGGTAGATGCTTTAAAAAATAAAAATATTGCGCAAAATGTCCTTGCTATTTCCTTGCCTTTGTGATATAATAACCCGGTCATGCTAAATTGGGGCGGTAGCGGTGTCCTGTAACCCTCAATCCGCTATAGAGGGGATGAAAACTTGTCATGAGGGATAGCCGTGTCCGGTCTGCCCTGTTCAAGTGGTGTTGACGGTCTGGTCTTACGCAATCGGAACCTGTGAACCTCGTCAGGGCGGGAACGCAGCAGCGATAAGCAGTCATTCCGATGTGCCGTGAGGGCGCCAGACCCGAGCTTACTGTTCAGGTAACGCGGGTGCTGTTGTTTCAAAGGCAAGCGCATGACTTTTTTATGTAGAAAACACTTTGTCTAAGACCTGGTATCGGCATCAAAGATACAAATAGATTGGCTGAAACGGGGCAGCATAGCCCCTGCCTGAAAAGGCAAAATTCTGACCGACCGGAGGTGAGTGATATGTCCAGTTCCTATCGGGCATTATATCGTAAATGGCGACCCATGACCTTTTCGGATATCGTGGGACAAAACCATGTTTCCGATACGCTAAAGCATGGGATTGCCGCAGGGAGAATCACGCATGCCTATCTGTTTTGCGGCACGCGCGGCACGGGTAAGACCTCAACGGCAAAAATCTTTTCGCGCGCGGTCAACTGTGAACACCCCATCGACGGCGAACCATGTAACGAATGTCCGACCTGCCGCGGTATTTTAGACGGCAGTATCATGGATGTTTATGAGATGGACGCGGCCAGTAACCGCGGCGTGGAGAATATTCGTGAAATTCGGGACGAGGTCATCTATACGCCGGCCGGATGCACCTATAAGGTTTATATCATTGACGAGGTGCATATGCTCACCCAGGAGGCGTTTAACGCCCTGCTAAAAACACTGGAGGAGCCGCCGGCGCATGCCTTGTTCATCCTTGCAACGACAGAGCCGAATAAGCTTCCGGCGACCGTGCTTTCCCGGTGTCAGCGGTTTGATTTCCGGCGGATCAGCGTTTTGGATATTGCGTCCCGTCTGCGTCAAATTGCAGAGGCGGAGAAGATTCCTGCCTCTGAGGACGCCCTGGAACTGGTGGCAGAACTCGGCGACGGTTCGATGCGTGACGCGCTCAGCATCCTGGATCAGTGCGCCGCCTTTGAACAGGAGAATCTTACCGCCGCTAAAGTAAGTGAAATTGTCGGGATTGCGGATCCGAAAACCCTGTTTTCGATTGTGGACGCCATCGCGGACGGCGATGCGCAGACGGCGTTGCTCAGTGCGGATGCCCTGTTTCAGAAGGGAAAAGAAGTCCGGAACTTTTTGGAGGAGTTGAGCGCGCATCTCAGAAACCTGCTGATCTGTAAGTCCACAGCACAGCCGGAGCAGCTGCTGGAGCGCAGCAAAGAGACGGTGCAAAAATATCAGGAGCAGGCAGAAGGACTTTCGGCAGAGCGGCTGATTTTTATGATTAAGATGCTTGGCGAGGCAACGGCGAGAGCCAAGTGGATGACAACGCCGCGGCTTGCCGCCGAAATGGCGCTGATTCAGCTGGCGAATCCCAAATACAGTAGTGAAAACGAGGCGCTGCTTGCGCGGATTGAAAAGCTGGAACGCATGGTCTCCGGCGGTGTTCCGGCGGCGGCCGTACAGATGGCGGCGCGGTCGAACGGGAGCGCCGAAAAACAGAAGGAGACAGAAAAGGAAACAAAGGCTGCGCCTGCCAGGGCGGACGCACCGCCCTGGCAGGAGGAAGAAAAACCGCCGATAGCGACGGCGCGTGCCGATGCGGCAGCAGCGGAGGACCAAGCGGCTGCTGCGGAAAGAAACGCGGATCAGGGCGCAGCGGCAGAGACGGCCGCTGCCTGGGGCTTTTGGGCGGACGCCTTGCAGGAAATCAAAGAGGAGAGTAAATCGCTCTTTGCTTTTTTGTATAATGCCAAGGCGTACCAAAACGGCAGTGTGATCGAACTGGAGCTGAACAGTCAGGTGGCCTTTGGACGCATTGCAAAGCCGGAAGGGATTTCCTATCTCTCCAAATTATTCAGCCGCGTCTGCGGCAGTACGGTTACGGTCAAGGCGTATATGGAGGGCGCGCGGCCGCTCCCAAAAGAAGAAAAGAAAGAGCCGGAGACAGGCATTCTTGATATTGCAAAGAAGAAAGAACTGTTTGGAGACCGGATGACGGTGATAAAAAACGAGGAAGAGTAAAACGAAAGGGGTCATGGAGCATGGCAAAGGGCGGTTTTCCCCGCGGTATGGGCGGCGGCAATATGAATCAGCTGATGAAGCAGGCACAAAAAATGCAGGAGCAGATGGCAAAGATGCAGGAGGAGATGGAAAACAAGACCTATGAGGCAACCGCCGGCGGCGGTGCGGTCAAGGTGACGTTTTCCGGCAAGCGCGAGCTGACCGAGGTCATCTTAAAGCCGGAGGTTGTCGATCCGGACGATATTGAGATGCTGCAGGATTTGATGATTGCGGCGGTGAATGAGGCGCTTCGCAACATGGAGGCCGACAGTGCGTCGCAGATGGGACAGTTAACCGGCGGATTGAATATTCCCGGGCTGTTTTAAGGAGGATAAGACAATGATTGTTACGATTGCAAAGGGAGATGTTTCGGCGGCGGTTGACAGTCACGGCGCCCAGCTGATTTCCATGAAAAAGGGCGATAAAGAATACATTTGGCAGCGCGACCCCAAATTTTGGGCAAGCTGCGCGCCGATTTTGTTTCCGGTGGTCGGCCGGCTGCGTGACGGCGTTTTGCGGATTGACGGCAAGGATTATCCCATGCCCACGCACGGCTTTGTAAAGGATATGGAGCTTACGGTTAGCGCACAGAGTGAGAGTGCGGTGACCTTTTCCCTGACCGACAGCGAAAAAACCAAGGAATTTTATCCCTGGAGTTTTTCTTTCTCGGTGACCTTCTCGGTGGAGGGCGACAAGCTGACCGTTTCTTTCGCGGTTGAAAACCGCGATGATAAGACGATGATCTTTGGACTTGGCGGTCACCCGGCATTTAATGTGCCGATGGAGGATGGCGCAGCATTTACCGATTATCAGCTGGTCTTTGAAAAAGAAGAACGGCTGGACACCGATATCTGCAACATGGAGACGATCGAGATATACGGCGACGAGAAAAAGACCGTTTTAGACGGCGGCAGAACGCTGCCGCTGGTGCGCAGCCTGTTTAACGGGGACGCACTGATCTTTGAAGATATCGCGTCGCGCAGCGTGGATCTTGTCCATAAAGACACCAAGAAGGGAATCCGTTTTGCTTACGGCGATTTTCCGATTCTTGCGGTCTGGACGCGCGGCGAACCGCAGGAGGCGCCGTATGTTTGCTTAGAGCCGTGGTACAGCATGGGCTTCCGCCGCGGCGAGGGCACGGACATCAACGATAAGTACGGCATGCAGCATTTGGAGCCGGGAAAGACCTTTGCGGCAGCGTTCTCGGCTGAAATATTAGACTAAAATTTACAAAAGAAAGGTTGATTTTAAATGGATATCGAAATCAGAAACCCCTGGCATCCGGAGGATGCCAAGCATTATACTACCGACCGTATGAGAAACGATTTTTTGATTCAGGATTTGTTCACGCCGGACAAGGTGCGCCTGGTTTACAGTCATGTGGATCGGATTATTGTCGGCGGTATTTGCCCCGCGCGCGAGACCTTAAAGCTGGAAGCCGGTCACGAACTTGGCGTGGACTATTTTCTGGAGCGCCGCGAGCTCGGTGTGATTAACGTTGGCGGCGCCGGCACGGTCATCTTAGACGGCGAAGAATTCGACCTTGACCACAAGGACGGCCTGTACGCCGGCCTTGGCATCAAAGAGGTGGCTTTTCGCAGCAAGGATCCGGAAAACCCGGCAAAATTCTATATGAATTCCGCGCCGGCACACCGCAAATGCCCCACGGTGAAGATTACACTGGAGATGGCAAACAAGCGGCATTTAGGCTCGGTCGAAGAATGCAATAAGCGTACCATCAACCAGTACATTCACCCGGCGGTTTGCGAAAGCTGCCAGCTTTCGATGGGCATGACGGCGCTTGAGGTCGGCAGTAACTGGAACACCATGCCCTGCCACACCCACGAACGCCGTATGGAGGTTTACTTCTACTTTGAACTGGGCGAGGAGGACGTTGTCTTTCATATGATGGGTGAGCCGCAGGAGACCCGTCATATCGTGATGCGCAATGAAGAGGCGGTAATTTCACCGAGTTGGTCGATCCACAGCGGCGTCGGCACCAAAAACTATACCTTTATCTGGGGTATGGTGGGCGAGAACCAGACTTTTGACGATATGGATCACGTAGCGATGCAGGATATTCGTTAGGAGGTATCATCAATGCAGTTTACCATTCATTTGTGCCGTGCGGACGGCACAGTCGCATGTGAGGCGGTCGGCAGCCATGAGGCTGCGCTCTCGGTAGATGCTTTTCAGAGCGGCGACTATCTGGAATTTCACGCGGAGGGAACCGCCTATGCCGTGATTCACCTCCATGATTCCGTCAAGGACGCGCTGCTCTATATCCCGGACGGCAAATTTACCTTTGCAATCCCTGAGGGGCAGGCGCTCAGCGGTTTTGCACCCGGCACCTTCGAGGGGGCGCAGCACATAACCATGCGCGCGGCCGAAGAGGATGAAATCAAAGGCTATCGCAACCTTTGTCTCAATCCGCTTGATTTCCGTTTTCCGAGCGAGGTGGTGGATCCGGACGCGCCGGAGTGGAGCAATCCGACCGATTCTGCCGCGATCCAAAACGGTGAGGTGCTTGCGTATCCGCATGTTTATGCCAATCGCGTCACGCGGAACGAGGGCTGCTTTTATGCGCGCAATGCGATTGACGGCATGACCGTGACCGATGGCCACGGCAACTATCCGTACCATTCCTGGGGCGGCGCCGTGCATGAGGATTTGACCTATGCGGTTTATTTTGGCCGTCCGGTCAGCATCGACAAGCTGGTGCTCTATTTGCGCAGCGACTATCGTTTAGACGATCAGGGCAGAGAGCACGATACCTATTGGCACACCGCGTTTATCGAACTGTCGGACGGATTCACCACAGAAATCCATCCAAAAAAGCGAACGGACGGACAGACGTTTTCCTTGGGTCAGCATACGACCTCCTGGTTCAAGCTATCCAGGCTTGATCCGCTGCAGCACGATAAAAGCCAGAATTTTGCCGCACTCACACAGATTGAAGTATGGGGCAGCGACATTGGGAAATAAAGAAGGATAACATCTCCGGCATTGGCGCAAAGCGCGCCGAAAGGGCGTAATCCGAACCCACCGAAAAAAACAAAACTTCGGTTATCTTAAAAATTTCAATTCCGCAGGAAGAACCCCTGCGGAATTTTTTTAAAAATCCTATTGACAAATGTAGCTGAACATGTTATATTACCTTTAGCAGCTACATATGTAATTGCACAGGATAAAGGTTTTGGATCGAAAGGGGCAGTGATATGTCAAATATAAAACATACGATTACAGACTCGGAATACAGTATCATGAAAATCTTGTGGAATGCCAAAGAGAAGATGACGGTATCGGACGTGGTGAAGGCGCTCGATCAAAACGACTGGACGCCGTCCACCGTTTCTACCTTTTTGCAGCGATTGCTGAAAAAGAATGTGATCTCCTGTGAGAAAAGGGGAAACACCAATCTGTATTATCCGGTAATGCAGCAAAAGGATTATGACCTGCGTGAGACGGAGAGCTTTTTATCAAAAATCTATAAGGGCTCGGTAAAAAATCTGGTTGCGGCGCTTTATGAGAACAAAAAACTTTCCAAAGAGGATCTGTCGGAACTGAAGGAAATGTTTGATTTGGAGGGATAGGTTTGTACGACATCTTTAAGACGGTGTTTATTTTAAGCCTTTTGGGCTTTGGAATCACCGCTTTGCTTTTGCTGTTAAAGCCCATTACGGTAAAGCGTCTGCCGGCAAGGTGGCAATACTACGTGTGGGTGGTGGCGCTGATCTCGATGATCTTGCCGACCTACAAGCTGATTCCCAAATACGAGGCACAAAAATTTGCCATGGCGCCGCAAAATCAGACGGCGCAGACTACGGCGCAGCCACAGGCGGAGAACCGTTCCGATACGGTCGTCACCTATGACACGCCGATGGAATACAGAGAGGTTTCGCTGTCCCCAAAAGTGCAGATACGGTTATTTGATCTGATCGCGTATCTTTGGTTTGGCGGCGTTCTCATCTTTTTAACCGTTGTTGTGATAAGCTATTGCCTGTATCTTAGCCGTAAAAGAAAGCATGCCGTCAGGATTTCTGATAATTCGCTGTTTGAAGAAGTGAAACAGGAACTCAAAATCAAAAGGCATATCAGGCTGAAAGCGTCGCCGGAGACCGGCTCGCCGATGCTGGTGGGGGTGTTGTTTCCGACGGTGTACCTTCCCTGCCGCGAAATCCCCGACGAAAATATGCGTATGGTGCTTTTGCATGAACTGACGCATTATAAACGCAAGGATTTACTTGTGAAGTGGTTTTCCGTTTTTGTAAACGCCGTACATTGGTTTAATCCGCTCTGTTACCTTGCCTGTGCGGCCTTGAGTGAGGCGTGCGAGGTGTCGTGCGATATGGCGGTAACAAAAAATATGTCCGAAGAGGAACAAAGGCTGTATATGCAGACAATTCTTCATTTAGCTACAGAAAGGAGCTAAAAAAATGCTTGAAAATTTATACACCACAAAAATGAGCGCAAATAAAAAGATCTTGCAGAACCGGTTTACAAAAATCCGTTCAAAAAGCGGACGGATTTCAAAAATTATGGCTCTCGTGATGTCCTGCGCCGTTGCTGTGACAATGCTTGGCGCAACCATTGTTATGGCGGCAATGGACGGTTGGGAACGAAACAACGGAATAATTATTGTGAATGGTGAGAAACAAACGATAGATATGAAACACATTGAAAACTCACGGTATTTGAATACCGACAGTTATTATGTCCCGCTCCGAAAAGTATTTGAAATGCTTGGCTGTAATGTGCATTACAATGTTCCGAAAAGCAATGTGCCCAATTATATGGAAGGCGAAAAAAGCTTCCCGTCCTATGCTTGGGAGGGACAAGAAAATCTGGTTACTGATTCTGTAACACAGCAAATTTACGGTGCAACCACAGGGGCAAATATAAATATGCCTATTATTGAAATTGTATCTGAAAATGGAGAGAAATGGTATTGTCAGATAGGCAGCGAAAAATACACTAACGCTTGGGCTCCGCCTGTTTTGCTGCTTGAAGATACCTCGTATATTTCAATTCGTGCGGTTGCCTATTATTTGATACCCGAAAACGAAGATGCTGACGATTCTATTTTGTGGGACGATGTTGCACACGACACATATTATTTAGGGCGTTTAACCTTTGATGAAGAAACATTAACCCTGACGATTGATACCAATGCCGGAGCCGGAACCAGAGCACACAAAGACACGCTAAATACGATATTGGAAAACGATGCATTTAGAATTATGCAGAGAATAGAAAGCAGAAAATACTTGGTATGTATGATAGAAAATTATACTCAAGCAAATGCGGAAACTTGTATCTCCATTGATAAGGCAACAGGAAAAATTGCACAGTTAGAAACATTCCCGTCTGATGTTGCTGTTCGCTTGGGATTATCGTTTGAAAATGAAAACACTTTTGTGTTAAAGCAAACAATATTAAATTCCGATGAGCTTCAAGAGATTAGACGATATGATTTAAGCACACAGCAATATAAAGAGCCTTTGAAAATGGAATATGTAGAATGGAAAGCACAGGAATAACGGGATAAGGAGCTAAAACAATGTTTGAAAATTTATACACAACTAAAATGAGTGCAAACAAAAAGACATTGCAGAACCGGTTTACAAAAATCCGCAGGAAAAGCGGACGGATTTCAAAAATTATGGCGGCGGTAATGTCGATTGCAATAGCCGTTACAATGCTTGGCGCAACCATTGTTATGGCGGCGGTCGGCTCGGACGGTTTGGAGCATTGGGACAAAAACGAGATCTATTTTCTCGGCAGTATGAGCTTTACGGCAAATACTTCGGGAAAGAATGTTCCGGATTGGGTCAATGAAGATGTTGTCGGAAATGACGGAAATATATCCGTTACCATAAGAAATTTTCAAATGCGGCGCAGGATAGCGGGTTATGTCTCGCTGTTTACAACTGTTGAATTGTCCGGTGCGGGCGGAACAACACGGCTCGTTTCAATCAACGGCGCAGGGATAAGCCGTGCGGCAGCTTTTGACAGCAACGGCGCCTTAATCAGCGGCGGAGTTTCTTCAAGCCTTGACGATCCGTATGTAAGCAGCTATCGTTTTATAGAGGCGGCCAAAGAGGGTGGACTTTTGGAATATGCAAAACCGTTTGTTGAAAACGGCATGCTCGACAGCGAAAGCGGAAAAAGAAAATGCGTCTATGTTGAATTTGGCATCGATGATAACAAGAACATATGCGCAGTACGTCTTAATCTTTGTTTGACCGATGAAACGAATCCTTATGATATACAAAGAAATGATAATTTTGATGCGATTGACGCTGCCGTAGACAGTTTGGATATGATCGGAGTGACCGGTGAGAAAGTAGAAGATTTCTTTCACTGCGGCTATAGTGTGTATTTTACGGATTTTGAACGGGATTATAAAAACATCGAAAACAGTGCTGTTAAAATAAGCGTGGAAAAGGCGGCGCCGGAAGAAATGATTATCAATACGGATATTGGTTTAGAGAATGCCGAATACGTTAATGTAACGATTTTAGACAATAAAAATAATGCTGTAACGGTACAAGAAGAATCTGCGGCGTTAAACAGACATACAATTACAAAAAGATATATGATATTTGATGAAAAAACGACATTTAATTCTGGTGGAAAATACAGAATATGTATAGGCATGCTGGATAAGGACAGAAATTTAATTTACCGCTGGCAAAAGTATGTGACGGTTCAGTAAAAGGAGGTTTTACGATGAAGAAGATTATAGCAGCCCTGCTTTGTATCATGATGCTATGTACTACGGTTACATTTGCGGCAGAAACCGAAACAGTCGGCGGAACCATCACGCTGACGCAGTTTTTGGGCGTTGGCCGCACAGAAGCAAAACGGGTCAAGATGACGTTGTCCGCAGACGGTTCCAAAGCGGCATATGTGGATAAAAACGCCTTTTATGATATCAGCGACCGTCTTATGCTCACCTCGTCTTTTGAGCCGCAGCCGATGACGATGGAGGGCGCCTATATCACGGTTGAAAAAACGGACGGCAGCTTTTCCTATGCATTGGTTGGACAAAGCGGCGGTGTTGACCGTTACGGCGCTTTTATGAGCCGCAATCCGTACGCCCTCTACACGGCAGAGGATACCGCTGCGCTTATGGCGCTGAGCCGGGGCGGCATTGATATGGTTTTTGCCGACGTGAAGGATCACTGGGCAAAAGATACAATAGGAAAATGGAAAGACAAAGGTGTTATATCCGGTTATCCTGACGGAACTTTCAAGCCCGATAGCCCCGTAAATCGTGCAGAGCTTGCAAAAATACTTACATTGGCATTTGATTTGCAAGAAAGAAGTCCGCTTGGCTATGACGATGTTAAGGCGGAAAATTGGTATTATTCCTATTTAGAGCGCTGCGCGAAATATATTCCTGTTTATCCGCTGCCGGTATCTTATGAAACCAATATCCCGTATCAGGAAGTGCGAGAGAAAGGCTTAAACTATTATTTGCCCGAAACGCCGGCGATGCGGATGCACGTTGCGGAAGCGTTGGTTGAGATAAAAAAGGATAAAGAACAAATAAATACGGAGCTTCCGTCAATACAGGATATACAAGCCGATGTAACGGCTGCGTTCAAAGACGATGATTATGAAAATCTTTACGCAATGCACGGCACAATTCCCGAAAATGTAGAAAGAATGTTTGAATATACCTACCTTGCAAACAAGCTTGGTATCATGCAAGGCGATGCGGATGGATATTTCAGACCGTATGACAGCGTAACAAGAGCAGAACTTATCACGATGCTTGACAGAGTGATTTCTGCCGCAAATTGAGGATAGAGCCGATGTGAGACAGGTGTGCGAACCGGATGGAAAAAAAGGCCATGAAATCAGTAGCAAGGTGAAAGGAGGCTGAAAAAATGCTGGAAAATTTATACACCACAAAAATGAGCGCCAATCAAAAGACCCTGCAAAACAGATTTGCAAAAATCCGGGGAAAAAACGGGTGGTTTTCCCGGTTGATTGCCTTGGCGGTCTTTTTGGTTCTTTTGTCGATGATTGCCTGCGCAGCAATCGTGATTGCTGCGAACACAAAAGGCGGCCATGCGCGAGAGAACGGCAAATACGCCATGACGGAGGATGAATTTTCAGAGTATATGGAGCGCACGGTCGGCGCGGTGATGGCAGAGCTTGACTATGCGGACGAAACCAGACTGGTGTTTCATGATTACGCAGGGCTTTTTGTCATCAATCCGCGGACCGGTGCTGCGGCGCAAAAGATCAATTTAACAAAGCTGAATTTATCCCACTATCAGCAGGGAAGTAATGTTTTGATCGTCAAGGTCAGCAGGGACGGACGGACTGCGTATCTTTCCAGCGCAGGGCAGGCAGATGAAATCAAGGATTTTGATGACTATACGGTTGATTTGGACAGCGGCCGGATCAAAAAAGAATCCATGCCGAAAGATGCGGCGCTCTTTACCAACATCGCCGATACGTTTGAGACGGTCAAAAACACGGTCGGCTGGTATAGCAACACCTGTGTTTTAGGCGGTGATAAAATTTACTATCTTACCTCCCGAACCGGGATGGTCAAGGATATCGAACTTGTTACCGTCGCGCAAGGCGCGGAGGAAAATACTGCGTTTATGTACGTTTTTGAAAATCGGCGTGCCCTTGGCGCAGAGGAGAGCGCAGACAAAAGTGCGCTTTATCAAAAAACAGAGGAGTATTTAAAGACGGAGTTTGACAGGGTGTACCGGCCTTATTATGACATTCAAAGTCTGACGATTTCCAATTGGAACGAGAGCGGCGATGAGGCAACGTTCTTTTATAACATGACCTATTTGTACTATAACAGAGACCCCGACAAAGCGGAGTATATCAAAGAGGCAAAGCAGCGGAGCCAAGAGGAATATGAGATCTTATACCGGGACTATCTGGAGCTGAAAGAGAGCAATTACGAATTTAAAATTGTCTATCATGGTGACAGACCGGAATTATATTACAATGTCGCACCCAAGGGGGTAGAGTGGGCAGGGACCACAGTGGATGATTTTATATTGCAATAGTACGGCATAGTGATGAGGCGGTGTAAAAACTACACCGCCTCAGACTGTTTTTGGGTGTCGCACCAATCAGCGGATGTCATAGACACTGCGAAGGCGGATGGTTTTGGGCGTGCCCTCTATAATTTGAACCGTTTTTGATTCGCCGGCGTTTAAGTCAAAATAGTTATCGCTCAGGATAAAATCACTGTCGGGCGAGTCGATTTCGATATACTTTGCAAACTTTTGCGCAGAGACGGTCAGAGTTTCGCCGTGTCGCTCACAGCGAAGAGACGGATCGCAAAACACAAAATGCTTTGGTGCGGTAAACAGTACCGTCCCCGTTGAGACGGGCGCGCCGTCCACCGTGAGGTCATAGCTGAGGTAGTGGTGCAAAACGTCGGTTTTATGAAAGTCCATCTCACTGAGCCACTGCACGCCAAGCGGTGCAACGCGTATCTCATGACTGCCCTCCTTGAGAATGCTAGAGTCCGCATCGCGCAGCGCCCAACGGACGGTGGCCGTGATTTCGGATCTTGTGTCATTGGTGACGCAAAGACTGGCCTTGGTCTCGTAGTCTGCACGGTTTTTGTCTATGATACAGTTCGGTCGCGTTGTAGTCTCGCCGGTTTCGCAGCAGGAAAGCAGAATGGGGGCAAAGAACCGTTTTGCAGCGTATTGCAGCGCCTTCCATCGGCCAAAGCTGTCGATCGAGGACCAGGAGGCTACCGGCCAGATGTCATTGAGCTGCCAGTACAGTGCGCCCATGCACCTGCCGCGGTTGCGGCGCAGATGCTCGACCGCATAGCGGATCGACTCTGCCTGTAAGACCTGTGAGGCGTATGCCTGTACCGGGAGCGAGGTCGGGTATAAAAAGCTGCTCCCTAAATAGTGAACCAATTTATTATTGCCGTTCGGATGCCGCTGGTGCATCTCCATCACCCGGCTGAATACGTTGCGGTCTTTAGGATCCGTAAAAGCATGGATGGTCTTTTCACACGGGAAGGATTGAAAGCCGAATTCGCTTACATAGCGGAAGTAATGCTTGCGGTATTCCAAAAAGGAGCAGCCGTCAAACCACACGTCCCAAAAATGCGTGTCGCCGTAGTTTTCGTTATTGGGATCAATAAAATGTCCGCAGGTGCTGGGGGAGCAGGAGATGTATGGGATATCCGGACAAAGCTCTTTGCAAAGCGCCGGCAGCATGCCCTCAAATATTTTGAGGTAGGTTTCCTTTTGTCTGTCGTCAACCTCCGGACAGAAGGAGAAGGATTCCAGTTCGTTATTGCCGCAGAGAATGGCAAGGCAGGCGTGGTGGCGGATTCGCTTTAAGTTGTCGGTACATTCCGCCTCGATTTCCCGGAAGGTCTCTTCGTCAGAGGGGACAAAGGCGCAGGCAAACATCAGGTCATGAAACACCACCAGCCCGGCTTCATCACAAGCGTCATAGAAGAAATCATCGGGAAAGTAACCGCCGCCCCAGACGCGGATCGCGTTAAAATGACAGTCCTTGCACTGGCGGATCAGCTTTTGAGTACGGGAAGGGGTAACGCGGGATAGAATATTGTCCTCCGGGATATAATCGGCGCCCATGGCAAAAAAGCGAACGCCGTTTACCTCGTGACAAAAGCTCTCGCCAAAGCGGTCGCGCTCCCGAATCAGCGTCAGGGTACGAAGTCCGATCCGCTTTTTTGTGTGATCGACCGTGACGCCGTTTTCGACAAGGCTGACATCGACAGTGTAAAGGTTTTGATCACCGAGGCCGTTTGGCCACCAAAGCAAGGGGTTGGGTATCTCGGTCTCCCGGTGATTCTCTAAGGAAATTTGTCGTCCGTCCGGCGCGGCCGCGGTAATTTTGACGGCGGCGCCGTCTCCGCTCACTGTGACGGACGGCGTAAGAAATACCCGGCCGTGATCGTGCCTTTGGGCGATCCGGACATTGTCAATCCGCGCGGAATCAATCAGAACCAGGGATATACTGCGCCAGATGCCGGCGTCCGGCAGCCGTGGTCCCCAATCCCAGCCGAACATACAAAGAGCCTTGCGCAGATGCATATATCCGCGGTGCGGTTCCGGCGGGCCGAATACAAATTCTTCCTTGTCCTTTTGCAATACGTAACGGGTCGGGGAGCGGAAGGTGATGCTGATTTCGTTTTCGCCCGCTCCGATCAGGTCGGTGACGTCAAATTCATAGGTGCGGTGCATATTTTTTGTCGATGCGACCGCTTTTTTGTTGATGACGATATCGGCGAGGGTGTCCAGCCCCTCGCAGCGCAGCAGAATTTTATGTACGCTATCCTGCGCCGCATAGGAAAATCGGCGCGAAAAGGTATAATCGTGATCCATCAGCGCGAGCGCTTTTTCTTCATTTAATCCAAAATGCGGATCTTCCATCAGCTGATTGCTGAGCAAAAAGGAGTATACCGAGCCGGGAACGGTTCCGTCACAGCACACGTTTCCTCCTTCTAGCGTCCAGGTTCCGTTTAAATCAATCTGTTTCATTGTATCCCTCCTAAAAAAGCTTTGACATTTGCATTATAATTACCTATAATGATAGTGTCAATGAATAATACGAATATTTATTTATAAAATCCTGCTGTTTGGGTGATAGAAATGAAAATTGTGGAAATGGATCTTGAGACGCGGCACAGCCCGGGCGAGTTTTGTATCAGGGTGGTGTTTGACGAATATTTTATCAGTTGTTTTGAAACGCCGTATTTATACGAGATGGGCGGTGTGCTCCGCATGGGGAACGCCGGCGATATCCTGATGCATCCGCCGGGGACGGTGGTGTATCACGGAGACCTTCCGGACGGAGAGACAGGGTTTATCAATGACTGGATTCGGTTCTCGTGGCCAATGATGGAGGAATTTTTGGCGCGATATCCGATTCCGCAGAACACGCCGTTTTCGGCACTTGGTAAACCGATTTTAAAAAGCTATATTGCGGCGCTGCGCGATGAAGAGATCTTGCGGCGCAGCGGATATATGGAATATAGTGAATGCCTGCTTCATCAGATGCTGATTGAGATATACCGGGCCTCTGTACAAGGCCGGACGGCGGACGATGCCGGCCGCCGTCTGTCGGCGGCGAGGTATGCCATTATGAAAAATCCGCAAAAAAAGCATACGGTTGCGGAGCTTGCCCGGCTTTGCGGATATTCGCCGGGGCGGTTTTCACACTTATATAAGCAGTTGTACGGAATGACGCCGATGCAGAATGTATTGGAGGCGAGGATCGAGATGGCAAAGCGGCTTTTGGCGTATGGCGGTATGGCGGTCGGCGATGTTGCGGAGGCCTGTGGATTTCAGAATATCTATTATTTTTCAAGATGCTTTAAAGAGAGAACCGGCACATCGCCCAGCTCTATAGCAAAGGCGCAGACGGCGATGCCGCAGTAGAAACTGCTTTTCTTTTTCTTCGGGATGTGATATACTGGAGAAAAGAAAAAGCGAAATGAGGAGAGCGTTATGACAGAAGTGATACAAACCCTGCTTGCGCAGCCGCTGCAATACGGCGTGTTCAGCAACGGAAAGGGAGACGCTGTGCAGTATAAGCAGATCCGATTCCGCGCACTCGGCACGCGGTATCAGTTTGAGCGTTATACGGAAAAACAGGTTTTTCACAATTTTTGTGAAAAGGCGGCGTTTGGCGATGAGCTTGCGGCGTTGTTTCAAACGGGGTACCGGCAGTTGGATGCCTGGGACGGCGCCTTTCATTATACCGTAAAGGTATCCAAAAAAGGGAAGTATACGCTGCTGAAACAAAGGGATGCCTCGCATGCGGCGGCATCGGCGCACAATCGGGAAAAGCAGTATATTTTAAAAGAAGGCAACGCGATTTTGCCGCTGGTGGATCTTGGCGTCTTTACCAAAGAGGGACGCGTGGTGCACAGCATGTATGATAAGTTTCGTCAGATCAACCGTTTTACGGAGCTGGTGCGCGACGGTCTGGACGCGGCGGCGCTAACGCGGCTGCGCGTTTTGGATTTTGGCTGCGGCAAGTCGTACCTGACCTTTATTTTATATCATTATCTGGTGCATGTGCGAAACATGGATGCGGAGATCACGGGGCTTGATTTAAAGGAAGATGTGATCCAAAAATGCAATGCGCTGGCAGAAAAATACGGCTATGAGAAGCTGCATTTTGAAGTCGGGGATATTGAGGGCTTTTCTTGTCCGACGCCGCCGGATATGGTGATTACGCTGCATGCCTGCGATACGGCGACCGATGCCGCCCTGTTTCATGCAGTACAGTGGCAGTGTCGGCTGATTTATTCGGTGCCGTGCTGCCAGCATGAACTGAATGCGCAGATTGAGAGTGAAAAATTTTCACTCCTGACGCGGTACGGACTTATCAAAGAACGTTTTTCGGCGCTTGCGACCGATGCCATTCGCGGCGCGCTTTTAGAGGCATGCGGTTATCGTGTGCAAATGGTGGAATTTGTTGATTTTGCGCATTCGCCCAAAAATCTGCTGATTCGTGCGGTGCGGCGCGCGGCGTCGATGGAAAAGCGCCTCCTTGCCCTTGGTGAGGCAAAGCGGCTGATGAAGGAATTTTCGTTTCGGCCCACACTGTATCAAAAATTAAAAGAGGCAGACCTCCTGCCGAAAAAAACATAATCATAACAACAAAGCTGTAAGAACATATCGGCCGCCGGACAAGGTCGCTGCCTTGAAAGCGTCTTTTTTACAGCTTTGTTTTTATTTTTTGAACTACTAAAAATATTTAGGAATATATGCGAGACAAGCTGCATATGTTTAAATAATGGGGCTAATTTTCCGGAAAGGGAGAGGGACAAGAAAAATAAAGGAAAATGGTATAAAATTCCTTGAAAAGCGTACAAAGAATAGCAAGATAATTTGTGCAAATTTTATGGATAAAAAAATAGACAAAAAGCCGAAAATGTGATACAATTGTCCTGTGAATATTAGATAAAATAACAAGAATTATTACATCTGTTTTACAGATAAGGCGGTACAGAGCGGCGGTGTACCCGATGCGCAGAAAATGACGGCTGCGCATGAGAGCGCGGCAGACGGATTTTGTAGCGTGGCAGGCAGAACGGCGGAGGGATTACAAGTGAAAAATCGTGAGAGAAAAGATACCAAAGCAATGACTTATATCGACGAGACGGCCATGTACCTTTTTAATCAAGGCGTCAATTATGAGAGCTATCGGATGTTGGGCGCGCACAAAAAAGCGCTGGCGGACGGCACAGAGGGTTATCTGTTTGCGGTCTGGGCGCCAAACGCCAAGTCGGTTTCGGTGGTTTGTGACCAAAACGGCTGGGACGCTAACCTGGGAAGGATGCGCCGCCATATCAATTCCGGCATCTGGGAGGTTTTTATCCCCGGCGTATGCGAGGGGCAGAACTATAAATTCAGCATTGATACCTACCGCGGCGAAACCGTGCTCAAGGCGGATCCTTACGCCTTTTATTCCGAGGTGCGGCCGGCCAATGCATCGGTGACGGCAGATCTTACCTATACCTGGCAGGATCAGGCCTGGATGGAAAAGCGGAGCGTGACGCCGCCCTATGATAAACCGGTCTCGATTTATGAGATGCACTACGGCTCCTGGCGGTGTAAGGAGGACGGCAGCTACTATACCTATACCGAGATGATCGATCAGCTGGTGCCGTATCTGAAAAAGATGGGCTATACCCATGTCGAGATGATGCCCTTGTCCGAGTACCCGTTTGACGGCTCCTGGGGGTATCAGGTGACGGGCTATTATTCGGCCAACAGCCGCTACGGCAAGCCAACCGAGCTGATGGCGCTGATTGACGCGCTGCACCAAAACGGAATCGGTATTATCATGGACTGGGTGCCGGCGCACTTTCCGAAGGACGCCTATGCGCTTGCAAACTTTGACGGTACGCCGCTTTTTGAACACCCGGACAGCCGGCGCGGTGAGCATAAGGAATGGGGAACCCTGGTCTTTGACTGGACAAAAACCGAGATTTTCTCGTTCTTGATTTCCAATGCACTGTTTTGGCTGGAGATGTATCACGTGGACGGAATCCGCGTGGACGCGGTTTCCAGTATGCTGTATCTGGACTATAACCGCCGTGACGGCGAATGGCTGCCCAATCGGTTTGGCGGCAAAGAAAATTTAGAGGCCATTGACTTTTTGCAAAAGCTCAATGTTGCTGTGTTTGAACGGTTCCCTAATGTAATGATGATTGCGGAGGAATCAACCGCCTGGGGCGGCGTGACGCAGCCGGTGTTTGAGGGCGGTCTCGGCTTTAATTTTAAATGGAACATGGGCTGGATGCATGACATCTTAGACTATATGCAGTGCGACCCCCTGTTTCGCAAGGGTAATCATAATAAGCTGACCTTCCCGATGATGTACGCGTTTTCGGAAAATTATATTCTGGCGCTCTCGCATGACGAGGTGGTGCACGGAAAGCGTTCGCTGCTAGATAAGATGTGGGGCAGCTATGAAGAAAAGTTTGCGCAGCTGCGGCTTTTGTATCTGTTTATGTACGCGCATCCGGGAAAAAAACTGCTCTTTATGGGCGGCGAGTTCGGACAGTTTATCGAGTGGCGCTATGACGAGCAGCTTGACTGGCTGCTGGAACAATATGAGGCGCATGCAAAGCTGCAACGGTTTTCGGCGGATTTGAACCATTTTTACTGCAGTCACCCGTCGCTTTTTGAGATTGAAAGGGAGCAGGGCGAGTGGCAGGGCTTTTGCTGGCTGAACGCGGAGGACGCGGCAAACAGCGTACTCTCTTTTGAACGGATCAGTCGTGATAAGACGGAAAAGATTGTTGTGGTGCTGAACTTTACCCCGGTAGAGAGAAAAAAGTACCAGGTCGGCGTTTTGGATGCCGGTGAGTACGAGGTGGCGCTATCGACCAATCAAAAAAGCTACGGCGGCGACGGCCGCGGTACGCGCCGTGTAAAAACAAAGGAGAAGCCGTGCCGCGGATTTTCCCATTCGATTGAGCTGAGCTTGCCGCCGCTCACGGCGTATTATCTCAAATGGCTGCCGAACAGTGCAGAAAACAAAAAGAAAAAGTCAGAAAAACAGGAGCAGGCATAAGAGATGAAAACCGGGCATGGCGCAAAGGAGGAAAATTTTGCATGATGCGGCAGAAAATGCCGCGGATAAAAAACTTGATGATAAAACGGCACTGTCTATCCGGCTCACGATAGACAGAGACGCCATGAATCTGTGAGCCGGAAAGGCAATCGGTTAGATTATGAAAGCAAAAGAATGTGTAGCAATGATTCTGGCCGGCGGACAGGGAAGCCGGCTGGGTATCCTGACAAAAAACGTAGCAAAGCCCGCGGTTCCCTTTGGCGGGAAATATCGGATTATTGATTTCCCGCTGAGCAACTGTACGCATTCCGGAATTGATACCGTGGGGGTTTTGACACAGTATCAGCCGCTGGAGCTCAATACTTATATTGCAGGCGGTCAGTCGTGGGATCTTGACCGTTCCAACGGCGGCGTTTATGTGCTGCCGCCCTATACCTCGGCCGAAAAGGGAGAGTGGTATAAGGGAACTGCCAACGCCATCTATCAGAACCTGAGTTTTATTGAACGGTTTCATCCAAAGTGTGTGCTGGTTCTGTCCGGCGATCATATTTATAAAATGGACTATAATAAAATGATTCGTCAGCATAAGAAGGCAGGCGCTGATGTAACCATCGCAGTTATTGAGGTGCCCTGGGACGAAGCGTCCCGGTTCGGCATTATGAACACCGATGAGAATCAGAATATCATTGAATTTGAAGAAAAGCCGGCGAACCCCAAGAGCAACCTCGCCTCGATGGGCGTGTACTGCTTTAGCTGGGAGGTTTTAAAGAAATACTTAATTGCCGATGAGGCCGATCCGAACTCCGAAAACGATTTCGGGAAAAACGTGATTCCGAAGATGTTAGATGACGGGCTGAAAATGGTTGCGCATCAGTTTGAGGGCTACTGGAAGGATGTTGGAACCATTCAGAGCCTTTGGGAGGCAAATATGGAGCTTCTCGACGATAGTGCGGCATTTTGCTTAGACGACAGCGACTGGCGTATTTACAGCAAAAATCCCATTAAGCCGCCGCATTATATTTCGGAAAACGCAAAGCTGCGCAGCTGTTATGTGACGGAGGGCTGCGAGATCTTCGGTGAGATCGACCA
This sequence comes from uncultured Clostridia bacterium, assembly GCA_934454115.1. GTDB lineage: Bacteria > Bacillota > Clostridia > Monoglobales > Monoglobaceae > Ructibacterium. The sequence continues at coordinate 58,932 of CAKSFQ010000005.1, forward strand.
TTCCGTCATCTTTGAGGGAGTGACGGTGGGCGAAGGCGCTAAAGTAGAAGATTCCATCATTTTTCCGGGGGCGACAATCGGAAAGGGCGCGGTGGTTTATAAATCCATCATCGGCGCCGATGTGCATATCGGCGACAGGGCGGTGATCGGCTCGATGGACGAGGGCGCCAACCGTGACTGGAACAACCCCAAAATATGCAGTGACGACATTACCCTGATCGGCCCGGAGTTGACCGTCGGCGATAGCGTGAAGATTGCCGTCAATTCTATGGTGACAGAGGACGTGCGATAGATTCTATCCTGCCTGCAGATAGAATGGCAACCTGATGTTAGCAATCTAAGCTCGATTTTAAGAGGTGGTCTTCGATTACGAATATCAGGTTAACGAAAGGGCAAGAGATACTTTAGGCGGGCAGAAAGGTTACGAGAATTATGAAGAATGATATGTTAGGTTTGATATTTGCGGAAAATCCGGAAGCAACGCTCGGCGAACTGACATCGGTTCGTTCCCTGGCAGCGGTTCCCTTTGGCGGCCGGTACCGGATTATTGATTTTATTCTGTCCAGCATGGTAAATTCCATGATTATCAACGTGGGAATCACCACGCCGTACAATTACCGTTCCTTAACGGATCATTTGGGTACCGGCAAGGATTGGGACATGGACAGAAAGAACAACGGTTTGTTTATTCTGCCGCCCGGGGAAATCCGTGAGAGCGGCAGCGAAAAGACAGGCGGCATTGATACCTTGTACGGCGTCAGACACTACCTGTCAAGAAGCCGCCAGGAATACGCGGTGATTGCCGACTGCAACACGATTTGTAATATGAATTTTGATGATGCGCTGAAATATCACATGGAAAAAGGGGCGGATATTACACTCCTTTGTCACCGTGAAGAGGAGATTGCACCGCAGAATTTAAAACGGCATATTTTGCTTGATGTGGATGGGGAAGGCTGCGTACGCGATATTCATGTCTATCCGGCAAAGCAAAAGACCAAGCTGTCCTATATGCACCGTTTTATCGTTAGAAAAGAGCTTTTAATGGATCTGGTTGACGATGCCAGGGCGCACGGCAAGCATTCCATCTCAAAAGACATCTTCCTGGCCAATCTGCATCGGCTGAAAATTTGTGCCTACGAATACTGCGGTTCACAGCTCAAGATTGACGATGTAAAGTCCTTCTTTGACGCAAACCTTAAGCTGCTCAGCCACGACACCCGTGAGGAACTGTTCGGACTGAAAACGGATATGCCGATCTATACTAAGGTGAAAGACACCGTGCCGACCCGGTACGGCAAAAACGCCGAGGTCTCCAATTCGATCGTTGCGGACGGCTGCGTGATTGAGGGCGTGGTAAAAAACAGCGTGCTCTTCCGTGGTGTGCATATCGGAAAGGGCGCATCGGTGGAAAACTGTATTATCATGCAAAATTCCGAGGTGCGGGACAACTGCATGATGGCAAACGTCATTTTTGATAAAGAGGTTGTACTGCGCAGCGGTAAGAAACTGGTCGGCCAGGATACTTATCCGATGGTAATCGGAAAGGGCGCGGTGATTTAACGTTTTACTTTCCGAAATATTCAAAAGAAAGGTGTGTTTTTGAGTGAGCAAAATTTTGATGTGTTCTTCCGAGGTAGCGCCGTTTGCCAAAACCGGCGGTCTGGGTGATGTACTGGGCGCACTGCCGCAGGCGCTTGCAAAGCTGGGGCATGATGTGCGTGTGGTTTTGCCGAAGTACGGCTGTGTTCAAGAGCAATACTGTCAGCAGATGGAATTTCGGTTCTTTCTATACATTCCGCTTGGCTGGCGGCGGAAGTACTGTGGCGTTTTTGAACTGAAAAAGGACGGCGTAACCTATTATTTTATTGATAATGAGTATTATTTTGGCGATATTTATCTTTATAAATGGAATGATTTGGAGCGGTTTGCCTTTTACGACAAGGCATGTCTCGAAATTTTAAAGCAGCTGGATTTTAAGCCTGATATCATCCATGCACACGACTGGCAGGCCGGTATGGTGCCGGTACTGCTCAATGCTTATTATGTGGAGGACGCGTTCTATCGGGGTATCAAGACGGTGTTCACCATCCACAATCTGCGGTATCAGGGTATCTATTCAATGGACATTGTGGCGGATTTTTATTCCTTGCCGCAGGAGTATTTTACCGAGGATAAGCTGGAGTTCCACGGATGTGCCAACCTCTTAAAGGGCGGGATCGTCTATGCGGACTATGTGACGACCGTCAGCCCCAGTTATGCGGAGGAGATTAAAACGCCGCTGGGCGGTGAACGTCTGGACGGTCTGCTCTCTGCAAGGTCGCAGTCGCTGTATGGCATTATCAACGGCATTGACGATGCCGTATATAATGCGAAAACCGATCCCAAGATTTTTGCAAACTTTGATTTGCGAAATCTCACGAGCAAGAAAAAGGAAAACAAGATCGCACTGCAAAAGCAGCTCGGACTTCCGGTTGACGGCGAAAAGGCGATGATCGGCATTGTGTCAAGACTGGTCGATCAAAAGGGCTTTGATATCATTGCCGAGGCGATGAGCGAGCTTGTGAACCTGGATATTCAGCTGGTGGTACTGGGCACCGGCGAGGCAAAGTATGAGGAGCTGTTCCGTCAGAACGCATGGTATCACCCGGAAAGGGTTTCTGCCAATATTACCTTTAGCGATGACATGGCGCATAAGATTTACGCATCGGCCGATATGCTGCTGATGCCGTCCATGTTTGAGCCCTGCGGCCTGAGCCAGATGATCGCGATGGCTTACGGAACGATTCCAATCGTGCGTGAGACGGGTGGCCTGAAGGACAGTGTGCAGCCCTTTAACGAGTTCACCGGCGAGGGTACCGGTTTTAGCTTTGCGCCGTACAGTGCGCACGATATGCTCTATACGCTCCGTATGGCGCTGCACTTTTTTGCGGATAAAGAGATATGGGTGCCATTGATGAAGCGCGCCATGAAGGTGGATTTTTCCTGGGGTGCATCGGCACAAAAATATGATGCGATGTATCAAAAACTGTTGGGCTGAGTAAGATGATTAAAAAGGGTGCAAACGGGAAATCCCGTTTGCGCCCTTTTTATATGGCGGTCAGCGGTAGCGGTCCACGTCCGAAAGACCGATGCCCTTATGGAGCGCAATGTTAATGCCGTTGGCAATCACGCGGGAGATGTCGTCAATGACGGAATCCACTTCCTTAGGGGCGACAATAAAGTTTCCAAAAGCCGGCTTAATGGACTCACGGATTAAGGCATACTTATCCTCGCCCTCTAAATCCTCCAAAAAGCGGTAAAGCGGCCGGGCAGTCTCTGCCTCATTACGCAGACGGCGAATCACCCAGTTGATCGAATCCCCGGCGATGGTGGCGGCATCCACCACAGTCGGTACGCCGATGGCAATTACCGGCACGCCAAGCGTGTCCCGGTTCAGCGCCTGTCGCTTGTTGCCGACGCCCTCGCCCGGTGTGATGCCGGTGTCGGAAAACTGAATGGTGGTGTTGACGCGCTCTACCTTGCGCGAGCAAAGCGCGTCAATGGCAATAACCAGCTTTGGCTTGATCCGATCGACCAATCCCTTGACGATTTCGCCGGTCTCGACCCCGGTCAGTCCCAGAACACCGGGTGCAATCGCGCTGACCGGGCGGATGCCATCATCGATTTCGTCCGGGATATATTCTTTTAAATGACGGGTGATCATAAGAGAATGAATCACCTTTGGCCCCAATGCATCGGCGGTGATGTTCCAGTTGCCGAGCCCGATCACCAAAACACTGTCGTTTTCGTCCGTCAAATAGCGGCGCGTGATGGATTGCAGCTCCTTGGCGCAGACGCGGCACATGGTTTCATAAATCTCCTGCTGCCCGTAAAAGCGTGCCGGCATCTCGGCGGTGATGTAGCGCCCCGGTTCTTTTAAGAGCGCGTCGGCGCCCTCTTTGGAGGTCACATGGACTCTGGTGATGTGAATCAGTCCGTCAATGTCCTCGGATTCCATCGATACGCCGGGGATTTCGCGGCGTGTGCCCTGCTTTTCTGTCAGCAGCTCTCTTGCCTCAACGGCTAAATCGCATCGTACATTTTGCGGCATGACAATGCCTCCCTTCTTTTCTTAGACTGCCCGAATGTGCCGCAGATTATTTACAGAGATCCCTGCTTTCATATAAAGTGAAAAAACAGAGATAATATAAGGTGAAATAACGAGAAAGTCTTGCGCTTTCTCGATTTGTTTGTTACAATAGGGGGCGGGCATTCCGCACGATCGCGGCGCACCGTGCCCGATTTTTGGAGGGAAACAATTATGCTTGCATATTTTTTTACGGTAGATCAGCAAATCCTTACCATGTTTTTGATGGTAGCGGCCGGTTACCTGTTGTATCGTTTTAGGGTTTTGACCGAGCACGGCCTTGCCGAGCTGTCACAGCTGCTTTTAAAAATCGTCACCCCCATGGTGTTGCTGACCTCGTTCCAACGTGAATTTTCAAAGGAGGTCTTTTTTGACTGGGTGGTGATGTTTTTGGTGAGTGTGCTGCTTTATGCGGTGCATATTCTGGCGGCACGGATCGTCTACCGAGACATTGACGCGCCCCGCTGCGCGGAGAGCCGGCTGGCCGTGGCTTTTCCGAACAATGGATTTATGGCAATTCCGCTTATGCTGGCGCTTGCCGGCGAGACGGGTGTTTTTTTGGGATCGACCAACATTATTTTGTTAAATATCCTGTTCTGGACGTACGGGAGCCGCACGCTTTCGCCGGGCGAACCGATTCGTACCAAGCAGATTTTGCAAAACCCCGGACTGATTGCGGTGGTATTGGGGCTGCTTTTACTGTTTTCGCCCGTCAAGCTTCCGGAGCCGATTTATCAGGTGGTATATCAGATCGGCTTTTTAAATACGCCGCTTGCGATGCTGGTGCTGGGCGGATTTTTGGCACAGGCCGACTTAAAGGCGATTTTCAAAACACCGGCCTATCTGCAGCTGAGCGCCTTAAAGCTGCTGGCGCTTCCCTGTATTCTGATCGGCCTTTTGTACCTGCTTCCGCTGAGCCGGGAGGTCAAAATGGTTGCAGCCATCTGCTCGGTCACGCCGACCGCAACTGCAGTTTCGATGCTTGCCAACGTCTATCACCGTGACGTTTCGTTTGCGTCCGGCGCGGTTGTGATTACCACCCTGATTTCGGCGGTGACCATTCCGGTGATGATGACGCTGGCAAAAATGCTCCTGCAATTTTGAAAACTGTGAAGATGGTGAATTTTTTAACAAAAAAATTCCAAAAAACTCTTGATAAATTTTGTCATTTGGGTTACAATGAAAAAAGCGGAGCGATCCGTGCAATGTTTGTATAAAATCATCCCCCGTACGGGGAGTTTAATATCTTTTTTGGAGGTCTTAGCATGAACAAAAAAACGGTAGACGACATTTCGGCAAAAGGAAAGAAGGTCTTGGTTCGCTGCGACTTTAACGTACCGATCAAGGACGGCAAAATCACAGACGAGACCAGAATCAAGGGCGCACTTCCGACCATTCAAAAACTGATCCAGGACGGCGCAAAGGTAATTCTTTGCTCTCACATGGGCAAGCCCAAGGGTGAGCCGAAACCGGAGCTGTCCTTGGCGCCGGTTGCCGCACGCCTGTCCGAGCATCTCGGCAAGGAGGTTGTTTTTGCGGCAGATGATAACGTAGTCGGCGAAAACGCAAAGGCTGCGGTTGCTGCCATGAAGGACGGCGACGTGGTTCTTCTGCAAAACACCAGATATCGTGCGGAGGAAACCAAGAACGGTGAGGCCTTCAGCAAGGAACTGGCGTCGCTTGCCGATATGTTTGTAAATGACGCATTCGGCAGCGCACACCGTGCACACTGCTCGACGGTCGGCGTGACAGAATACTTAAAGCCTGCGGTTGCCGGCTATCTGCTCGGCAAGGAGCTGGACTTTTTGGGCAACGCGATTGACAACCCGGTACGCCCGCTGGTTGCCATCCTGGGCGGCGCGAAGGTTGCGGATAAGCTGAACGTGATTTCTAACCTTCTTGATAAATGCGACACGCTGATTATCGGCGGCGGTATGGCATATACCTTTATGAAAGCAAATGGATACGAGGTCGGTAAATCGTTGGTTGACGATGAAAAGATTGAGTACTGCAAAGAGATGATGAAGAAGGCAAAGGATCTCGGCAAGACGCTGCTTCTTCCGATCGATACCGTTGTGACCAAAGACTTCCCGAATCCGATCGATGCGGAAATCGAAGTAAAAACCGTACCGGCCGACGCAATTCCGGCTGATATGGAAGGCCTTGACATCGGCGAAAAGACGCGTGAATTGTTCGCACAGCAGGTGAAAACGGCGAAAACGGTTGTTTGGAACGGCCCGATGGGCGTATTTGAAAACCCGATTCTGGCAAAGGGTACCATCGCTGTTGCAGAAGCTTTGGCGAACACGGACGCAACCACCATCATCGGCGGCGGTGACAGTGCGGCGGCAGTCAACCAGCTGGGCTTTGGCGATAAGATGACCCACATTTCGACCGGCGGCGGCGCCTCGATGGAATTCTTAGAGGGTAAGGAGCTGCCCGGTGTTGCAGCACTGGATGAGAAATAAGATGCAAAATAAGGCCGGAGCATGAAAATTGTTTCGGTCTTTTGCCTGTCGGCATGCGCCGTGAAGGTCAGGCGAAGACACAAGGTAAAGCGTCAAAATACGCAATGATACGGTAACATCAGGTTAGCCGAAAGTGAGCAATCCGAACCCCGATTTTGGGAGGCGGATTTCCGCTTTCGCTGCGCCCAATACTCGGCAATCCGTTAGGATTACCTGCGTTTTTGCTTATGCAGCAACCAAAAATCCGCTCTCTCAAAATTCTACGACCTGAAAAGGATTCAATTTTGAGCAGATTTTGGTGCGGAAGATGCAGCAAGGCTCGGCGCCTTGCAAAGATGACAAGCCAAAAGATGCCGAAATTTCACCTTTTCAGGCGGGTTCGGATTACTCTCTTTCGGCTAGCATAACAAAGAAAGGATGATATATTATGAGAAAAAAGATTATTGCAGGAAACTGGAAGATGAATAAAACCCCGTCGGAGGCAAAGGCTTTGGTTGCTGCCATGAAAGACAAGGTAAAGGACGCGGCATGTGATGTCGTTGTTTGCCCGACCGCAATCTGCATTCCTGCGGTGGCAGAAGAATTAAAGGGCAGCAATATTGCCGTTGGCGCACAGAATGTGCACTTTAAAGAGAGCGGTGCGTATACCGGCGAGCTGGCCGGCAACATGCTAAAGGAGGCCGGTGTTTCCTACGTGATTATCGGCCATTCCGAGCGTCGTCAATACTTTGGCGAGACGGACGAAACCGTGAATTTAAGAACCAAGGCTGCTCTTGCGGCCGGTCTGACCCCGATTGTTTGCGTGGGTGAGAGCCTGACCGAGAGAGAGCAGGGCATTATGGACGATACGGTGCGCCGTCAGACTAAGATTGCATTTTTGGGTATTTCGGCAGAGGATGCCAAGAACATCGTCATCGCTTATGAGCCGGTTTGGGCGATCGGCACCGGCAAAACGGCAACGGCGGATCAGGCTGATGAGGTTTGCGGCATTATCCGTGCGACCATCTGCGGTCTGTACGGCAATGACGTTGCGGAGGCAATCCGGATTCAGTACGGCGGCAGCATGAATGCCGGCAATTCGGCAGAGCTTTTGGCCAAGCCGAACATTGACGGCGGTCTGATCGGCGGCGCAAGCTTAAAGGCCGAGGACTTTTCGATCATTGTTGCAGCAGCAAAATAAGGCAGGAGGCAGAAAGACTATGAGCAAAAAACCGTATGCATTGATTATTATGGACGGTTACGGTGTCAACGAACGTCATGACGGAAATGCGATCTATGCGGCAAAAACCCCGAACATGGATCGGTATATGAAAGAATGCCCGCATACGATCGTACACGCATCCGGGATGGACGTTGGTCTGCCGGACGGACAGATGGGAAATTCCGAGGTAGGACATACCAATATCGGCGCAGGGCGGATCGTGTATCAGGAGCTGACCCGCATCACCAAATCCATCTCGGACGGCGACTTTTTTGAGAACCCGGCATTGCTTGACGCAGTGGAAAATTGTAAAAAGAACGGCAGCGCCCTGCACCTTTTGGGTCTGCTCTCGGACGGCGGCGTGCACAGCCACAATCAGCACCTTTACGGCCTGCTTCAGCTGGCAAAAAAGAACGGACTTACCAAGGTGCATGTCCATGCCTTTTTAGACGGCCGTGACGTACCGCCGTCCTCCGGCGCGGATTATGTGGAGGAGTTGGTCGCAAAAATCCGTGAAATCGGCGTTGGCGACGTTGCCAGCGTGATGGGACGTTACTATGCCATGGACCGTGACAACCGCTGGGAGCGTGTGCAAAAGGCGTACGCCGCAATGGTGCTGGGCGAGGGAAACACCGCAGAGTCTGCGGTGACCGCGGTCAAAGAGAGTTATAACGAAAAAGTCACGGACGAGTTTGTCGTTCCGACTGTGGTAGTTAAGGATGGCGCCCCGGTAGGAAAAATTCAGGAGAATGATTCGGTGATCTTCTTCAATTTCCGCCCGGATCGCGCGCGGGAGATTACCCGGACGATTGTTGATCCGGAATTTAACGGGTTTGAACGTTCTTATTTTAAAACCTGTTATGTGTGCATGACCCAGTACGACGCATCTATGCCCAACGTGGAGGTTGCATTTAAGCCGGAGACATTGGTGAATACCTTTGGAGAATACATCAGCCGCAAGGGGCTGCGTCAGCTGCGTATCGCCGAGACAGAGAAGTACGCGCACGTGACGTTCTTCTTTAACGGCGGTGTAGAGACCGTGTGTGACGGTGAGGATCGCGTGCTGATTAATTCGCCCAAGGTGGCAACCTATGATTTGCAGCCGGAGATGAGCGCGCCGGAGGTAACCGATGCCGTGGTCGCGCGCATCGAGAGCGGCGAATATGACGTGATCGTATTAAACTTTGCAAACTGTGATATGGTTGGACATACCGGCGTGTTTGAGGCCGCTGTAAAGGCGGTGGAGACGGTGGATACCTGCCTTGGACGCGTGGTAGACGCCATTCAAAAGATGGGCGGTATGGCGCTGATTACTGCTGATCACGGTAACGCAGACCAGATGGTGGATTATACCACAGGCGGTCCGTTTACCGCGCATACCACCAACGTGGTGCCGCTGGTGCTGGTCGGCAAAGAGGGCGTTTCGTTAAAGCCCGGCCGCCTGGCAGACCTGGCGCCCACTATGCTGGATCTGATGGGGCTGGAGAAACCGGCAGAGATGACGGGCGAGAGCCTGATCCAAAAAGACTAAACGGGATGGATGTGTAAAATAAGGGGCCGAAGTTAATTCAATTGTTAAATTGGATTGCTGAGGCCCTTTTTAGCAGTCGTATGTAAGAATCGATAAGGTAGCGCCGAACCAGCCGCATTATGTCGGCGAAAGCAGTCATTGTCCTGGAGACAGCGATGATATGTTTTTGAGCGCGGCATTTGGCGCAATCCTGTACGGTGCGGGGATCGGTCTGACATTGGCAAAAGGCGCATCGACCGGCGGCACGGATATCTTGGGCAGGCTTTTGCAAACCTTTTTTCCGCATATCAAAATCGGAAATTTAATTCTGGTGGCAGACACTGTGGTGAGGAAGCGGTAAAACATTTGGAGATTGCCGGTGTGCCTACGCTTTGTACCCGGCATCATAGAGGCGGTTTTGCGGAAGATGATTTTTCATAATGCGCCATATGCTGCCGGCGGTATGCCAGCGGCGTTGTCCCTGTCACCGCCTTAAACATTCTGCAAAAATACATGGAAGAATGAAACCCTGCCTGTGCTGCAATTTTTGAGACCGGCTCCTTTGTCCGCGCCAGCGTATCGCATGCGCTCTGGATTCTTTGTGTGTTAATGTATGCAAAAACCGACATGCCCGTGTATTCTTTAAAGAGTCTGCACAGATAATATTTTGTGATGTAAAACTTCCCGGCGATTTCCTCCAGCGTTGCGATGGCGGTATAGTTTTTACCGATATATTCAATGATTTCCGATGCCAGTTTATTTTTTTCACTCAGCGGCGGCATGACGGGCTCTTTTGCACAGCGGTTTAAAATCTCCATCACAGAGGCAAACTCGGCGGCGGAAAGCGGCTGATTGATTCTTGGCCGAATCCGATCCAAAAGCTCCTGCATTGCCTGCGGCGTAAGACGCAGCTTTTTTTCCAAAAAGCATGCAAGCAGTTCTTCTTTTGCGCGTTTGGTAAAATAAATGTCAAGATAGCTTTCCTGAAAAGAGATTAGATAACGCCGAAATCCGCCGCCCCCGGTACTGTGAAACTCATGCGGAGCAATCAGGACGGCATCGCCGCGCTTTAATTCAAACAAAACGCCGTCAATGATATACATCCGTTCTCCCTGGTCTAAAATATAAATTTCGTACCCGTCATGGTAATGCATGCCGGGCATACTCCAGCCTTTTTCGTCCTCCATGCATTCGACCTGGCATTTGACGTTGGTATGATAAAGAACCTCTGTCATGGGTTCACCTCCTTACAATCTATGTCAATATTGTATTATAAATAAAACGATTCGTCAATATCATTCATTGTTTTTTTGACAAAATTAAGGTATTCTATGTTTAGATGTGCAATGATCGGATATGTGTTGCATAGAAAGGGGCGATCTTATGATTTTTGAAAAAGGTAAGGTGTCGGAAATAAAAATTGCGTATGTCGGCGGCGGTTCCCGCGGATGGGCCTGGGGGCTTATGAGCGACCTGGTCAGCGTTGATGACATTAGCGGAACGGTTTATCTCTATGATATTGATTTTGAGGCAGCGCAGCATAACGAAATCATCGGAAATAAATTTAACAGCGCCGAAGGTGCAAAGTCACACTGGGATTATGTTGCGGCAAAGACGGCGGAGGAAGCGCTGCGCGGTGCAGACTTTGTAATCATGTCCATTTTACCCGCTACCTTTGATGAAATGGAATCCGATGTACATACCCCGGAAAAATATGGGATTTATCAGTCGGTGGGTGATACCTCCGGCCCCGGCGGCATTGTTCGTGCTATGCGCACCATTCCGATGTATGAAGAAATCGCCGAAAACATCAAAAAATACTGCCCTAAGGCTTGGGTTATCAACTATACCAATCCGATGACGCTTTGCGTCAAGGCGCTTTATCGGGTATTCCCGGAGGTTCGTGCTTTTGGCTGCTGCCACGAAGTATTTGGTACACAAAAGTTTTTAGCCAAGGTCGCAGAAGAAAAATTGGGCGCAAAAAACGTAGAGCGGCATGAAATTAAAGTAAACCCGGTTGCCGTCAATCACTTTACCTGGCTGACTGCGGCGACCTATCAGGGCATCGATCTTTTCCCGTATTACAGGGAATTTTGTCTGGAACACAAGGACGGCTACCATGCCGGTCATCCGGTTGATGACAACTGGATGAACAATGCTTTTGTCAGTGAGGAAAAGGTCAAGATGGATTTGTTTTTAAAGTTTGGCTATATTGCAGCTGCCGGAGATCGCCATCTGGCGGAGTTCTGCGAGGGAAAATGGTATCTGGAAAGCCCGGAACGCGTGCGTGAAATGCACTTTGGCCTAACCTCTGTGGCATCGAGAAAGGAAGATTTAAAAAAGCGGCTTGCAAAGAGTGCGCGGCTCTGCTCCGGTGAAGAAGCGGTTACCGTTAAGGGAACCGGCGAAGAGGGCGTTCATCAGATTCGTGCGCTGCTGGGGCTTTGCGAGCTTGTTACAAATGTCAATATTCCAAACTACGGCCAGATTCCGAACCTGCCTTTGGGCGCCGTGGTGGAAACCAATGCCGTGTTCCGCGATGGTACGCTGACGCCGGTTTTTGCCGGTCCGATTCCGACCGAGATTTACCCCCTGGTATCGAGAATCTGTGCTGAGCAGGAGTTGGTATCGGACGGTATTGCAGAGAGGGATCTCACCAAAATCTTCTCTGCGTTTGCAAACGATCCGCTGACGACCTGTTCAATCACCGATGCGAAAAAGCTGTTTGACGAGATGTGCCAAAACACCAAAGCATATCTTTCGATGTATTCGCTTTGATCCTTTGTGAGTTTGATGTCACCGCAGAAGAATTTAAAAACAGTTCACTATTTTGCGCCGGGAGGACAGGATACAGATAGCGTTGTATGACATCAACGAATTTAAGCTTTATATCGTGGCGCCGTGGTAGGCATGGCTAAGCAGGGGACGGCGATCAAATCAAAATAAAATTTATCGCAAAATAGGGTTTATCGACACGCTCAAAAACGGGGCTTAGCCCCGTTTTTATGTTTCTTCCGATGCGGTAAGGAGTTTTTTGCGAAAATCGCCGGGTGTGCACTGTGCGATATCGCGAAACGATTTCCGAAAGCAGTCCATGTCACGGTAGCCGGAAAGCGCCGCGATTTCTTCAATCTTTTTATCGGTGTGCGCAAGCAGGCGGCAGGCCTCGTTGATGCGCACTTTTTTTAAGTAGTTCTGAAAGGACAAGCCGGTTTTTTCTTTAAACTTTTTGCTGAGATAAGGCAGACTGTACCCTGCCACATTGCCGAGATCCGACAGGGTGATCGGCTCATTGTAATGCTTTAAAACAGTATTGACAATCCTTTGTGTGATATCACAGGGCGTATCGCCGGACGGAACCTTACGTGTGGTATGAATCAAAAGCCGAATCAAATCAGAGCGCAGCAGTTCAATATAGTTATTTTGTTTTTTTTCATATTCCTCCAGCATTTCGTTTAAGATGGCAAGAATTTTACCGTTATCATCGTGAAAAATGTGATTGACCGGGCTGTAATCCATGGCGTCGGCATTGATTTTTATTAAATAATGCTGCAAAAGGGTTTGAAAGTCCTTGCAGTAGAGCAGGGTTTTGTCGATCAGTTCCGGGAGAAACAAACAGTTAATCACGCAAAATTCCTTTGTTTTTGCATAATATTCGTGTGCGGTTTTATAATCAATGATAAAATAGTCCCCGGATTGGATGGTCGTGGCGTTTGTGCCGTTAATTTTGTGCAGTGCAACGCCGTGTGTCACATAGGCAAGCTCTAAATACACATGCTTATGCGGAGGAACATTACGGCTGACGCATGGATGCAGATTGATATAGGTTTCTTTTAATTCGATCATAGCGGCCTCCATAAAAGATAAACTTTTAGGGTAAAACAGAAAGATTAACCCGTTGATTTTATTATAACCAAAGGATATAATGATGTCAACAAAAACCTTGGAGGTGATCGGATGTTTTATCAAAAAAACGGTACCAAGGAACTGGATACCGCTCTGTTTCAAAATCCAACCAGTGAATACCGCGGCACTCCGTTTTGGGCATGGAACTGCAAGATGGATGCCAAAATGCTGGAAGAACAAATCATGGTCTTAAAGGAAATGGGCTTCGGCGGCTTTCATATGCATGCCAGAACCGGGATCGTGACGCCTTATCTCGGCGAAGAATTTATGGACTTAGTTCGCGCCTGCGTCAAAAAAGCAAAAAAAGAAGATATGCTGGCGTATTTGTATGATGAAGATCGCTGGCCGTCCGGCTTTGCCGGCGGCTATGTGACAAAAAATCCGAAGTATCGCGAAAGACGGCTGGTTTTTAGTCTTGAAAAGCCGGAGTGCTTTTCGTTTGACGTGGCCGAGCAGGAGGGAAAGCCGTATCTCTTAGCCGTTTATGACATCGTGCTGAACCGAAAAGGCGAGTTGAAAAAGTATCGGAAAATCAGCGAAAAAGACACCCCGGAGGGGAAGAAGTGGTACGCGTACATCGAGACGGCCAAGGAAAATCCATGGTTTAACAACCAGACCTACGTAGATACCTTAAACAAAGAGGCTATTGATGAATTTATCAGGGTGACTTATGCGGCGTATGACAAGGCGATCGGTGAGGAATTTGGCAAAACCGTGCCCTCGATCTTTACGGACGAGCCGCATTTTGCCAGGAAGTGTCCACTTGGCGTTGCGGACAGTGAGGAGAAGGCCAGCTTTCCCTGGACGATGGCGTTTCCAAAGCTCTTTTTTGACGCATACCACTATGACATCACAGAAAAACTGCCTGAAATCGTGTGGAACCTGCCGGACGGCGCAGTTTCTGCCGTACGCTATCATTACCATGACCGCGTGACGGAGCAGTTTGTACGGTGCTATGCCGACAACTGCGGAAGGTGGTGTGACGAGCACGGAATCGCACTGACCGGACACGTATTGGAGGAAGAAAAGCTGCGATCGCAGACGACGGTGGTCGGTGATGCCATGCGTTCGTACCGTTCCTTTGCGATACCGGGCATCGATATGCTCTGCAACTTTGTGGAGCTGACAACCGCAAAGCAGTGCCAGTCGGCGGTGCATCAGTACGGCCGTGAGGCGATGCTGTCCGAGCTTTACGGTGTTACCAACTGGGATTTTGATTTTCGGGGTCATAAGTTCCAGGGCGACTGGCAGGCGGCGCTGGGCGTGACGATTCGGGTGCCGCACCTTTCCTGGGTTTCGATGGAGGGCGAGGCAAAGCGCGACTATCCGGCGTCCATCAATTATCAATCGCCCTGGTATAAGGAGTATCGCTATATTGAAGATCACTTTGCACGGCTGAATACGGCGCTGACGCGCGGAAAGCCGCGGGTTAAGGTCGGCGTGATTCACCCGATCGAGAGCTATTGGTTAGATTACGGCCCGGCCGAAAATACCCTTGCTGTTCGGGAACAGGCAGACGAAAAATTCATGAACATTGTGTCCTGGCTGCTGTTTGGCACTGTGGATTTTGACTTTGTCAATGAGGCGCTTTTGCCCTCGCAGGTGGGTGATGACGGCGATAAGCTGAAGGTCGGCGTGATGGAATACGATGTCGTAGTGGTGCCTGACTGCAAAACCATCCGGTCAACAACACTGGCGATTTTAGAGCGTTTTCACCAAGCTGGCGGCAGCGTTATCTTTGCCGGAGAATGCCCGAAGTATGTCGACGCGGTTGCAAGCGATGCAGCCCGGGCGCTCTATGATCACAGCAAGCATGTTCCGTATGATAAAATTTCGATTCTGGACGCACTGGAGGATTTCAGAGAGGTGCGGATTAAGAACGCAAACGGCGCACCGACAGAAAACCTGATTTATAACATGCGAACCGACGCGACCTGTAACTGGCTCTTTGTGGCGCATGGTAAAAAGGAGAGTACCACGCCGGAAGTGACAAAGGGACAAAAAATCACGGTATGCGTCAAAGGCAGCTACCGCCCGATGTTGTATGACACCTTAGACGGCAGCATTCGCACCATCCCCTATGTCCATAAAAACGGAACCACCGTTATTCCTTATACCATGTATCAAAACGACAGCCTTTTATTGCAGCTGACCCGTGACGAGAATGCTGCGCCGGGCAATCGCGAAGATGCGGTCTGTGAACCGGAAAATACGCTGCGCGTGACCGGCAAGGTGGATTATGAACGCACCGAGCCGAATGTTTATATGCTTGACCGCGCGGAATATTCGATCGATGGCGAACCGTTCCGGCCGGAGGAGGAGATTCTTAGACTGGATAATATCTGCCGTAAACGGATGGGATGGCCGCTGCGCGGAGAGTTCCTGGCACAGCCCTGGGTTGTAGAGGAAGAGGCGGTACATAACGAACTTGCGCTGCGGTTTGCGATTTATAGCGAGATCCCGGTCACCGGGGCAAAGCTTGCGTTAGAGCGCGCAGAAGAGGCCGGTATCACGCTGAACGGCGAGGCGGTTCCGTCAATGCCGGACGGCTGGTACACCGATCATATCATCAGAACGGTTCCGCTGCCGCCGCTTCGCGCCGGCAAAAACGAACTGGTAGTGCGCCTGCCCTTCGGAAAGCGCACCAATACGGAATGGTGCTATATTTTGGGTGATTTCGGCGTTAAGGTAGAGGGCAGGATTGCGACCATCATTGACGCGCCGGAGCAGATCGGATTTTCGGATCTGGCAACCCAGGGAATGCCGTTCTACGGCGGCAACCTGATCTATCGGACGGAAATCGAGACGCCGGACTGTACGGCGGTGATCCGCGCGAACTATTACCGCGCCGCACTGCTTAAGGTCTTTGTGGACGGAGAGGAGAAGGGCGTAATTGCGTTCTCACCGTATCGGTTAAAGATTCCGAACCTGAAAAAAGGAAAGCACGAGATCGCGATTGAGGCTTTCGGAACACGGGTCAACACCTTTGGCGGCGTCCATAACGTGCTGCAATTCCAGTGGGTTGGACCGAACTTCTGGCGCACCAACGATGATGCATGGTGCTATGAGTATTGCTTAAAGGAGACCGGTATTTTAGCAAGCCCTATCTTTGAAATTTATCCGGGCGATACGTCAAAATAAAGGATGTATTAAAGTAAAAATTTGCCGAGGAGTAAGTCTTGCCTCGGCAAATTTTGTTTAGTGCCTTAAGACGCGGGAATAAATCTCTCAGTAGAACTGCGGGAAGATAAAAACTTTAGCATATGAAAATAAAACCTTCAATGATATAATAGTAAATAGTTTGGTGGTCGCGTGGCCGCCCTTTTTCGTTTATCTTTTTAATATGTTGCTTTGTAATACTTATCAAACTTTGCCGGTTCAACTGTTAAATGTGCAGCACAACTCCGCGTGATAAAAGTTTTTCTTGAATTATAGTAACATCAATGCTTGGAAAATCATCACAAACAGCAGCCGCAAGTCCTGCCGCTTCACCGGTTACGGCACAGCACGGAATTACCCGCGTAACATCCCACATTGGGTCGGTTGCCGAAATACAGCGCCCGGCAGTTATGAGGTTCTTTATTTTATACCCGTAAAGCGCCGAAAAAGGCACTTCATAAATCGGACCTCTCTTTTTCCAGTTGGATATAAGCCCCACACTGTCGGATACACGCTTATGATCATCTTTTGTATCCATAACCGAAACCCCGTCAATACATCTGGTCATACGGATTTGAGGAATAGTAGTAATAGTTACCGGAACATACTCCTCATTATCCTTTTTCATTTGTTTAACATAATCAAGCGTTTCTTTATGCGAAAGCACAACCATATCCGAAAGCTCTTCTCCGTCAATTCCTGCAAACCGATGGTTTATAAGCGGAGCCGGCTCATCTCCCGTTTTATCCTCATCGGGAATATCCGATGCCCCGAGTAACACGAGTTTTACCTCTTTTCCATCAAAGGCATAGTGCCAAGCCGCAAGAGGATTTCCTTGCTCAAAAAGTCTGCTGTCCTCTCCCGAAAATTTGCAAATATCGGCATCTCCCGTACAATCCACCACTGACTTAGCTTCTATCGCAAAACGTCCCGACTTATTTTCCGCAATCAAGTGTTTTATCCTGCCGCTTTTACATTCAGCCGCACATACAGAAGTTCCGTAAAGAATTTTAACTCCTTCCGAAATAAGAAGCTGCTCCGCAAGGATTGCAAAAAGCTGCGGATTAAACCTTGCAAGGAAACGATTTTCACATCTTTCTTCTTCCGTACCGCCGCCAAGCCAGGCTGTCGGATAACTATTCGCTTCTGCTCCCATTGAAATTGATAAACGCAAAAGTTCTTCGGCAATACCAAAACTTACCTGCTTTCCTTTACCGTCACAAAGCGGAAGATATATTGTTATAAGCCCTGCCGTTCCGAGTCCGCCGAGAATGTATTCTCTCTCAAGAAGCATTACGTTTGCCCCTTCACGCGCCGCGGAAAGAGCCGCCGAAATCCCGGCGAATCCGCCGCCGGCAATCAGAACTTCCGTTTTATATTTTACTTCCGTTTTTAGATTTTCATTTATCATATGTACTTTTCTCCTGTTTTGGTTTTGTAAATTTATCCGGTCATCTCATATTTCGTGCTATATTTTATCACAGTGTATAATAAAAGTCAATATTGCTTAAAATTTATGAAAAAGGAAGGGTGTTTCGCCGTTGAACGACGGAAACATCTTTTCTGTCCTCGTTTCATTAGATTTTGCTTTGCATAAAGCAAAATCGCATGTTTGTACGCCGCGTTGACAAATGCGGTACGGATTGTTATAATCAAAATAGAAATCAAGGAAAAAGGGGGATGAATACTGATGGAATTTATTGCGAGCGAAAAAAGGTACGATACGATGCAGTATCGAAAATGCGGAGAAAGCGGATTAAAGCTTCCGGCGATATCGTTGGGGCTATGGCATAATTTTGGGGATAACGATGATTTTGAGACCATGTGTAAGATGTGTTTTACGGCGTTTGACCACGGGATTACGCACTTTGATCTTGCCAATAACTATGGACCGAAAGCCGGCAGCGCGGAGATTCATTTCGGTAAGATTCTTCATCAGCACTTGATGCCGTACCGCGACGAACTGGTGATCAGCACCAAGGCAGGATATTATATGTGGCCCGGCCCGTACGGAAACTGGGGCAGCAAAAAATATCTGACGGCAAGCCTTGACCAAAGTCTAAAGCGGATGAATCTTGACTACGTGGACATCTTTTATCATCATCGGATGGATCCCGACACACCGCTCTGCGAGACCATGTGGGCGCTTGACCGCGCAGTCAAGAGCGGTAAGGCGCTTTACGCCGGGCTTTCCAACTATGACGGCGAAACCATGAAAGAGGCGGCAAAGATTTTAAATGAGCTGCACTGTCCGTTTGTCATCAACCAAAACTGTTATTCGATCCTGGACAGAACGCCGGAAAGAAACGGGATTCTTGCCGCCGCAGCAGAAGAGAAGAAGGGAATGATTATCTTCAGTCCACTGGCGCAGGGACTGCTTGCCGGCCGCTACCGAAACGGGATTCCGGCGGATAGCCGCATCAGGAAGATCGGCGGTTCTCTGAACGAAAATTCCCTGACGGAATCGGTGCAGGATAAGGTGGAAAAGCTTTATCAGATGGCAGAGAAGCGGGGGCAGACCCTGGCGCAGATGGCGCTTTCCTGGCTTTATCATCACAAAGAGGTGACGAGTGTAATCATCGGCGCGTCAAGGCCGCAGCAGATTCTAGAAAATATCGGAATGTTGGAGAACACGGCGTTTTCAAGCGAGGAACTTTCGGAGATCGACGCTATCACAAAATAAAGAAGGACCGCCAAATGAGCGCCCGTGGTAAAACCGTAGCTTTTATGTTTTTGGAAACGGCATAGTTTTTATGCCGTTTCCTCATTTTTCTGAAACAATGCTTTGGGCAAAATTCCAACCAAATCATAGCAAATATCAATCTCTTGTGTTCGTTTTCCGTCAATTACTTGCGGGGCGTGGACATACACACGATTTACCAAATCATTCAGGACTGCCGGCGTTAACTCCTGCAAATCCAAATACTTATGCACTTTTGAAATAAACCGTTCCAAATTGCCGGATTGTTCTTCCGTTTCGGTAATTTCCGCCGTTAGATTTTCAACCCGTTCCTGCAATTCTTTCTGTTCTTTTTCATAATCGTCCGAGAGCATTTGAAAGCGGTTTTCGGATAAAATCCCCTTGCTTTTATCCTCATAAATACACTTGAAAAGCCTGTCCAATTCTGTAATACGGTTTTCTGCTTTGGCAAGCAGTTTCTTTTTTGCCGCCAAATCTTTTTTGACATCTGATTTATGCTTTTCTCCCATGACTGTGCGGAATTGCTGTTCAAAAGCCGCAACATAGCCAATCACATATTTCAAATGTGCAAGCACGCCCTTTTCAAGCACAACCGCACGGATATAATGTTTTGAACCGCAAAGATCTTTTCCCTTGTTTGCGCCGGAACAGACAAAATAATCCTGTCTGCTTTCAAAATACTGACTTGTGCAATAATACATTTTACTTTTACAATCCGCACAGTAGGCGATACCTGCAAACATATTGCTTTTGCCTGTTTTTGCAGGACGGCGTTTGTTCTTGCGAAGCTCCTGTACCCTCTCCCAAATATCAAGGTCAATAATCGGTTCGTGGGTGCCTTCAAAGATAACCCACTTTTCTTCGGGGTTCCATATTTTATGCTTGGTTTTGTAGGATTTTTTTGTGGTTTTGAAATTTACCATGTGTCCCAGATACTCTTTGCGCTCCAAAATATAGGATATGGAGTCGCCGTTCCAGTTATAAAGCTTTTCGGACTTATGTGCTTTGCCGTCCCGCTGCTCCCAATACGCGCTTGGCTTTAGAATTTTATCCTTTTCAAGCAGTCTTGCAATTTGAGTAGGTCCGTAGCCCTCTAAGCAAAGCCCGAAAATCCGTTTCACAATTTGCGCCGCCGGTTCATCTACAATCCATTGTTTTTTATTATCAGGATTTTTCATATATCCATACGGAGGTATGGTCGATAAATATCTGCCCGATTCGCCCTTTGCCTTCAAAACTGCTTTAATCTTCTTTGAGGTGTCGCGAGCGTAAAATTCGTTCATGATATTTAAGAATGGCGTAAAATCACTGTCGGTCTGGCTTGCACTGTCGATACCGTTGTTGATGGCAATAAAGCGCACATTCTTTTCAACAAACAATACCTCGGTGTAGAACCCGACCTTGAGATAATCTCTGCCGAAGCGGCTCATATCTTTTACTATAACTGTGCCCACATTTCCATTTTCAATCTCTGCAAGCATTGCTTTAAAACCCTCACGCTCAAAGGTCGTACCCGACACACCGTCATCAATAAAAAACCGCATATTCCGAAAGCCGTTGTCTTTTGCGTACTTACTTAAAATATTTTTTTGATTTACAATACTGTTGCTGTCGCCTGCAAGCTCATCATCACGGCTCAGACGACAATACAGTGCCGTAATTTTTTCTGACTGTCTGCTCATTTCCTGCTCCTCCTTTTCATTCAGACAGTCTGCTAAAACAGAATTGCTCACATCTATTTTACCGCGCATATCTTTATTTGTCAGCCCTTTTCGGTTGATTTTCTTCCTGTTCCATCAGGTTCAGTAATTTTGCGGATACCGCCCTGCCGCCGCAGTAAATCCCGTTAAAGGTGTATGTCGTATCGCAATCTTCAAAAGAAACCGTAACCGTTGGAAGCTCGTTGTCTATTGCATGAAATGCAGATATTTTAACCTTGTTTTTCTTATCCAACCTTATCCCGTCCTTTCCCGTAAAAACTAAATTTTATAGAGGAGCAAGCACAGCGAATGAGTACCCATTCACGGAAGGTCAATTCTGCCTTGCTCGCCGTTTTTGAAGAACAGCAAGCACAGCAAGTGTAGCCACACTTGCACAAAATTGATTTTAATTCTTGGGTATTCCCAAACCCTTTTTGATGAAAATTTTATGCTTTCCTCTACTCATTATCCAAAAGAAATTTGTGCTTTTGTTGCGTAAATTTTTCTTTCATCTAAGTAACAAATGAAAGATGAAAATTACAACTGTTTTTTATAAAATTTCTTTCATAACTATTACGAGAAGAATAAAAGATTTGCCAAAAAATATTGAAAAAAATAATTTGATAATCAGCGTTAAGGATAGCGTTTTTAGGTAGAAATTACAGGTCAAGACTTGTATGCGAGCAAGGGGAAACCGATGTTGAGGTAGTATGTGTGTTTATATGTTTCGTGCAATTTTAAGTGTTACGCTTGCAAAGATTGATTTTTTACTTGATTTATGTTATACTATTTATGATTTATTAAAAAACATAAGACAAATTGATATGATAAAAGTTATAAAATAATGAAGTTAAAAAGGAGTGGTATAGGTGAATCGTTGCATTGTATTTTCCGATATGGTCTAAATAAAAATATTTGATTTGGAGGATTAAAAATGACTATATCGGAGAAAAAAATATATCCACGAACGGGTGATAATCAAACTGTTTATTTGAAAAATGTAGTAAAGGACGAAAATATTGAGATTGGTGATTATACTATTTATAATGACTTCGTAAACAACCCAAAAGATTTTCAGAAAAATAATGTACTGTATCATTATCCCATTAACGGAGATAAGTTAAAAATCGGTAAATTTTGTTCTATTGCTTGTGGAGCAAAATTTATATTTACAAGTGCTAATCATACGATACACTCACTCTCCACATATCCTTTTCCAATATTCTTTGAAGAATGGGAATTAGAGAAAAAAGATATTATAAATGCTTGGGATAATAAAGGCGATATAACGATAGGAAATGATGTATGGATTGGATATGAAGCTGTGATTATGTCAGGAGTTACAATCGGGGACGGAGCAATTATAGGCACCAGAGCATTGGTTACTAAAGATGTTCCTCCTTATACGATTGTCGGTGGTATTCCGGCAAGACCTATTAGAAAACGATTTACTGACAAAACTATTTCTGCCTTATTAGAAATTAAATGGTGGTATTGGGAAACAAAAAAGATTAAAGCGAACATTGCAGCGATACAATCAGGAGATATAAATAAATTAACTGATTGCGATAATTAAAAGATAGGACATCTCAGTTATTCCGAGCAATAGATAAGCAGTTTAAGGCAATCCTGTGGGGTTGCCTTTTTTGGCGCAAACTATCGTTTTATAAATATCCTCGTTCCCCGCCTTTCAGAATTGATTTTGAAAAAATAAAATCAATTCCGGAGGAATGACAATGAAATATACAGACGAGCAAAAAGAACGTATCAGGCATTGTTTTGATTACTACTGTAAAAAGACAATACGGTATCAGGCTATTAGTCTTTATCAGGAAAGCAGTAAGTACGCAGAGCGCAATGTTTCCTTTGAGGATATACCGAACGATTATTTTTCAGAGTGCGGCGAATGTGATACATACCCGATTTTGCAATATCACTTCGAGGCTTTTGGGTATCAATTTTCTGTCAATGATTACAAATTGGGAAACGCATTATCGCAGTTGCCAAAGAAAAAGCGTGATGTAATTTTGATGTATTACTTTGCAAATTACAATCTGACGGAAATTGCAAAAATGCGTGGAAAGCCACATCAGAATATCAGCTACATTCACGTCCGTGCATTAAGAAAGCTGCGTGAGATTATGGAGGGCGGCGAAAATGAATAAGTATATTCCGCCCGACTTTGAAACAATCCGAAAAGCAAACGCCGGCGACGCTGACGCTATGCAAAAATTGTTGGCACATTATAACACATACATTATGTTTTTTGCAAAATATAACGGTGTTGTTAATTATGTGTACGCAGAGGAAATCAAAGCAAGACTGATGAAAGCGATATTAAAATTTGATATTGACAGATAAACGGATTGAGAGCAGGCAGAAATTGTCTGCTCTTTTAATTAATTGCACTTATTTGAGGTTTTCTCTCAAATTAGTGTTGACAAAACAAATATATTGGAGTATAATATATTATGTGATGAGAAATATTATTATTTAACCAACAAATAATCGAGGTGTGTTTATGCTATTGCAATTTAATTTTAAGAATTTTAAATCCTTTCGGGATGATACAATACTGGATTTATCCGCTACTAAAATATCCGAATATTCAGAACGTGTTATTTCTGTAGCAAACGAAAAAGTGTTGCCTGTGGCAGCAATATTTGGTGCAAATGCGCATGGCAAATCAAATGTTCTGGAAGCATTAAGATATATGCATACTTATGTGGTTCAGTCATTTGATTTCGGTGGTGATAATGACAACAAAAAAACAAGAAAAAGTTTTTATAAGCCCACTCCCTTTTTGTTTGACGATAACAGCAAAGATGCTGAATCATCATTCGAAGTTTATTTCATTGATGCAGAAGAACTAGGTGCTAAAACTTATAATTATGGTTTTACAATTAATAACGAAGGTGTAAATGAAGAATGGCTAAACTATAAAACTAAAAGTTCACGCGGAAATTTTAAAAGAATTTTTTATAGAAATGAATCCGATTGCGAATTAGACTTATCGGGTCTGCCTTCTAAAATCCAAGAAAATATCACACTGTCTCTGCAAAAAGAAACACTGATTGTTTCGTTAGGAGCAAAGCTGAAAATTCAAAAATTAAAGCATATACGCGATTGGTTTATCGGCAATGAGTTTGCTGACTTTGGCAGACCGGTAGAAAATTTCTTTTTATCAAGATTGATTCCCGAAAATTTTGCAGAAGATAAGTCGGTAAGAGATAAAGTTATAAAATATTTTTCAACTTTTGATTCATCAATTATTGACTTTGATGTTGAGATAATCAAGTCAGATAGAGATGACGGGGATGATCAAATTAAAATTGACGCAGTTCACAAAATGGTAGGAACAGATAAAACGGCTAAAATACCTTTACAAAATGAATCGTCCGGCACTTTAAAAATGTTTGCTCTATATCCTATGTTGCAAGATGTTTTGGATGTGGGCGGAGTGTTCTTTATTGACGAATTGAATGCAAGATTGCACCCATTGTTAGTAAGGGCGTTTCTTATAACATTTTTAGACACCGAAATCAATAAAAATCATGCTCAGTTAGTGTTTACTACACATGATTCATGGCAGTTGAATGGTAATGGATTGCGCAGAGATGAAATTTGGTTCACGGAAAAAGATACAGATGGCGTGTCAACTTTGTATTCATTAGCTGATTTTGTTGATGAAGACGGTATTAAAATACGCAAGGACGAAAATTATGAAAAAAATTATCTTCTCGGCAAATACGGCGCTATTCCTACCCTCGATTATTTTGATATGTTTAAGGGGGAATAGCTATGCCTAAAGATAAGAGAAACGGGCAAAGAAGAGCTCGAAGTATAGGCTCGAGAAGCAATATCCCCGATTTGGGATATTATCTTATTGTAACAGATACGAAAGAAACCGAACAAAACTATATGTTTGGTTTAAGGGATTCTATTCCGGATGAATTGAGACGAAGACTTATTATTAAAGTCAGTAGAACTAAAACAGATAGCCTTGTAGATGAAGCGCTATCACAGGCTGCATTACAGCCGCAATACGGTGAACCGTGGATTATATTTGACAGAGACCAAGTAAAAGATTTTGACAGTATAATCCAGAATACAAAAATGGCAGGGATAAATGCAGGTTGGTCTAATCCATGCATCGAAATATGGTTTAATGCCTATTTCGGTGCAATGCCTACATATCAAACATCAGTAGCTTGCTGTAATGGTTTTGAAGAAACTTTTGAAAAAGCTGCAAAACAAAAATACAAAAAATCGGACAAGCAGATATATAGTAAGCTTTGCCTATATGGTGATGAAGTGGAAGCTATTAAAACTGCTGAAAATAAATTAAAACAATGTATTATAAACAGCGTGGACAAGCCGTCAAAAATGTGTCCTGCAACAACGGTATATAGGTTAGTTAAAGAGATTAAAAGTAAAATCGAAAAGGAGTGAAGTTTACAATGACTAAAGTTAAAAAAATGGCAATAGCAAATTTTAATATTACATTTGGAGAAAACGAAGAACCATTATTAAACTATTTCGATACGATTCTATTACCAGCATTGAAAAGCAATCTTGTGAGAAGCATAGGAGGTACAGATTACCTATTCTTTAATGTTGATGTTATTGAAATAGAAGATGAAGAGTATGCAATTAAGGGAATTATAATTAAGAAAACTAATTTAGAGGTGTTTTCAAAATTTGATGATAATTCATCTACACTATTTGAAACAAATGAATTACATCCTACTGCCCCATATTCAACATTTGTAATTTATCTAAAAAATCATAGAATGGTTTTGGTTAAAAATCAAAAAGGAAGTCCCGATTTAAGAAGTTTTGCTGCAACAATCACCTATGTACTAGATAGATATATTAGAGATGAAAATATAAAAAGAAAAGAACAAAAAGAACCCCTTTTGCCATATTCAATCGTTAATGTTGTGGGAATACCGTTGAGAGAAAACATTAATGAAGCAATCAAAAATGTTTCGAAAATTAATAAATTAATTCTTAAATTTTATCCACTTAACGGGGATATAGATTTTTCAGGAATGTTTAATACATTAACAACGGACTTGCGAAAAGCTGTAGGTTCAAAGACTGGTTCGACTACTTTGAACTCTCCGAAATCTGTTTCGGGAATTACAGAGATTCTTGAACAAGCGCAGGGCACTGTGGAGCCCGTATTTAAAGTTACATATCCCGACAAGAAAAAAGGAACTATTACTAATGGTCAACTTTCGGAAAATATGGAAATAAATTTGTTGGATAACAACATAAATGAAGACACGAAAGAGATTATAGAAAGAACAAAGGGGATTGACAGCATAAAATATATCAGTCAAGGCAATGAAGAAATATATAACAAAAACAAATACAAAATAGTTCCGTTTGTTCGAAAGGAAAAATAGCATGAGAAAATTAGTAGACCGGGCTGAAAAGATGTTTTCCAAAAAAACATCTTTTCAGTTATTGAAAGAATCCTTTACAATAATATTACCTTCAAGTAAAAATATAAAAACGATTCTTTTTATTTCTTCAATTAGTATGATATGTGCCATTCTAATCGGATTTTCTTTCCAAACCGTTGAATGGTTTAAAGATATTTTATCATACATTATTGAGATAGATATCGCTTTATTAGGCATAGTATTTACAGGTTATGTGTTTTTTCAAGTCCTTGTTAATAAAGAATTGCTAAAACGGCTAATTTCCGAAAAACATGATGACAACGAAAGCAAATTACAAGAAAGTAATGAATATTTTATTGGGGTAATGATACTCTATATCCTTTTTATATTTATATGCATTATTTTGAAAATTTTATTTTTTAAAGTTGATGATTCATTTTTGGTATTTTCAAATCAATGTGTTAATTGTATTTGGGCAACATTACTTTTATTTTTGTTTTTGTACTATGCGTTTGCGTTGCTTTGGGAAATAAAAAGCTTCATTTTTAATATATTTCAAATCTTTAACGGCTACACTGCAACGCAGATACTTGAATATATAAAGGAGAATAAAAATGGAAATTCAAATTAAAAAAGCAATTTTGCATATTTTAGATTTGTCGTCTGAATGCCCACTTATATCTAATAGTTTATTAGATATAAGTGATAGTTGTATAGAGAATTTTATTGTTTCTCATATCAATAAAATTATTTATGATCCAAACAGCAAAAATGCTATGATAAATAAAAATTGCGACATCCATGCGTTATTACGAGGATTAAATAATAATTTTGAATATAATATTGAAATAATTGCCCAAAAACTTTTTTGTATACTAAAGGAACAAAATAATATTCCTAATTCAGATGTTCTGTTCGTGCTATTTGAAGCAGATAATGTAATGCAGCTTGCAATAATAAAATTAAATTACTCAAAAAAATATACTCATTATATACAACAAGATGGTAATGGAATATCAAATAAAATCATTCAACATCAAGCTATTTATCCTGCTACTAACCAAAAAATAGATGAAGCTGCCATTATTAACTTACATGATAATAGCGTTCTTTTGATTGAAAAGGAATATTTTATTGATGGAGAAAAGCAAAAATATTTTTCTAATAAATTTCTAAATGTAGAGACTTCAATTTCGCCAAAAGAAAGTTTAAAAATTATGAATAATATTACAAATGAAATGTCTCATAAATATTTTAACGGGGATTTTAGAAAACAAAACGATGTCAAAGAAGTTATATATAAAAGCGCATCAATTAATGCAGAAATTGAAATAGATACTGTAGCCAATAAAGTTTTTGGCAACAATGAAACTGTAAAAAAAGAATATATTGCTGAGTTGAAAAAATCTGGAATTAAAGATAAAATAAAAATGGTTCAACTAAAAATACCGTATAAAAAATTCAAATTAAAGACAGATACGGGTATTGAGTTGAATATTCCAATGGACTTATATCGTGACAAAAATTCTCTTGAGGTTCTCAACAATCCAGATGGTACATATTCCATAATAATCAAAAATATTGCTAAAATACAAAATCAATAAAACCATACTTATTTGTTTTATTGATTTTGTATTTCATGGAAAACTAAGTTAAACCCATAAAATATTTTGTTAAAACTATAAGTTTAAAAGCAGTTATATAGACAAAGAAATAAGCAATCACTTATCCCAAAGCAACACGCTTATTTTTGGGGCAATTCGTTTATAACCTTTTATTTTTAACAAGAGCTATCTAAAGCAGTATTGAAATTTGATATTGACAGATAAACAGATTGAGAGTAACCATAAAAACGGTTACTCTTTTTCTGTTTAGAGGGACGGTTAGAAGTACATTCTTGAAGGTTTTAATATACTATCATTACTTTGGCTGTTTTGACCTCTGAAAACCGCATAAAATAAGGGCTAAAAACGCTCTAAATGCTCAATCATATAGCAAAAAGATAAGCATACCACTTATCAAAAGTAGTATACTTATCTTTTTGAGCAATTCGTTTTAACAGCCTGTTTTGACCTTACGGTTTTATCAAGGACCGCCAAAACGGCGGTCTTTTTTATCGGTTTTGGTACATTTTTTGATAGTATTCCTGATATTCGCCGCTGATGATTCTCTCCCACCAGGGCTTATTGTCCAGATACCACTGTACGGTCTTTTGAATCCCGTCCTCAAATTTTGTCTCCGGCAGCCAGCCGAGCTCAGTATGGATTTTGGTCGGGTCAATCGCATAGCGCAAATCATGTCCCTTGCGGTCGGCCACATAGGTAATCAGGCTTTCCGGCTTGCCGAGGATAGCTAAAATCATTTTGACGATATCGATATTCGCTTTTTCGTTATGGCCGCCGATGTTGTATACCTCGCCGACCTTGCCGCGGTGCAAAATAAGATCAATGGCTTTGCAGTGATCCTCCACATAGAGCCAGTCGCGGACATTGAGTCCCCTTCCGTATACGGGCAGGGGTTTATTCGCCAGCGCGTTGGCGATCATTAAGGGAATCAGTTTTTCCGGGAAGTGATACGGCCCGTAGTTGTTAGAGCAGCGCGAGATGGTAACCGGCAGCCCGTAGGTTCTGTGATAGGCCTGTACCAAAAGATCGGCCGACGCCTTGGAGGCAGAATAGGGGCTGGAGGTATGGATCGGCGTTTCCTCTGTGAAAAACAAATCCTTGCGGTCAAGCGGCAAATCCCCGTAAACCTCATCGGTCGATACCTGGTGATAGCGGGAAATTCCGTATTTGCGGCAGGCGTCCATCAAAACCTGGGTGCCGAGAATGTTGGTTTTTAAAAAGATTTCCGGATCCTCAATCGAGCGGTCCACATGGGATTCCGCCGCAAAGTTGATTACGATATCCGGCTTTTCCGCCTCGAAAATATCGTATACGGCTTTGCGATCCGCGATATCCGCCTTGATGAACCGAATTTTATCGATGACCTTGTCCAGGGTTTCCATGTTTCCGGCGTAGGTTAGCTTATCTAAGACGATGATGCGGTAGGTGGGATATTTCCTTACCATATAATGCACAAAATTGCCGCCGATAAATCCGGCGCCGCCTGTAATCAGTAGATTCATTTTGATTCCTCCAGTAATGAGAGTATGTATTTTCCGTAGTCCGTCATGGAGAGCGATTCGCCCAGCTTTTGCAGCTGCGCATCATCAATAAAGCCGCGGCGCCATGCGATTTCTTCGATGCAGGAGATGTAAAAGCCCTGCATTTCCTGCATGGTTTTCACATAGCCGCTGGCTTTATGCATTCCCTTGGGAGAGCCGGTGTCCAGCCACGCCATACCGCGCCCCATCAGCGTGACGCGCAAACAACCTTTTTGAAGGTAGGCGTTGTTGATCGCCGTAATCTCAATTTCGCCGCGGGGAGACGGCTTGACATGCTTTGCAATCTCAACCACACGGTTGTCATAAAAGTACAGGCCGGGAACCGCATAGTCGGACTTAGGGCGTTCCGGCTTTTCCTCAATAGAAATAACCTTGCCGTCCTTATCAAATTCAACAACGCCAAAGGCTCTGGGGTCTTTGACCATAATACCAAAGATGTTGGCGCCATATGTCTCGGCATTATGCTTTGCTTTTTTTAAAATATCAGTGAAGGATTGCCCGTGAAAAACGTTGTCGCCGAGCACCAGGCACACGCTGTCATCGCCGATGAAGTCCTCGCCCAGGATAAACGCGTCCGCAAGGCCGCGCGGCGTATCCTGTACCTTATAGGAAAGCCGAACGCCGATTTGGGAGCCATCGCCGAGTAATGCTTGATAGTTTTCCATATCGTGCGGCGTGGAGATAATCAGAATTTCACGGATTCCTGCCAGGAGAAGCACAGACAGCGGATAGTAGATCAGGGGCTTGTCATAGATCGGCAAAAGCTGCTTTGAGACCACCAGGGTGTTGGGGTAGAGCCTTGTTCCTTTGCCCCCGGCTAAGATAATACCTTTCATCGTTTCACCTTCTTAAGTTTAAAATCACGTCACAGATACGGTCTACATCTTCGGCGCTCAAATCCGCATAGAGCGGAAGGGTCAGCACCTGTTTTGAGACCGCCTCGGCGATCGGCGTTTTGGCAATCGGAAACTTGCCATCATAGCAAGAAAAGGCGCTGGTGATGGGATAAAAATATTTGCGCGCAAAGATGTCCTGTTTGGCGAGCAGGTCGGAAACCTCGTCCCGCGATTTTCCGAATACTTCTTTGTCAAACAGTACCGGGAAGTAGGCGTAGTTGTGCGTTACGCCGGGCTGCTCCTGCCAAAGGGTGATTCCCGGCACATCGGAGAGCCGTTCCATATAGCGGTGCACGGCGGTTTTGCGCTTTTGAATCTCGGCATCGACGTGCCGCAGATTGCAAAGCCCCATTGCCGCCTGAAATTCATTCATTTTGGCATTGCCGGCAACCTCCGGATAGTGTTCGGCGTCCTGCATGCCAAAGTTTTTTTGAATGCGCAGCTTTTGGGTCAGAGCTTCATCATGATAGGCGACACAGCCGCCCTCGATGGTGTGAAAGACCTTGGTCGCGTGAAAGCTGAACATCGAGGCGTCGCCAAAGGAGGCAATGCCGCGCGCACCGACACGGACGCCAAAGGTGTGTGCCGCATCATAAATTACTTTAAGATGATGTTTTTCTGCAATGGCCTCAATTGCCGTGACATCACAGACGCTACCGTATACATGAACCGGGACAATCGCACAGGTGTCCGCAGTAATCAAGGGCTCGATCTTGTTTGGATCCATGGTATAGGTTTTTGGATCAATGTCGCAAAACACCGGGATCAGTCCGTTGCGGACAATGGCCTGTGTGGTAGAGGCAAAGGTGAACGGTGTCGTAATCACCTCACCTTTCAGATCCATTGCGGCGAGAACCGCCTCCAGCGCAAGATGGCCGTTGGTAAACAGCGAGATATGCGGCGCAGAGAGGTAGCTTGCCAGCTTGTCCTGCAAGGCATTGTGTTTGCTGCCCATATTGGTCAGCCACCGCGTGTCCCAAATATCCTTGATTTCTTCGATGTATTCCTCCAAATCGGGCATGGAGGAGCGTGTTACGTTAATTTTTTGCATGATCTGATCCCTCTAATATTTTTATTGCAATATCTTTATGTGCAAGCACGCCGATTTTAGCATCTAAGAGGTGGAAATCTGGTGTTTCGCCTGTCAACCACTTTACAATGGCTGATGGAAGATCTACGCCTGCGGCGTGACTAAACGGATATCCTCCGCCAAAGCGCGCATTCATTTCCAGAACATAGGGTGTATCGCCCACCATAAAAACGTCACAATCCAGGTTGCCAATATGATGAAGTAATTGACTGAGTTTGTGTCCTAATTGCTTTAGAATTGGCATATCTACAGTTTTTGCGCAGTCGGTTTCTCCGGAGCGCATGGCGTATTTTTCCTTCACAATTGTGTTCTGATAGGAACCAGTTAAATCGTTAATGATGTCTAGCCCGTATTCCTGCCCATGCAGCATTTCCTGAATGATGACACAGTGCTCAAAATCGCAGGCTGCCTCAAACTTTAAGTAGGAAGTCTGAATGTCCTTTTTCGCTTTTTTATAAAAGACATTCAATTCCTCCATATTATCTGCAATTAGTACTGCAATTGAGCCCATTCCCCATCGCGGCTTTACGATAAGCGGAAACCGAAGGGAGCCGTCTTGTAATGCATGTTGCACGGTTTCTAACGAAAGATAGGTTTTTGGGCATTGAATGTTAT
Organism: uncultured Clostridia bacterium; assembly: GCA_934454115.1. GTDB lineage: Bacteria > Bacillota > Clostridia > Monoglobales > Monoglobaceae > Ructibacterium. The sequence continues at coordinate 90,887 of CAKSFQ010000005.1, forward strand.
TTTTTTGCAAAAACGAATAGGTAAGCCATTTATCATTGCAGATATTGATAACATCAATATCGGAAACAAGCAGAGAAATACCGTGATCTTGGAAGAGATCTTTGTGACTTGCTAAAATAGGCAGGTCAATATCAAAAAGTGAAATAATGGCATCTATATTGTTTGTTTCGCAATACTGAATTAAGAAATGAATATAATCCTTGTCATAAATCAGTGGTGTGACAACCCACCGGTCTGCATAAGAAAAGGCCGGCGTAATGGGAGAACTGTTTGCAACATGAATTTTTCCCATTCCATTTAGCGCCTGCTTAAAGTATTGCACTAAATATCCCCTGCGGCCTACAGAAGTCAAAAGTATGTTCAACGATTATCCCTCCAGATCCTTGTAAAATGTAATATAATCTTTTTCATGTGCGGGAATGGCAGAGTTTTCAGTGAACCCGTATTTTCTATAGGCGTTTACGGCCTTTTCATTTTCGGAGTGAACAAACAGCGCCATATGTTTCATACCGTTATTAAGCGCAATTTCCTCTGCACGCTGAATGAGTTCGCCTGCAATACCATATCTGCGTAGCGACGGAGAGACGCCTAAGACAGTAATCCATGCACAGTAATTTGTATAGTCATTTGCATAAATCATGTTAATTCCGACAGGAATTCCCCGGTTCTCTGCCAGTATAATATATCCATTACGAAAAACCTTGTTTACCAGTTGTTTTAAATCTGTTTTTTTGTCCAGCGGTGTCGGAAATTGGTCAGCAATGTCTTTTAAAAAGCAGTAAGAAGAGTCTAAGGTACTTTCTGAAACAATATGATATTCTATATTCATACTTTGTCACATCCCAAAATTCTTTTAATATTATCAAAAAATAAGGGTGCACTGCCGGTGTGAAGAAACAAAATATTTTTGTTTTTTATGGAGTGTTCCGCAAGATATTGCTGCATTCCCCAGAATGCTTTTCCGGTATACGTTGGGTCAAGTGAGACCCCTTCTTTTAAAAGCATGTCTTTTATAGTGTTCATAATGTCTTTGTTATACCTTGCGTAGCCACCGCACAGGTATTTATCAGTAATTTCAAAATCCCAATGTGCAGAAACAGAAAAATAGCAATTTAAATATTTTTCGATAATAGGTTTTTCCTTTTTCGCTTCACGTGCGATGGAGATGCCGATTATCTTTACAGGATCATGCACAGCTGTTTTTCCGGCAAGCAAACCCGAATACGTCATGCCTGTTCCAAGCGCACAGAAGATATAATCAAAGTTTATATTGTTTTTGTTTTCATAGTCCTTAATTTCCTGATAAGCTTTTGCATATGCCTTTACCGGAACCGCTTCATTACCATTTCCATGGGAGTCGCCGTTAATGTAGTATGGGCGGTAACCATTCTTTTTGCATAGTTCCATCGTATGTTCCAGCGTTTGTGCAACGTCCTCTTTTTTACACAAAACGGTTTCCGCATCACAGGCGTTTACAATAAGGCTATTCGCGGTTTCCGTCCTTGTCCCGTCATCGTCAAGAGGGGAAACAATGTAACATTTTATTCCATAGTATTTGCTCATATTTGCAATAATACGGCATAAATTGGATCTTGCATTCCCGTAACCTATTATACAGTCACAATTTTTTTTTTTCATGTCGGCAAAGAATTCATTTGCAATGCGCACCTTGTTCCCACCAAAGGAAAAGGGAATTAAATCATCTCTCTTTATGTAAATATGATTGCTATTAGGGTGTAGACACTGCATAATTGGAGTTGTCATTGTTTCATCTCCTCTAATAATTACTGCGGTTTGTACAAATTTACAGCGTATCTTCTTTTCCCGGATTGAATGGTGGGAATGTCATATGCTGGGTTAACCTGTGTCTTTGCATCATCATAAGTATTATTGATGCGTGATATTTCTAATATGTATAAAAATATGGCCTTATGTCGCAACTAAAAAACTTTTCTTCGTATCACATTTGCTAAATTCATATTGATGTCCCCTTTTTCTTAATATTTTTTACCATATTTAAAATATACGTAAAACATTCCAGCCTAAAAAGTTTTGCAAGTCCAATATAAATGGCTGCGCCAACGATCACCTGCAGCAGCATGGTAACCAGCGAACCGAGGTGCAGGTAATGGAGAGATAAGGCAACACCGCACATCAACATGGATAATAAAAATGACGGCATCATATCCTTGACCTGCTCCAAATAGCTGTAACCCAGCAGTTTTTTATTCGGCGACGCATTGATGAAGGAGGAAAGGACTGCACTGATGCAGCTTGCCCACATCATGGCATAGAGGCCGAACGGAATACTGACACAGAGGGCAATGACACCAATTACCTTTTTAATAATTTCCAGTTTCAAAAAAATGTCGCTGCGGCCGGTTGCTTTGATTGCCTGCAAATTTGCTGTGTGAATCGGCCAAAAAGCATAGGTAAAACAGCAAAATTGGATAAAAGGCACGGCCGGCAGCCATTTATCCGTGAGCAGCAGCCTGGTCAGCGGCGTTGCAATCGCCGCCAATCCCGCCATGCAAGGGAAAATGATAAAGGTGCTGGTTACAATGGAGCGTCGAACCATGGATTTTAACCGTTCTTTATCATCCTGCGCCTCGGAAAGAACCGGGAAGAGGACGCTGTCAATGGAACTGTTGATGTTTTGAATCAGCAGCATGGGGAACTGTTTGCCGCGGTTATAATACCCCAAATCAGCGGCAGAGTAGAACTTGCCGATAATTAAGGAATATAAATTGTTATAGACCGTATCGAGTAAACTGGAACACAGTAGTTTCCATCCGTAAGAAAAGAGCCTAAGCCCTTTTTTGACGGAAAATACAAACTTCGGCCGCCATTTTACGGTAAACCAGAGAACGGCTGTGTTGATGAGCTGATTGGATATTTGCTGGCCGACCAACGCCCATACGCCGCACCCCGCATACGCCATCGCTACCCCAATGATAGCAGAAATCAGTGTTCCTGTCAATGTAGAATAGAAAAAGCGCTTAAACTGCATGGTCTTTTGGACATATGCCTGCTGCACGCTGTTGATGGCGCCAATAATAACCGTAGTGCCAAGCACACGGATAATTATCGTCAGCTTTGGTTCGTTATAAAAGCCGGCAATCAGCGGTGCGTATAAAAAGAGAATGAGGTATAGCACAATGGAAAAGACCATGCTAAAGTAAAAGACGGTCGAAAATTCCTCTTGATCAATCTCTTTGTGCTGTACCAGAGCCTGTCCCAGTCCGCTTTGCGCAAACACCATGGCAATCGCAAGAAAGACGGTAATCAGGCCGATCAGACCGTAGTCCGCCGGGGTGAGTAGGCGCGCCAGGATAATAGAGACCACAAATTGAATCCCCTGTGCACCGCAGCGTTCCGCAAACTTCCACGCAAGGGAAGATAATGTTTTAGATTTTAGGTTTGTCAAGGTTCTCCCCACCTTCAAGTTTGCAAAATAGTTGTTTCCATAATTTTGTACCATGCTTTGAATCATTTAAAAAAGATGTAAAATGTAAGGCATTTTCTACATTTTCCATGGGTTTTATCAATGAAGAATAGGTGATTTTCCCTATTTCATCTGTATAACCAAAATCAATATTTTCCCGTTGCATCACGTCGTCAAAGAAACTATTCCGTTTAAAAAACAATTTCTTTTTTAAATGAAGCAGTTTGGTAACATTACCGAGTGCGGCGGATCCAGCAACATCAAATATTGCAATATCGATGGTATTGAGGTATGCAATGTACTGTTTTAGTTCCATATAGTCTTCGATAATTTCAACTTTTTCTTTTCCAAAAAGATCAAAGGCGTATCGGGTAATTTCGTCATGGTATGCTTGATCGCATCCGTAAGAGAGTATCAGGCATATTTTAAGATTTTCATTTTTGTAAGCAGAAAGTGCATTTAAGATAGCAACATGGTTTAGTATCGGGCATCCGGAATGGCCTACCATAATGCGTGTTTCGGCAGAATCCTTTTGGGACAAATCTAAATCTTTATAAATGAGTGGATCCGGATTTCTGTAAGGCAAAAGAAATGTATTCATGTTGCCGAACAGGTGCCGAATCAAAAGAAGATCATATTTGAACCCCAATCCAATCCCCCAAAACCGGCGCACTTTTCGGACATACCAGTAGTTGTAGATTGGTTCAATCAACTTCTTCGGGTATTTGGTATAGGATGCATAATCGATGAGATCATGTCCCCATGTCCGCCAAATTATTTTTTTTGCAACATTTTTTTTGATACGAAGCACATCTTTGCGATGGCAATTTAAAGCATGAACAACAATCCAATCCGTCTGCATACCATAAAAGTTAAAAATGTCAGCCCCCTTTTTTTGCGTGAGGTAAATGTTGTCGCCGTATTTTTTTAACGCATCGTAGACGCGCAGATGTGTGGTAACAAATATGTTCTGTACATCATCGTTTGCAAAATCAGGACCATTCAGTAAAAAGAACAGAGGTTTGTTAAATGTTAAATCATCATGTAAAAATAAATGTGTAACCTTCATTTTTGCAATCCTTTCTTAATATCGGCGCAGCAAACGCGCACTTATTTTATCAATGACATAACGAATCACCTTGTGAAAAACGTTATATAACCGGAATCGATAAATAAAAGAAGAGGTGGCGTTGCTGTTTTTTCGTTTCGATTTTTCCACGTACTTTGTATCATACAAATAAATGTCGTCTCCTTGGATACCTTCTATGATATTGACTTCCTGCGGCCGCCGTTCCAGCGCATAAGCGGACAAAATTTTGTAAGGATAGGAGGCGGTGGATAACAGAAATCGTTTTTTGCCCGGCATGACCGGGCGGCTTCCGTATAAATCCATACACAGATCCTCCGGTTTGATGTTTGCGATACACGGTTTATTCCATATTCTCTCGAAAAATGCATCGTACCGTACAGGACAGTTTGGGAATGCCGGAAGACGGTAGTCGGTTTGGATGTCTTCCGGCATAGGAACCTGATATAAGGTGTTTTTTTGCTGACAATGTGTTCCGACATCAGAGAAACAGGTGGACAAAGCCTTATAAGGGTACGCAAAAAATTTATTCTTCTTAATACAGTATTTAATGTGGTATTTCAGCCAGGAACTTTCCGGCCAGCTGAGTACAAATGCCGGGATGTCCGGGTCTTCCGGAAAGCCGGAATGATTGTCCCGGTACCAATCCATAAAATCGTTCCATTGCTTTCGCATCCAAATTTGTCCCCAGGATTGTGCGTATTGTAAAAAGTATACGTCGTATTTTGAGTAGGCGGGTTGAAATGGAAGATTTGCATTGACATTCCATAGGTGATTATACAGCGATATTCCGGCAATGTGTTCATCATCCTGGTAGGCTGCCACCGATGATTTCAGATATGCGTAAAATCCGGGGGCAACGACCACATCGTCTTCCAAAACCGCGATGGCCTCGAATTCTTGCAAATATTCACCGCATTTTAAGATGTGATTACGAAGTCCCTGACGTTGTGAAAAGGTTCGGACTGTCTTTTCGCCGTGCAGCCAATGAAACTCATTAGCGAACATTTCGACATCGTTCTCACCGGAATGGTCAATGCTGATAATTAATGGTACACTCTCTCCAAAATACTCTGCGTTATTCAATGAGGCAAGCAGCCTTTTTAAGCTTTCGACGCGGTTATAGGCCACAACAACGATAGCATAGTTATTCATCGGCGATCATTCCTTTTAAACAGTTTATATCTTGGAAATAAGGGGCGTGTGTTTTGAGCCATTCATTCGATTTATCCCACCACCTTAATTGAAGTAAGTATTGAATGTCCTCTTCGCTAAAACGGTATTTGATAATGCGGGCCGGTACTCCGCCTACAACGGCATAGGGCGGAACATCCTTGGTGACAACGGCACCGGCTGCAACAATGGCGCCGTCATGGATTGTTACACCTTCCAAAATTTTTGCTTCGGCACCAACCCAGACATCGTTTCCGATGATGTTTGCGTATTTGTGTTCACGGTCAGCCCATCTATATTCCTTGAATTTATTTTCCTCCACATAGGACATTCCGACTTGCATTTGCGTAGAAAAAAACACCGGGTGAATTGATACGAAATTTGAAGTTGGGTGTTGACCGCGGATGTTTTTTGCTCCCGGACCGATACAACTGTATTTTCCGATTTTTATGTAAGATAAATTTGCATTCGTGCTGACATAAGAGTAGGAATCCATGGCAGAGTACGCAAATGTAGAACCTTTGGCTATCGCATTGTAAACCCCAAATACAGAGTGATCCGTGTTGGTTTTCCAGTGGATGAAAGGTTTACTTCCTCTGGTAAAAGGGAAGATTCGATATTTTAAATAATTTACTAATACTTCAAATCCTCTAAGCTTGTTTCGTAAATTCATAAAGCCTCCATAAACACTTTCTAATAAATTTTGCAGGGTTTCGTATCCGCTATTTTCATTTTTCTCCCATACTTTCATTAAGAAAATTTTTGCGCAGCGGATGTCATGGTGCTATATTTCTTTTCTGCATCTAAACTGTGATTCCTTGCAAACGCTTCAATTAGCACGATATAAAAAGCGAAACGGTAGGTAAACATAATTGATTCATAACACATGATAAATACCAGTATCCAAAACAAGGCAGGTGCAGTCTGTCCGTTCAGCCCTTTTTTGAAATGGATTAAGTATGCCAACAGAGATACAAAGCCTACAACACCGGAGAAATTGAGGGTTTGTAGCATAGAACAACAGTAGTTTAAATTGTTCTCATCGTACGGTGTGCGTATGTAATAGTATTTTGCATACGGTTCCAATTCATTAAGACCAACGCCAAATATTTTATGAATCCATGACAGTGCATCATAGGTGATGAACCCTCGCGTAATTCTCAAATCGAAAGAGCCTCCGGTGGATGCACGTTCAACCAGGACAGAATCGTTGGCGTAACGCATATAGAGGAAGGAGATAAGCACAACCACAATAATGGTTAGAGCACGAATCCATGTTCCTCTTTTTTTGTATGTGTCGTTGCGACCAAATACATAAACAATGACGATGACGCCAAGACCGGCAACCCCGGAATTTGCCTGCGACAGGATAATCGCAACGCAAATAACCAATGTGGCGGCGTATTTTTTAGGGGTTTTTTTCATATCGTCAAAAACAAGTATGGCAACAGAGGGTAAGCTAAACAACGCAAAATAGCTGGGTTCTAGGAATAGAGAAGATGCCCGAAACGTAAATTTATAATACTCATTTAGCTTAGGCCTTGCTTCGGGAGGAAATTGCCAGTTAGAATTCAAGCAAATCGGCAGATAATCCTTTGTCGCAAGGTTATAGACATATTGGATGATTAGGTAAACGGAAAACAGAAATACGGCGGCAATATAGATCTTTTTGCCATAGTCAAGGCAAATATGAGTGCGGCAAACGTAAATTAGAATCCCGTAAAAAACAAGGCGTATAAAGACGGTTGATGCCTCGGCAGGAACAAAATAAACATAAGCGCTGTTTAGCAGCGTGGTAAAGCACGAGACAAAATAAAACAGCAGTAAATAGCCGTCTGTTTTGCTTTTACGTACGAAGAGTTCTTTTGCAAGGAACATCAACAAAAAGGGAGCAAGCAATGTCTCTCCCAGTGAAAGTTGCGGCGCAATACCTTTATATTGGTACAAAAACGGCAGAAAAAAAACGAAAAATGTAAAAATTCGATTGGAGTAAGGTTCTTTTTTTACGAGGTTCATAGTTCGGTTCCTTTATACTTGGTATATTATTTTATATAATTTTGCGCTGAGCATCGAAGTTATCGCGGCATGTCTCTATCCAAAATTTTTTTGGCCAATGTTTTTATTTCATCAGGTCGGCGCGAAAGGGCAGTTTCCATAGATGGATGCTTGTGAACCGCAAAAAATTTCTTGTATTTACAATTTGACGCTCTAAAGCTCGCTGTAAAGTTTATCGTAGCTATCTACAAACAACGCCGGATCAAGCTTTGCTCGGTAAGCCAGATATGTCTTATCCGGAGTAAACTGCTGCGTTAATGCAGTGCCAAGCGCCTTCGCTAAGCTATCCGGATTTTCTGTTTCAAATGTGTACCCGAGGTGATTTTCTCTTATTGTATCGCCTAAGTTACCATGATTGGAACCGATAATACATTTGTTATGACTGACGCCTTCTCCAAGCGGTCCGCTTGCACCGTTAAAGGAATATCGGTATGGCAATGCTATAATATCGGTCGCCGCTATGGCCAATTCAATCTCTTCATCGGTAAGATATTGAAGATGTGTAATGACCTGTGCGGCATACTTTTTTGTATGTTCTCGGATATAAACTCCATCAAATTCTTCCGCTTTCCCGGCGATAAGCAGCCAGAACGGACAGTTTACCTTGTTGAGTGCCTCAATCAGGATGTCAAGCCCTTTGTCCTCGCGGGTGTTTCCGAGGGAAAGGATTACCGGCACGTCCGTCTTGATTTTCCAATATAATTTTGCCTCTTCAGGGGTAATTGTATTTGGCCTTTTAAATTGGGGATATTCAATTTGAACCCCATTTTGTATTCCCAATCGCTGCAGTTCTTTTAAGAGATGGGAAGAATGTACTACAACTTTGTCGACTTTATGACAAAATGTCTTAAGGCTAAGCTGTTTCAAAGCGCCTTGACGTACCCAGTGCAGTGTTATTATTGTTTTATAATTTTTAAATAATTTCAATCCGGCACCAAAATATTTGTAGTAGACATCTCCAACTAAAAAATGAATGATGTCCGGTTGCTCTTTTTTCGCAATTTCTGCCAATTCCTTCATCCAGTTCATATAGGGCAGAAAGCGTTTATTTACCAAATCTACAGGATGATATGTAATCACTTTTTGGTCTGCAAACGCATCTGACTTCTCCGGTAAAATTAATGTAAAGTCGCAGTCACAGTTGTGGACTATTTCGTGCAGATAGGCAATGTGATGCCCATCGAGTGCAGAGTCAATTGTTAAAACTTTCATCTTGCAGCAGTCTCCTCCCTGGTAAAGTAGGTCACGATATACGATTGTCACAAAAAACGAAGGGTGGTATTTCTTTTTCTTCAATAAAAACCAAAAGTTTGATCTTCTGTGATGAGGGACATCTTTATATACTAGCACCCTATATCTGACTGAACCAAAATATCTGCAATACGCTCACAAGCGTGCCCGTCACCATACGGATTGCTCGCTTTGCTCATTGCATCATATTTTTCCTTATCGGACAGCAATGCACCAAACTCCTTATAAATCGTTTCTTCCTCGGTGCCGACCAGTTTTAATGTACCCGCCGCAATACCTTCGGGGCGTTCCGTAGTATCGCGCATTACAAGCACAGGTTTTCCAAGAGAAGGAGCTTCTTCTTGGATTCCGCCGGAATCAGTTAAAATCAAATAGCTTCGGCTAAGAAAATTATGAAAATCTAAAACATCCAACGGTTCAATAATGTGGATGCGGTCATCGCCGCCCAGAAAAGCGTCAGCAGTTTCCCGTACAACAGGGTTCATGTGGATTGGATAGATTGCCTTGACATCCGGATGTTCATCCATCACACGGCGAATTGCCTTAAACATATGACGCATCGGTTCACCCAAATTTTCGCGGCGGTGTGCGGTAATCAGGATGAGTCGGCTGCCCTCTGCCCACTCCAATTCCGGATGGGCATAGCGATCCAGAACGGTAGTTTTCAAGGCATCAATCGCGGTATTGCCTGTAACATAAATACTTTTGGGATCCTTACCCTCTTGAAGCAGATTCTGTTTGGAAAGCTCGGTCGGAGCAAAATTGAACTTGCTGATAATAGACACCGCCTGGCGATTGAATTCCTCCGGGTAGGGACTGTAAATATTATAAGTGCGCAGCCCTGCCTCTACATGGCCAACCGGAATCTGCAGGTAGAAACAAGCTAAGGCGGTAACAAAAGTAGTGGATGTGTCGCCGTGCACCAATACTATGTCAGGTTTCTCTTGCTCTAACACCTCTTTAATACGGTTTAAGATATTTGTAGTCACATCAAAAAGCGTTTGCTGATTTTTCATGACCGACAGGTCATAATCGGGTATTACATCAAAGGCTTGGAGTACCATGTCAAGCATCTGGCGGTGCTGACCGGTCACACAGACGATGGTTCGGAATTCCTCGCGTTTCTTCAGTTCATTGACAAGCGGACACATTTTAATTGCTTCCGGTCTGGTGCCGAAAACGAGCATTACTTTTTTCATACAATATTCCCCTTAACCTCGTATAGCTGAAATCACCTTTTCGGTGGTTTCTTGATTTTCTGTTAGTGCCGTCTCAACAACATGATTGGCGTATTTTTCATATGACAACGTATTGAGATGTACGTACCATTGATACAGTTCATCCAAATTCTCTATGTTGCCAAGATCTAATGTATAGCCATATTCTCCAGCCAAGTCGGCCATAATCGTTCCCGGACTGTTCAAAACGGGCACCCGGTACAACGCTCCGTCATAGTGCTTGTTTGAAATGGCGTAAAGAACCACGGCTCTTTGATTTCCGTAGCAATTAAATACCAGCGCGCTTTGTTTGTATATCTTGCGTTTTTCATTCGGAAGAAATGGTCCCATCATCCGAATCCTTGGATTTTTCAAATTCTGAACTTCCTGCGATACTCGGTGACTTGTATTTTCGTTCCCATAGAACAGGAATGAGAATCTTTCGTCCTTATTAACCAGCCGCATCAGTTCAATACATTGTTCCTCATAGGAAATGCTGCCAATATACGAAATTTGAATCGGCAACGTTTCCTTTTTTGTATATTTTATCGGACTCCAATCACTTTCCGGTGTAAAGTTGTGGCAAATTACGTAATCTCCCGATGGCAAGAATTTTTTAAACCCCGGTGAAGATATAACATTGAGACAAGAATGGGCCACAAGCTTTTTTTCTCTTTCAAAAAACCATTTTACATGTTCTTGTGTGTAATCTCTGACATCAAATATAAATTTTCCGTCATACTGACGAGTCAGTGTCTTTTCCAAAAGCACCGCCGCTGTTGTCATTATCACAATCACAAAATCATATTTTTTTCTTTTAATTAGCCGATTTGTATATACCTTCCATAATGCAAAATTAAAAGCTTTTTCAAGTTTGGAGGCTGCATTTGTTCCCTTTCCGATCCAAGGAACAGAGATATGCTTTTCGTTATTAGGTTCGTGCAAACTTCTGTCACGGTTATAATAGATAACCTCATACTCGACGTCATTAAGGGTATCTAGTATATTGGTATAATATTTTACAAATGGGGCATATCTTAGGTTTGACATAAAAATAATGCCGATTCTTTTCATATATAACTCCTTGTCACGCCGTATTGTGGCAAACGCATTTCTTTTTGGTCTTTTTTTATAGAAATAGAAGGGTCTAATGCGTGCTGTTCACCTTTTTTATCACCTTTGCCGGGTTGCCGGCAATGACGCTGTTTTCTTCAAATTTTCCGCTGACTACGGCGCCGGCGCCGACAATGCATCCGTCTTTTAACTCCGTCCCTTTCAGGATGATGGCGTTGCAGCCGATAAAGCAATTCTTGCCGATCATAATCGGCTTTGCCTGAATTTTTTCTTTAATATCAGCGTTGCGTGCCTCAATTTCCAGCGGGTGAAAATCGTTGTCCAGAATTTTCACATTGCCGCCAATTAGAGTATTGTCGCCAATGGTAATCGATTTTCGCGCATAGATGGTCGCACCGGAAATTCCAACGCCGTTTCCGATCTTGATTTCGGCGTCCGGCGTCCGGGTCACAATAATGGTTCGCTGGTACAGGCCCACAAGATTACTCAAAAAGCTGCTTTTTACCGTGACGCGGTCGCCCAGGCTGAGGGTTGCGCCCCTTTTGTTAAAGATGACAGGTACTCCGTGAAATGAAACGTTTTTTCCGTATTTGACGCCCATGCAGGTTAAGAGCGGTTTTAGCCAGTTACACTTCATAATCTCTAATCCCTTCGGAATAAATCTCTGGTATACACCTTATCGCTTACATCGTCCAAAATGCTGTCATAGCGGTTGGCAATGATTGCATCGCAGGAGGACTTGAACGTGTCAATGTCGTTGACAATCCGGCTCCCGAAAAAGGTGCTGCCGTCCTCCAGTGACGGCTCATAAACAATCACGGTCGCGCCCTTGGCCTTGATCCGTTTCATGACGCCCTGGATACTGCTCTGGCGGAAGTTGTCGGAATTGGACTTCATGGTAAGCCGATAAACGCCGATCGTGCAGCTTTTTTCTTCTTCTTTGGAAAATTCGCCGTTTTGGTTATAGTCGTAATAGCCCGCCATACTTAAAACGCGGTCGGCAATAAAGTCTTTTCTGGTTCGGTTGGACTCAACAATCGCTTCAATAATATTCTCCGGCACATCGGCGTAATTTGCCAAAAGCTGCTTGGTGTCCTTTGGCAGGCAATAGCCGCCGTAGCCAAAGCTCGGGTTGTTATAATGGCTGCCGATCCTCGGATCCAGGCATACGCCGTTAATAATTTGCCGGGTGTCAAGCCCTTTCATTTCGGCGTAGGTGTCCAGTTCATTAAAATAGCTGACGCGGAGCGCAAGGTAGGTGTTGGCAAATAATTTAACGGCCTCCGCCTCGGTGTAGCCCATATACAGGGTATCAATATTTTCCTTGATGGCGCCCTCCTGCAGCAGTGCGGCAAACTGCTTTGCTGCGGCAGCGAGGCGTTCATCTTGCATATCCGTGCCGACAATGATGCGGCTGGGATAGAGGTTGTCGTAAAGCGCCTTGCTTTCGCGTAAAAATTCCGGGCTGAACAAGATGTTGCGGCTGCCGGTTTTATTGCGTATATTTTCCGTAAAGCCCACCGGAATGGTAGATTTAATGACCATAATGGCGTCCGGATTGGATTGCATGACCAAATCAATGACGGTTTCCACTGCGGAGGTATCAAAAAAATTTTTGACGCTGTCATAATTGGTCGGTGCGGCAATCACCACAAAGTCAGCATCGGAATATGCTGCTTTGGCATCCAGGGTCGCCGTCAGCTTTAGTTCCTTTTCTGCAAAGTATTTCTCGATATATTCGTCACGGATCGGAGAGATGCGGCGGTTAATCTGTTCCACCTTTTCCGGGATAATGTCCACGGCCGTGACCGGATGATGTTGAGAAAGGAGGGTCGCAATCGATAAGCCAACGTAACCGGTTCCCGCCACTGCAATTTTTAGTTCTTGATCCATTTTGAAACCTCTTTTCTTCAAAAGCCTTCGTGTCGGTTTATAACTTAAATTTTTCTTTATCTTCGGCGCGGATATCACTGCCGATTTGCACCTCAATCATGGTAAGCTCCGTGTCGGCGATGGCAGTATGCTTGCAGCCGGCCGGCATACGAACCACATCACCGGGTCTTAAGCTGCGCGTCTGCCCGTCAAGAATCGCTTTGCCGCTGCCGGAAACCACGTTCCAGATCTCATCGCGGTGGGTGTGGCTGTGGTAATGCATTTGATGACCGGGCATCAGGGTCACCTTAATAACCAGGGACCGATCTTCGACATCCATCACCTTATAACTGCCCCAGGATTTTTCCGCATAGCGCACTTCGTTATTCATGGCGTCAACAAAGGGCTTGATATAGCTGCTTTGCTCTTTATCGGAAATCAAAATTCCGTCGCTGCTTGCGGCAACAATCATATCCTTTAAGCCCATGCAAAGAACGGGAATGTCAAGCTCGTTAATAACATTTGTGTTTTGGCAGACCGGGTTTAGGCGGACATCACCGATCGCTTTTTCGCTCATGACCTCGGAAAAAATGTTCCAGGAACCGACGTCCTTCCATTCGCCGGCGTAGCGGAGGCAGCCGATGCTGCTCTCTTTTTCCACGACGGCATAGTCAAATGAAATCCTTTCCAGCTTATCGTAATTTTCGTAGATATCCCGGTAGTTCTCAAACGGCAGGTACTGATGCGCGATGTTTAGCAGATAGCCAAGCTGAAAGGCGAACACACCGCAGTTCCAGAGCGCGCCTTGACGGATATAGTCCGCTGCCGTTTCGGCATCGGGCTTTTCCTTAAAAGAGGCAACCTCGGATACAGGATCCTTGGTCTTTGGAATAATATAGCCGTATTTTTCGCTCGGATAAGTCGGCTCAACACCCATCAGATTCAGACGGTAGCTGCCGCTTTGCGCCAGCTTAAAAAGCTCTGCCAGGGAGCGGAAGTAGCCCTCGTCCACATAAGGATCCACCGGCATAACCAGGACGCATTCCGTCTCGTCCACCTGTTTTTCGCTGCACAAGTAGGCGGCTGCCAGAGCAATCGCCGGAAACGTGTCCCGTCTTGCCGGCTCTACGCAGACCGAAACCTTGTCCCCCAGCTGGTGGTGAATGGTACTGACCTGTTTTTTACTGGTGGCAATGGTGACGGTCGCATCCGGATCGACCTGCTTGATCTGGCGGTATACGCGCTGAACCATGGATTCGTATTCGCCGCGGTCGTTTTGGAACATCTTGACAAACTGCTTGGAGCGGATGTCGTTGGAAAGCGGCCACAGACGCTTTCCGCTGCCGCCGGATAGAAGAATAATATTCATCGTTCTGCCCTCATCGGATTATTTAAAAAGTCCTCATAAGAAAGCCGGATTCCGTCCTCCAGCTCCGTCTTGTACTTCCAGCCGAGGCGTTCCAGTTTGGAAACGTCCAGCAGTTTTCGGGGTGTGCCGTCCGGCTTGCTCGGATCCCACAAAATTTCACCCGTGTAGCCGACAACCTTTGCAACCAGTTCAGTCAGTTCCTTAATCGTCAGTTCTTTGCCGGTTCCGAGGTTGACCGTCTCGTTGCCGCTGTATGTATTCATCAGGTAGACGCAGGCGTCCGCCAGATCGTCCACGTACAAAAATTCCCGCAGCGGCGTGCCGGTTCCCCAGCAGGTCACGCTCTTGGCACCGCTTTCCTTTGCCTCATGGAAACGGCGAATCAGCGCCGGAAGAACGTGGGAATGCTCCGGGTGGTAGTTGTCGTTGGGGCCGTAAAGATTTGTCGGCATGACGCTGATATAATCCGTGCCGTACTGACGGTTTAAATATTCACAATATTTCAGCCCGGAAATCTTTGCGAGCGCATATGCCTCGTTGGTCTGTTCCAGCGAACTGGTGAGCAGGCAGCTTTCCGGCATCGGCTGCGGCGCCATCTTCGGATAGATGCAGGAAGAACCCAAAAACATCAGCTTTCTGCAGTTGTGCTTCCACGCTTCGTGAATGACATTCATCTCTAAGATCATGTTTTCGTACATAAAATCTGCCAGATGCCGGCTGTTGGCGATAATGCCGCCGACTTTTGCCGCGGCCAGGAATACATAGTCCGGCGCTTCCTCGTCAAAAAAGCGTTCTACCTGATCCTGACGGGTCAGATCAAGCTCTCGGTGGGAGCGGGTGACGATATTGGTATATCCGTTCTTTTTTAAAGCACGGACAATGGCCGAGCCGACCATGCCTTTATGACCGGCAACGTAAATTTTTCCGTTTTGATCCATCATTTTTTAACCCCTTCTTTAGGTTAAACCGATACGAGTAATCCAAGCCCGTCTTAATTGGCGTAATTTCGGAAAATTTTGATTTGCCGTCTTTGCCGGGGGCCAAGCCCGTCTGCATTCTCCGCACCAAAATCTTCTTAAAATTGGACTCGGATTGCTAATATCAGGTTAACATAAAATTCTTTATAAAATTCCCCTTGCGGCCGCCTCGCGTTTTGCGAGCGCCAGATCGTGGGTTGCCATGATTGTTACCAGTTCTTCATAACTGGTCTTTTGCGGATTCCAGCCCAGAACCGTCTTGGCCTTGGTGGGGTCGCCCCAGAGATTATCAACGTCGGTGGGACGGAACCATGCCTCGTTGACCTCGACCAAAACATTGCCGGTTGCGGTATCGATACCTTTTTCCAAAAGGCCTTCTCCCTCAAAACGGAGGTTGATGCCGCAGGCGGCAAATGCCTTTTTCGTAAAATCGCGGACAGTGTGCTGCTCACCGGTGGCGATAACAAAATCCTCCGGCGTATCATGCTGCAGAATCATCCACATGCATTCTACATAGTCTTTCGCATAGCCCCAGTCGCGCAGGGAATCCAGATTTCCGAGTTGCAGCTTATCCTGCAGACCGCATGCGATTCTACCGGCAGCCAGCGTAATCTTTCGTGTGACAAAGTTTTCGCCGCGGCGTTCGGATTCGTGGTTAAACAAAATACCGTTGACCGCAAACATGCCATAAGCCTCCCGATACTCCTTGGTGATCCAAAAGCCGTACTGTTTGGCAACGGCATAGGGACTGTAAGGATGAAACGGCGTCGACTCGTTTTGCGGAACCTCCTCAACCTTGCCGTAAAGCTCCGAGGTGGATGCCTGATAAATTTTACAGGTCTTTGTAAGACCCAAAATCCGCACTGCCTCCAATACACGGAGAACACCGATTGCGTCCACGTCTCCGGAATATTCCGGCACGTCAAAGCTAACCTGTACATGGCTCTGCGCGGCAAGATTATAGATTTCGTCCGGCTTTACCTCGCCTATGATGCGAATGAGAGAGGAGGAGTCGGAGAGATCTCCGTCGTGCAGGGTAATGGCGTTCTTTTTCAGCAGATGGTCGATTCTTGCCGTGTTGGAAATGGAAGCGCGGCGGACAATACCGTGCACTTCATAGCCTTTTTCCAGCAGAAACTCCGCAAGGTAAGAGCCGTCCTGGCCTGTGATTCCCGTGATTAACGCTTTTTTCATTTTTTTATCTCCTTTTTCGGCAGTGTAAAAACTGCAAGTTTTTCTTTTAAGGTTTTATCATTTGCGATAGCAGAAATCAGTCGGTGTGTATCCTTGAGATTTCTTTTCCCGGTCAGCATGCGGCCGAGATAGCGTACGGGGATGTAACTCCAGGCCACGCAGCGAAGGGGCGGATACTTCCTGGCCGGTTCCCAGTAAGTCATACCAAGCTCTTGAAGATGGGAGAAGGCGCGCATCAAAAACGGCCGGTGGGCGTCCTGCGTCTTGCCGAGGACGGCGCCTGCCCGATTGGAACTGGCGTCCTTTTTTCCAAAGTTTCCGTTGCTTAAAACAAAGCGCATCAGGCCGGCGCAGGTTTCATCATCGGCACGCATACACCAGGTAATGCCGGTAAGATCAAGGTAGAGGCAGCAGGCTTTTGCCGCCGTGCAAGCCAGTGTTTCAAGTCCGGTTTCCCGAAGAATCGGCAAAAACTCCGTTTTGTAGATCTCGTCGGTCAGCTCTGCCTTTACAAATGCCATCCAGTCGCAAAGCTGGCGCAGTCCGAGACCGCCGTCTAAGTGCTTTGCGATGTGCAACAGAAGGACAAGTCCGTTTTCCAATCGCGGCAGCTGCCAAAAAGTATATCGGTCAATGGCGGCGGCCTCCGCCTTGGCGGCTGCGTCCCGATAGCGGATGCGCAGGATATCACCGTACGGATTTTGCGCGATGCCGGCCGGCTCCCGGTGCAGTTCATAGAAAATGCGGTCTTTGACAAACGTGAGATGATAGTCGGTATGATCCTCCGGAAAAGCGAGGGTGTAACCGTTCTCTTTCAGCAGAGAATGCGCGCGGTCAAAGTCTTTTTGACATACCAGAAAGTCGATATCTCCGCAGTTGCGCAGAAGTGGGTTTGGATAATAGCGCGCAGCGGCAGAGCCTTTCATGATTACGGCAGGAAGATGTGCTTTGGTGAAATGAGAAAACAACGATTCCTGTGCGGATAAAATGCGGCAGCTGCTCTTTGCAACCAGAGCGGCGTAGAGAACCCAGCTTTGATAGAGCTCCTGCGGAATAAAGTCCTTGTATACAGAGATCACATCCGAGACAACGCCTGCCATAGTTTGTGCCTTCAGTTCTTCAAAGACAGCATACCAGTCTACCGTCTCCGGTAACAAGACGAGGCGTTCGGTATTGCCGAAGGCGGCTGCCAAAAGCGCCAGCACGGCCGACTCTGTTTCGGTACAGGAAAAAGGTTTTGCCAATTGTATCATTCCTTTGCGATGAAATCATCAAACGCAGCAGTTATCGGGCTGTTTTGTCAAGAAGTGGAAAGAATTTCTTCCGCGTAACGGCGGACAGAGACATCTTTTGTCAGATGTCCGACAAGGTAGTTGCGGCCGTTTTCGCCCATGCGGAGCAGGGTGTCATCCGCGGCGTGATCCACAAACCAAAGAATCTGCTGCTCGACTGCGTCGTAATCGCCGGGCATGCAGCAGCGGCCGCACTCGGTTTCCTCAATCAGGCAACGCGCCTCGGAGCCTTCTTCCAAAACGCCGAGGATCGGCTTTCCGGCACTCATAATGCCATAGCATTTGGAGGGAACACTGACACCCTTAATCCCCTTTGCGTTTACGCACCAGTGGACATCGCCGGCATTTAACGAATAAATCAGATCCGCTTTGTCCTGATAAGGGATAAACACAACGTTGTCAAGGCGGTGGGCGTCTTTATATTCCAGCAGTTTGTTTAAAACGGAGCCGGCACCGACAAAAGCAAATACAACGCGCCTTCCGTTCGGCGTTTTTAAGGATTGCGGAATTTTCTCAATTACCTGAATCAGATTCTCCAGGTCGTAATAGAGACCGATGTTTCCGGAGTACATGATGACGAAGGCATCGGAAAGATCATATCGCTCCTTAAAGGCCGCCACCTTTTTGTGATCGGGCGGCAGCGGATAAATTTCTTTTTCATCGATCCAGTTATTGATCCATGCATGTGCAGGGATGCGCTTTTTCGCGAATCGGTTTTCAAGTGTCTGCACCATGTCGCGGCCCACCACAATGACCTTATCCGCATGCTTGCAGCTGAATTTATCAAGCAGCATCATGCCCTTTAAAATCATGGAATTTTTCACGTATCCGACTGCCATGGTCTGCTCCGGATTAAAGTCCTGGATGTTATAAATGTACTTGGCATGTTTCAGCCATTTGCCGCATACACCAAGCAAACCGCCGAGGACAGGCGGTTGCGAGATCGCGTAAACATAGTCCATTTTTCCCACTCGAAGGGTTGCGCCGATTGCGCCGAAGAAGTAGGAAACAATGTTTTTGATACGGCTTTTTTTGTTGGATTTATCAAATTCCGGCACCCGGATACGAAGCACACGAACGCCGTTAATGTCCTCAAAATAATATTTTTTAGTTTTATATTTTTCCTCAATGGTGCCAAGATAGCTCGGCACAACACAAATGACCGTTACATGAAAACGGTCGGAAAGCCCCTCTGCCAGTTCTCTTAAAATCTGACCGGTCGAGGCCGTGTCCGGTATGTAATAGTGCGCATAGATTAACAGATTTTTCTTCCCCATTACTGCGTTGCTCCCCCAAGTGTTTTCAGCGCTGGATCAGCAGGATCCCTCGCCCTTTAATACGGCCGGAATGGTGCGAAACACCATTTTAATATCGGTCCACAGGCCGCGATCGTCAATGTACTTGTTGTCAAGATACATCCATTCATCAAAATCAATATTGCTTCGGCCGCTGCATTGCCAATAGCAGGTCAGCCCCGGCTTGACAGAAAGTCTGCGCATTGCGTAATCATCATATTGCATGACTTCTGCTCCCAAAGGAGGTCTGGGACCCACTACGCTCATCGAACCTTCCAGGATATTGACCAGCTGCGGGAGTTCATCAATACTTGTCCGGCGGATAAACCGTCCGACCTTGGTTACCCTTGGGTCGTGTTCCATTTTAAAGGTAGGGCCGTTCATCTCGTTTTGTTCCAGAAGCTGCGCCTTCATTTTGTCGGCATCGACAGACATGGAGCGAAATTTGTGCATTACAAAAAATTTACCGTTTTTCCCGACTCTGGTCTGTGAGTAAAAGACCGGGCCGCCGTCCTCAAGCTTAATGGCAATCGCGACAAGTAAAAACAACCAGGACAAAAAGACCAGCGCTATGCATGAACATGCGATGTCGAACACTCTTTTTACACAGTCATATAACGGTTTTTGCGGGATGTCCGGATCCTTTTCAAATTTAGTGGCGATATGTCCCCATTCCAGAGGATATTTTTGTTCGATTGGAAGAGCAACCGTTTCGTTTTCTGCAATTTTGGTACTCTCCATTGACTTCCCCTCCCGTTCCCGGATTCATCCGTTCCTATTATCGATATCATTTATAGTAATCTATAAAGAGTCAGCTCTTATATCATAACATATTGCATATGGATTTTCAACATTTTTTTTCAATTTTTCATAAAAGTTGCAAAAATGCAAAATGAATGTTACGCCAAGAGGAGAAAAATGGTGAAAACGGCAAAAGGCACAAAGCCGGCGCTTGACTTTCCCGGAGGAATGTGATTAGATAGAAACAGGATAGCCTGATGTTAGCAATCAAAGTTCGATTTCGGCGGACTTAGATTACTAACATCAGGTTACAGAGCCCGGACAGAGATAGAATATAGGGCAAGGAGATTTTTATGAAAATCGGAACAGTTCATTTAAGCGGCAATGTTTTTTTGGCGCCGATGGCCGGCGTTACGGATCGGGCTTTTCGCGAGATTACAAAACCGTTTGGCGCGGCGCTGATGTATACGGAGATGGCCTCCGGCAAGGGGCTGCATTATAACAGCACCCGTACCGGGGCGTTGCTTACGGTGTCGGAAGAGGAAAAACCGGTTGCGGCGCAAATCTTTGGGCATGACCCGGAAATTATGGGTGGTATTGCGGCCGCCGCACTGGAGAGCGGCGCTTGTATGCTGGATATCAATATGGGATGTCCCGCACCGAAAATCGTGAATAACGGGGACGGGTGCGCCATGATGAAATCGCCGAAGCTTGCCGGAGCGGTTATCCGTGCGGTCTGCCGCAGCGTTGCGGCGCCGGTCACGGTCAAGATTCGTGCCGGGTGGGACGATGCAAATAAAAATGCGGTGGAGATGGCAAAAATCGCGGAGGATAGCGGCGCAGCCGCGATTACGGTGCACGGCCGTACCCGTGCGGCGTTTTACAGCGGAAGGGCGGATTGGAATATTATTCGTGAGGTGAAGGATGCGGTCTCCGTTCCGGTGATCGGAAACGGGGATATTACCGATGGAAAATCCGCAAAAAAAATGCTTTTCGAAACCGGTTGCGACGGGATTATGGTTGGCCGTGCGGCGCAGGGAAATCCGTGGATTTTTCGGCAGATTCTGCACTATTTTAAAACCGGGGAGGAAATGGAGGCGCCGCCGCTTTCCGAGCGGATTTTCACGGCAAAGCGCCATTTGCGGCTTTTGGTTTTATATAAAGGAGAGCATCGCGGCGTTCAGGAGGCGCGCAAGCATATGTCCTGGTATTTAAAGGGAGTTTGCGGTGCGGCGCCGCTTCGGGATCAAATCAACAAAGCGTGCAGCGAAGCGGAGATGCGGGCGATCCTGTCCGCACTGCCATGCGGCGGCGAACGACAGAAAGAATTGACGAAAAAGGGCTTGACTTTTTAGCGGATAGCGTGTAAAATAAAAAGCGGACTTCTGTAAAAATTTATGCTTTACGCTTTGATTTGTCTTATACGATGTATTTTGTTCCGAAAACATTGTCATAGGGCACCCATTTTTGGGTGCTACTTTTCCAATTTAGGGGGTGTTAGTAATAGACACAATGAGTATTATTATCATTGCTGTTCTTGCCGTAGTTGCCGTAATCGGTACATTTGCCGGGTTTAAATACGGATATTCCTACCGCAAAAAATTTGCAGAGCTGAAAATCGGAAGCGCCGAGGAGGAAGCAAAGCGGATTGTCAATGCAGCAATGAATCAGTCGGAAAAAGACGCAGAAAATATCAAAAAAGAAAAGCTGTTAGAAGCAAAAGAGGAAATACATAAATTAAGAAGTGAATTAGACAAGGAAATCAAAGATCGCCGTAATGACCTTCAGCGTCAGGAGAGAAGAGTACAGCAGAAAGAAGATACCATTGATAAAAAGACGCAGATGCTGGAAAATAAGGAAGAACAAATCCAGCGCAAATCCAACGAAATTGAAGAACTTCAGGCAGAGGTGAGTCGTGTAAAGGGCTTGCAGCTGGCACAGCTGGAAAAGATTTCGGAGCTTAGCGTCTCCCAGGCAAAGGAATATTTGCTCAAACAGGTAGAGGAGGATATTACCCACGAAAAGGCGGTTCTGATTAAAAATGTGGAGGCGCAGGCCAAGGAAGAATCCGAGGAGCGTGCAAGAAAGATTATCACCGGGGCCATTCAGCGCTGTGCAGTGGATCAGGTAACCGAAACGACCGTTTCGGTCGTTTCCCTTCCCAATGATGAGATGAAGGGACGTATCATTGGCCGCGAGGGCAGGAATATTCGCACCATTGAAACGCTGACAGGGGTAGATCTTATCATTGATGATACCCCGGAGGCAGTCATTCTTTCCGGGTTTGACCCGGTGCGGCGTGAGATTGCCCGCCGCTCTTTGGAGAAGCTGATTGTAGACGGACGGATTCACCCCGGCCGGATCGAAGAAATGGTAGAAAAGTCCACCAAAGAAGTAGATCATATCATCAAGCAGGAGGGTGAGCGTGCCGCGTTTGAAACACATGTACACGGCTTGCACCCGGAGCTGCTTCGCCTGCTTGGCCGATTGAAGTATCGGACCAGCTATGGGCAGAACGTGTTGCAGCATTCTATCGAGGTATCGCACCTTGCCGGTCTGATGGCCGGTGAACTCGGCGCGGATGAGGCGCTTGCAAAGCGTGCCGGCCTGCTCCATGATATCGGCAAGGCGATTGACCATGAGGTAGAGGGTTCTCATGTGACAATCGGTGGCGATATTGCGAAAAAATACAAGGAAAATGAGAAAGTGGTACATGCCATTTTGGCGCACCACGGCGATATCGAACCGAAAACGATCGAGGCTTGTCTGGTACAGGCTGCAGACGGAATTTCCGCGGCACGCCCCGGCGCCCGCCGCGAGAATCTGGAATCGTATATCAAACGTTTGGAGCAGCTGGAGGAAATCGCAAATTCCTTTAAGGGCGTGGAACGTTCGTATGCAATCCAGGCCGGCCGTGAGGTTCGCATCATGGTAAAATCGGATGCTGTCAACGATGACGAGACCATCTTGATGGCAAAGGAAATGGCAAAGCAGATCGAAGCCAGCATGGAATATCCCGGACAGATTAAAGTTAATGTTATCCGGGAAATGCGTGCCATTGAGTATGCAAAATAAACTGTACATCAAAATAGGGTGGGAAAATTTTCCCATCCTATTTTTGCATTTTTCTTCAAAGGTTTGTGGCTTTATGACTTTCTTTTGATTGCTTTTTCACCTTTCTTCTTCATATTCCACCTGCATCAGCATCAGTCCTTCAGCCGGCATGGTTTCGCCGGCCATTGTGCGGTTGCGACACCGGAGCAGCGCCGTCATGCTTTCCGGACGGCGCTTTCCGGCGCCCACCTCACAAAGCGTGCCAACCAAAATCCGTACCATGTGATGCAAAAAGCCGCTGCCGCAGACCAAAAACCGAAGCTCGTTTTCATGTTCTTCGATTTCCAGCCGATAAAGGGTGCGTACCGTCGATTTTTTCATTCTTTTATTGGCGCAAAAACTGTAAAAGTCATGGCGGCCGAGGAGCAGCTTTGCGGCCTTTCGCATCGCAGCTACGTCTAAGGAATCCGGATAGCTTGCCATGTAACGGCGGTCAAAAACCATGGGGATGGCGCCGATTCTTAAGCGGTATTGATAAGTCTTGCGTATTGAGTTGAGACGGCTGTGAAACCGCAGCGGCACCTCGCGGATTTGGATTACGCCGATATCCTCCGGCAGATACTGATTCAAATAACGTATGACTGCATCGGGCTCCGGCTCGGTGGAAAGATAAAAGTTTGCCACCTGTCCTGCTGCATGCGTACCGGCATCGGTGCGGCCGGAACCGATAACCTCAACCTGCGTGCCGTCCAAGCGTGACAGCACTGCCTCCAGTTTTCCCTGGATGGTGTCGGCTGCATTGCCCTGCCGCTGCCAGCCGTGGTAACGGGTGCCCTCATACTGCACAAGGATTTTGTAGTTTTTCATTTTAACCTCCGTTCCGCCGCCCCGCGTCGGCATAAATCGTAATAATATTTTCTGATATTCGTTATCCGCAGGGTAGGGCGTGACAAGAGATAAAACGCCCATATGGGTTTTGGTGTGTATGTGAAGAAGCGTTTGCACGGCAGACGTAAAAATTTTTCGTACTGCCTAGGCCATGCAATGCCGAAACAAATCTATGATATAGTTTTGGTATTCTGCCGGGGTCATCACATGCAAAAAATCATACTCGTTCTCCAGCTTCTGCAAAATCTCCATCGTTTCGTCTTTAGAACCAAGGTCGATCACAATCAATTCTTCGCGCACATCCTCTAAGGCCAGTGAACGCACCATACCCTCCACCGAGTCCTCACAGTCTTTGACCCCGATCACACGATGGACGCAGGCCGGCCAGAGTCCGCATTTGGCACGGGAGGAGAACAACCCCTTTGCAAGCAGCTGCAGCATCCCGTAAACCGCAAAAAATGATAAAATAACAAGAAATGCAACACCCATAAAGTCCCACGCTCCTTATTTTAAAATCTATCATTACCTTATGCAAAAGGTGCGGTATGGTGCGTGTCTTTGCGGACAAAGCGCAGGACATGCGATGTGGCTTTCGTTACCCGGGCTTGCGCAGGGAGGCGGTCGCCGCAGCGTATCGGAGCGGCGTTGCCTCGACCGCCATCGATATAATCGGCCACAAGTCCATGAACAAAGGAAGAAGCCGTATCTGAAAAATGACTTGTCAGACTGTCCGGAATCGGATTGCAGCCGCAAAGTCCGTACAAAAAAGACATAGATAAGGTAGAAGTATGGGGTTGCGTTTCATAATGAATCACCTTGCGGATAAAAATTACCACATGTAGTATATCATAAACAAAGCCGGAACGGTGAAATGGTTTAAAAATGTCAGAAAAATCAGAGAGAATACAGAGGAACCGTCCGATTTTGCGATGGTTTTATGATTCTGCCTTTGTCTGTGATTGCCCGCGCTGCAGCAAGAGCCGCTCCAGTTCCTTTGCCGCGATGCTGAGACTGTGGTCTCTGCGTTGAATCAGGCAGATGTGACGATCGGGAATATGCTCTTTTAGGTCAATGATGCTGACGCCGCTGCTGTTATGCAAAAAGCGCACGGGAACAAAGCCGATGCCGAGATCCGACTGGATCATCGGCAGAATCTGATCCGCGGTTGCGGCCGCGATGTCCGGCGTAAACGGAACTCCGTTTGCTGCAAAAAAGTCGGAATAAAACTCGTAGGTTTTGGTGTGGGAGCCCAGCGAGATCAGCGGATAGTCCGATAGCTCTTTGAGACTGACCTTGCGGCCGGTCAGCTGCGAAAAGGCTTTGGAACAGGCTGCTACCTCGCGGATGGGACATATTTTGGTTTCGGAAAGGTTTGGGGATTTGACGGTCGGTGTGGTAACCAGCGCCAAATCTACCATGCCGCCGGAGAGCGCCGCGATTGCCTGTGGGGTAGAGTGGTTGGTGATATGAATATGGACGCCGGGGTAGAGCGTGCGGTAGGTCTTGAGCACCGGCAGCAAAAGCCCGTGCAGTGCGACCTCGCTCGCGCCAATGGAGATCATGCCGCTATGCAGCGTTTTTTGCAGCGAAAGCTCCTCCTCGGCGGATTGGATTTGGTCAAAGGCAATTTTTACATGGTCATAAAGCTTTTTGCCCTCCGGCGTCAGCGTGACGCCGCGGTTACTCCGTACAAACAGTGTGCAGCCCAGTGCGCTTTCCAGCAATTTAATGGTGCGCGTGATGTTGGGCTGATTGCTGAGCAAAACCTTGGAGGCCTGCGTAATCTTTTTGTATTTTGCAACATAATAAAATACCCGGTAGTAATCATAGCTGATGTTCATCATATAAAACGCTCCTTAATACCAAAATGATATGATGGCAATATAAAATATAGATTTTACATATGCTTGCAGAAATATTATAATGATAAGGATGAAAAAAGTCAAGCGTATGCTTTTTTTGTAGAGAATGACAAAAATCCTGAGACAGTTCCATAGGAAAAACTATGAGGAAAGCTATTGCTTTTTTGAAGAAATTCGATTATAATAAAAAATAGGTACGATTTTAAGAAAAGAGAAAAAGAGAGGTAGAAAAAATGGCTGAAATCAATTTGAGCAAGTACGGGATTTGCGGAACGACAGAAATCGTGTATAATCCTTCCTATGACGTATTGTTCGAGGAAGAGACCAAACCGACGCTGGAGGGCTATGAAAAGGGTCAGGTCAGCGAACTGGGTGCGGTAAATGTCATGACGGGTGTATACACCGGCCGCTCTCCGAAAGATAAGTTTATTGTTATGGATGAAAATTCCAAGGATACGGTTTGGTGGACGTCGGACGAATATAAAAACGACAACCACCCGGCATCGGAGGAAGCGTGGAAAGCGGTTAAGGACATCGCAATCAAAGAGTTGTCCAATAAGAGACTGTTTGTGGTAGACGCATTCTGCGGTACCAACAAGGATACCCGTATGGCAATCCGTTTCATTGTTGAGGTTGCTTGGCAGGCGCACTTTGTCACCAACATGTTCATTAAGCCGACGGCAGAAGAATTGGAAAACTTTGAACCGGACTTTTTGGTATACAACGCATCTAAGGCAAAGGTAGAAAATTATAAAGAACTCGGCCTGAACTCTGAGACGGCGGTAATGTTCAACATCACCAGCCGTGAGCAGGTTATCGTAAACACCTGGTACGGCGGCGAGATGAAGAAGGGTATGTTCTCGATGATGAACTATTACCTGCCGCTGCGTGGTATCGCGTCTATGCACTGCTCGGCCAACACGGATAAGAACGGCGAAAATACTGCAATCTTCTTCGGCCTTTCCGGTACCGGTAAGACCACCCTTTCGACCGACCCGAAGCGTCTTTTGATCGGTGATGATGAGCACGGCTGGGACGACAACGGCGTATTCAACTTTGAGGGCGGCTGCTATGCAAAGGTTATCAACCTGGATAAAGAATCCGAGCCGGATATTTATAACGCAATCCGCCGTGACGCTCTTTTAGAGAACGTTACCGTGGATGAGGACGGCAAGATCGACTTTGACGATAAGAGCGTAACCGAGAACACCCGTGTTTCTTATCCGATCGATCATATCGAAAATATCGTCCGTCCCGTATCTGCTGCACCGGACGCGAAGAACGTGATTTTCCTGTCCGCAGATGCATTTGGCGTGCTGCCGCCGGTTTCGATCCTGACGCCGGAACAGACCCAGTATTACTTCCTGTCCGGTTTTACCGCAAAGCTGGCAGGTACCGAGCGTGGCATCACCGAGCCGACGCCGACCTTCTCCGCATGCTTCGGTCAGGCGTTTTTGGAGCTGCATCCGACCAGATATGCAGAAGAGCTGGTAAAGAAGATGGAAAAGAGCGGCGCAAAGGCTTACCTGGTGAACACCGGTTGGAACGGCACCGGCAAGCGTATTTCGATTCGTGATACCCGCGGTATCATTGACGCGATTTTAAACGGCGATATTTTAAATGCGCCGACCAAGAAGATTCCGTTCTTTGATTTTGAAGTTCCGACTGAGCTGCCGGGTGTGGATTCCGGTATCCTGGATCCGCGCGACACCTACGAAGATGTTGCACAGTGGGAAGAAAAAGCAAAGGACCTGGCAGGCAGATTCATCAAGAACTTTGCAAAATACGAAGGAAATGCAGCCGGCAAGGCGCTGGTATCGGCAGGCCCTCAGAAATAAGTTGTGTAAATTTGGTGCCCCGCAAGTTTTGCGGGGCATTTTTTTGTGACGGCACAAATATTTTTCATTTCCTTATTGCCCGGATGGAAAGGATATGGTATACTGTTGTCAGAAAAATAGGGGCCGAGCACGGTAACCGATCTTTAAAATCGAGATTTGGGGTACACGATTTCGGACGGAGTGGTGATTAAAATGAAACAACGGATCAAGCAAGCCTTTGTTGGTTTGTGGATTTTTATGCTTTTTTGTGTGATACCGTGGACGGCTTGTGCAAAGGCCGATACTGCGGCGATCACGATGGATGTGGCGCAGTATTTGGCAGAAAACACGCCAAATCCTACAATCGGCACTGTCGGCGGCGATTGGGCGACGCTGGGGCTGATGCGCTATGACCGCACGAAGTACGCGGATTTTGCCGCGAAGTATCAAAAAAACGCGCGGCAGTATATTATAGAGCGCGCCGGCGTTTTGCACGATCAAAAGTATACGGAATATGCAAGGGTTGCGCTGGCGCTGACGGCGGCCGGTGCAGATGCAAAGGATGTGGATGGACACAACCTGCTCCAACCGCTGACTGAGGAAGAAAAAACCATGCGGCAGGGCTTTAACGGCGCTGTCTGGGCGCTTTTGGCCCTGAATGCAAGAGATCAGTCGAAAATGCCGGGGGCGGCTGAGGCGTGCCGGGATTATGCAGGAAAAATTCTCTCCGTGCAGCATGCAGACGGCGGCTGGGGCCTTGGCGAGGAATCGGACATCGATATGACAGCTATGGCGCTCAGCGCGCTGGCAGGATTTCAGACAGAGAACGCGTTGACCGACACCATCAACAATGCGCTTGCCTATTTGTCCGATCAGCAGAATGCCGATGGCAGCTTTGGCAGCTTTGCGGAGAGCACGGCACAGGTTGTGACGGCGATGGCGGCGCTTGGGATTGCGGCCGATGATCCGCGCTTTGTCAAGGGCGGTTTGTCCGCCCTTGACGGGCTTTGTGCCTTTTATTTGGGCGGCGGCCGCTTTGCACATCAGCGCTCCGGCGCGGCGGATCGCATGGCAACCGAGCAGTGCTTTTATGCTTTGGTTGCGTGGCAGCGATTTTTAAAGGGCGAAAGTGCGCTTTTTGACATGCGCGATGTGGATATCGCGGAGGCTGCGTCGGAGGCGGAAAAGGGACTTCCCGGCAGGGATCCGGCCGTACGGCCGAGAGAAATCGGCGCGGCAAAGACGTTTTCCGATATCCGCGGCCATATATATCAAAGTGAGATTGAGGATCTGGCGGCACGGTCTGTCATCAGCGGTATGGATGAGAATACCTTTTCGCCGGACGCAACCATGACGAGAGCCGAATTTGCGGCAATCATGGTGAGAGGACTTGGGCTTGCAGCTGCGCCCGGCAAGGAATTTGCGGATGTCCCGTCCGATGCCTGGTATGCCGGCTACATTGCGACAGCAGAGCATTTTAAGATCGTGACCGGCGTGTCGGAGCAAAGCTTTGCGCCGGACGGAAGAATCACCCGTGAAGAGGCGGCGGTCATGGTCTGCCGTGCCGCAAAGCTTTGCGGTGCAGACCGCGCGTATGACGAGACCGCGCGGCAGGATATCCTGAGCGTATTTGATGACTATAAGACAATCAGTGCGTGGGCAGAGGAGGCGGTTGCTTTTTGCTGCGATGCAAATATTCTGCCGGATACGGGTATGCAGATTGAACCGCAGATCCCCGTGCTCCGCGCAGAGGTTGCACACATGCTTTATCAGCTTCTGCGCTGTGCTGCACTGTTATAGAGTGTATGATTACACCACGGTTGGCGGCGGATACTGCATGCTTTTTCGGCGGCGGTGCAGTGCATCGCCGTAACGTTCCGTAATGCGATGCTTCGCCGAGGATAAAAAATTTTACAAAGGAGGCAAGGGCGATGCGCCTGTTACGCTACAAAAAACAGATTTTGCTTGCGGCAGCGGTTTTGGGGCTGTTGGCCTTTGTCTATTGGTGGGGCGGTAATGCGCCCTCCCTGCACGGCTGGCGTATCACCGAAGATACACCGAAGGCCACTGAGACGTCAATCCCGGAGGAATTTTTAAAGGAGAAGGAACAAAAGGCGGCGGAAGATCCGGTATCGGAGCGTGCGGAAACGGAAGAGACGAACGCCGATGCGGAAACGCCGGAGCAGGCGGAAAAGGCAAAAGAAACACAGGTGCCGGCCGGGGAGGATGACGCCGCGTATTCCGTGCAAAACGGAATGGAGCTGTCGGAGGATACGGGACGCGACCGTTATGAGACCGAACCTGTCCCGGCCGGAAAGCCGGTTCCGAAGGAGCCGCAGGAGGTTAAGGAGGACGCGCCGGAATATACCTGTACGCTCTCGGTGCGCTGCGATACGCTGCTTGAAAACCTGTCGGCGATTGACCCCGAAAAGGTGGAGCTGGTGCCGAAAGACGGCGTGATTTTATCGGAGCGGGAAGTCCATTTTTATGAGGGGGAGAATGTGTTTCAGATTCTTCGCCGGGAGATGCGCCGCGAGAAAATTCCGATGGAATTTGTGAACACGCCGGTTTATCATAGCGCCTATGTGGAGGGAATCGCCAATTTGTATGAGTTTGACTGCGGCGAGCTGTCCGGCTGGGCCTATCGGGTCAACGGATGGTTTCCAAACTACGGATGTTCACGGTATTTATTAAAACCGGGGGATCGCATCGAGTGGGTTTATACTTGTGACCGCGGCGCGGACGTTGGCGGTTCGCTAAGCGAAGGAGGGCAAAGAGATGCGTGAGTTTAAGCGTTGTCATCCGCTAGTGAATGCGGTCTATTTTTTGGCCGTTATCGGCTTTTCAATGTTTTATATGCACCCGGTTTATCTTGGCATCAGCCTGGTGTCTTCTTTGTCTTGTGCCTTTATGACGGGACGCGGCAAGACGCTTAAAAGCCTCGGCTACCTGTTTCTTTGCGCGCTGTTTGCGGCGGCGCTTAGTCCTCTGTTCAGCCATGCCGGTGTGACCGTTTTGTGTTATCTGCCGTCCGGTAATCCGCTGACGCTTGAGTCGATCCTCTACGGTGCGGCGTCCGGCGTGATGTTCTTTTCGGTCATGGGCTGGTTCTTTTGCTTTCACCGTGTGATGACCGGGGACAAGTGGATGTACCTGTTTGGCAAGGTGATGCCGGTGTTTTCGCTGATGCTGTCGATGACCCTGCGCTTTGTGCCGAAGTATCAGCGTGAGCTTACCGCGATTTCTCATGCGCAAAAGGGGATCGGTGCCGATGCGGCAAATAAGGGTATGCTGCAAAAGGCTAAAAGCGGCACGCATATGCTGTCTATTTTGGTGACCCGTTGTTTTGAGGACTCGGTGGATACGGCGGACAGTATGAAAAGCCGCGGCTACGGCTTGCCGGGTCGAACCGCGTTTTCAAATTTTTTGTTTACCAAACGGGATCGTACGATTCTGCTTTTGCTTTTGATTCTTTCGCTCGCTGTGCTTATCTGCGGCGTCACCCGCGGTGCGTATTTTCGGTATTTTCCGAGTATTAAGGGCGCTGCGGTATCAGTAAAAAGTCTGTGCGGCATGGTTGCCTATCTGATGTTGTCATTGACACCGGTCATGATAGAGGGAAGGGAGGCGGTTCGATGGAAAAAATTAAGATCGAGGATTTGACGTTTACCTATCCGCAGTCAGATGTGCCTGCGCTGAACAAAATCAGCATGACGGTCGAAAACGGAGAATTTGTGGTGCTTTGCGGAGAATCCGGGGGCGGAAAGTCTACCCTGCTGCGCAGTATCAAGCCATCGCTGGCGCCGCACGGAGCAAAAACAGGAAAGATCCTGATTGACGGCGCTGCGGCCGAGACGATTCCCCTGCGCGAGCAGGCGGAGAAAATCGGCTTTGTGTTTCAGGATCCCGGACAACAGATCGTCTGTGACAAGGTATGGCACGAGATGGCGTTCGGCCCGGAAAGCATCGGGATGGAGCCCCAAGAGATCCGCGCGAGGGTGGCGGAGATGGCCTCCTTTTTCGGGATTCAAAACTGGTTTTCCATGGATGTTGCCGCCCTGTCCGGCGGTCAGATGCAGCTTTTAAACCTGGCATCGGTGATGGTGATGCAGCCATCTCTGCTGATTCTGGACGAACCGACAGCGCAGCTGGATCCGATTGCGGCGCACGAATTTTTTTCCACATTGGTGCGAATCAACCGGGAGATCGGAACAACAATTCTCCTGTCCGAGCACCGGTTAAAAGAGGTGCTGTCGCTTGCCGACCGTGTGGTTGTAATGCATCGGGGCGAGATTTTTGCCCAGGGAAGTCCCGGCGTCGTCGGCGCTGTGGTGCAGGAAAAATATCCCGAAATGTTTTTGGCGTTTCCGACGGCGATGCGCCTGTACGCCGCAAGCGGCAGTCAAGACATCGATAAGATGCCGATTACCGTGCGCGACGGCCGTGCCTGGCTCTCTAAGATGCCCGTAAAACGAGAGCTTGCAATCCCAAAGGAGGATTTGCCGCAGGGCGAAGCGTTTCTTCATCTTGACGATGTTTGGTTTCGGTACGAAAGAGATTTGCCGGATGTTTTAAAGGGGTTACATTTCACCTTGCACGGGGGAGAGTGGTATAGCATTGTCGGCGGCAACGGCAGCGGAAAAACCACGGCGCTCTCTGTCATATTGTCCGTGCAAAGGGCGTACCGCGGCAAGGTTTGGAAAAAGGAAGGCGCAAGCATTGCGGCGCTGCCGCAAAACCCCAAAGATTTGTTTGCGTATAAAACCGTACGCCAAAATTTATGGCATGTGTTAGACGGCGAATCTCTGTCGGCGGAGGAAAAAGAGGAGATGCTGCATCGCATCGCAGACTTTTGTGAGATGGAGGAATTTTTGGAGCAGCACCCTTATGATTTGTCCGGCGGTCAGATGCAACGCGCTGCGCTTGCCATGGTGCTGCTGAAAAAGCCGAAAATTTTGCTCCTGGACGAGCCGACCAAGGGACTTGACGCGTGGTTTAAGGAAAAACTGGCGCGGCTACTTTGCGCTTTGCGGCAGCGCGGCGTCGGGATTCTTATGGTTTCGCATGATATTGAGTTTTGCGCGCAGTATGCCGACCGCTGTGGCATGTTTTTTGACGGACAGATTGTGTCGGAGGGGGCGCCGCGCTGTTTTTTTGATCAAAAAAGCTTTTACACCACCGATGCCTGCCGTATGGCGCGCGGCATGATTCCGCACGCGGTGCTGGAATCCGATATTGCGGAGGCAATCGGTGTAACACTGCCCCAAAGTCCGCCGGGAGACAGCTTTTTTCAAAAGGCTGCGGCACAAAGGCCAAAGAAGATAAGCGCCGAAAAAAAGGACAGGCCTTCGTTTGCTAAAATCGTGATGGGCATTGTCTTTGCGGCTCTGTTTTTATTGTCGCAGATTTTTTTGTATGGCAAGGAGCAGGACGGCCGCAGTGTTTGGCTGCAGATTGCAAGCATCTTCTTTGCCGGTGCGGCATGCCGAAATTTGATTGTGCAGAGGGAGTTTTCGCTGACTGTACTGCGGCAGAAAACGAGAATCACAAGGCGCGGACGCATCGGGACGCTCGGTGTTCTGCTGCTGATTCCGCTGACGGTTGCGGCCGGTGTGTACCTCCTGGGCGAAAAAAAGTATTATTTTATTAGCCTGCTGATTCTCTTAGAGGCGATGCTGGCATTTTTCCTCGCTTACGAGGGCAAGAGGCCCTCTGCCCGTGAGGTAGTGCTGATCAGCGTGCTTTGTGCTATGACGGTTGCAGGCCGCGCGGCCTTTGCGGCGTTGCCGCAGTTTAAGCCGGTTGTCGCGCTGGTGATCATCGCCGGGGCGTGTCTTGGCGGTGAGACGGGATTTTTGGTAGGGGCGCTCAGCGCTTTTGTTTCAAACTTCTTTTTTGGGCAAGGCCCGTGGACGCCGTGGCAGATGGCGGCGCTTGGCGGCGTTGGACTCTTGTCTGGGATTTTGGTGCAAAAGGGAGCGCTGCGGCCTTCTAAGGCATCGTTTTGCGTGTTCGGCTTTTTTGCGGTCATGGTTTGCTACGGGGGGATTATGAACTTTTTTTCCGTTCTGCTGATTAGTATAAGGCCAACATGGCCGATGATTTTGTCAACGTATGCGCTGGGACTGCCCTTTGATCTGATTCATGCGGTGTCAACGGTGTTCTTTTTGTATTTTGCGGCAGAGCCGATGTGTGAAAAAATCAAGCGAATCAAAAGAAAATACGGACTTTTGGAATAAGAGAAACGATCGAAAAGTCCGGTAAAATAAAAATCGTGCACAAAATGCGTGAAAATAACCTTTTCGTCAAAATATCTTGAATTTGGCGGATCAATGGTGTATAATACGAGTTGTCGGAGCAATCCGACAGGCAGTTCGGGAATGAACATTCCGTGGACGGCTCGCCCCAACCCCATTACATAATGGA
>CAKSFQ010000006.1 GCA_934454115.1 uncultured Clostridia bacterium
CAGAATTATGGCATTTGCCAGCAGTTCGATATTTTCCACACATACCGCCTCCGATTCCTATACATTTGCCATATCGTATTTTACTTTTGCCGCAAACCAATTATCTGCCGTTTCAAACGACCGATAAATCGTTGTAATTAAAAATGCCCGGATATTCCGGACATCTGATGTGTTGCTCCGCAGGGCGAAGTCTATATATTCAATATGCGACGAGTCAATTTTCAAAAATCTGCTCTTTACAACCTCGTGAGGATATTCCTGTTTGTTTATGCGGATTGTCGGCTCGTCGCTGCATACCACATCGACCATTATTGCCACAATTTCATCAAGCCACGCCTTACTGTATCTTTCCGAGATAATGTCATAGTCAATGTTTTTCTTGATTAGCTTTTCATATTTTCGCCGATTTTCTATCCATCGTATCGTATCAATGCCTTTTGGTGCAGGCAAGGGAGGAGAGTTATTCTCATTTCCACGATTGATAGGATAGGATATGATTTCAGTATCGCTCGATTCAGTATTATTCTTTTCAGTATCGTTAAAATCAGTATTATTATATTTATTATAATTAGATTTCGATTCTCGAAAGTCTGCACTTTCGATTTCCGAAAGTCTTGAATTTCGATTTTCAAAAGTCTTGAATTTCGATTTCCGAAAGTCTGGAGTTTCGGTTTCCGAAAGTCTTGGTTTTCGGTCGGTATCTTCATCAATATAAAACTTTTTCAGATATACGATTGCCGGTTTTCCTTGCCCTTGCTTTTTGCGTTCAATAAGACCGATGCCTTTTTCTGAGTCAAGCTCCGCAAGTAATTTTGTCGCTTTTTCCGTTCCGCAGCACATCTGCTCCATAACATCATTTGTTGTAAAGAATATGTATGCCCTGTTTTCATCATCAACCCAGCCGTTGCGTATGGATAGTCCCATACGGTCAAGCATAAGACCGTATAACAGCTTTGCACTGTCAGATACTCGCTTGAAAGTAGGGGAAGTAACAAGTATTTTCGGTATTCTGTAAAAGGTAAATTGTTCGGCTTCATTTCCGTAAAAATATTCAAATTGTATCGACATTGTTGTGCCTCCTTTCCGTGTGTGATTGCATAAAAAAAGAACGCCTTATGGTTTGTTATAAAGCGTTCTCAGTTGATATTTTATTAAATTTTGACCTCCTTTTGCAGGGTATAACTTTTGTCTTTAACTTAACATTACCGTTATTAAAGACGAAAATCTTGTAAATTTCGGGTTGGAAAAAGAACTGAAATATATCAAGATAAATCGCAAAACCCTTGATTTTATGCGGCTTTCACCGTTTGTCTTTATTATACCATAGGGGCATACATACGCAACGATTCTTGCAGAAAGTGGAATTAGTCCAAGATATGTACAAGAAATGCTTGGACACGCTAAATTGGAATTTACGCTAAAATACTATACACATATTACAGAAAAAATGTCAACGCTGGCAGTGAAAGCATTGGAATCAACAGTTACATTTGATGATTTCAAAGATGTAGCATAATTTTAAGGGAGTGCTTTTTAGGCACTCCCTTTACTATTTGAGGAGGTGAATACACTATGTCAATACAATTTGATTATTACTACGGAAATGAAGCAGAACAATTCACATTTTACAGAATACCTAAGCTGCTTATGACTTCGCCGGAATTTAAGCGTGTATCTGATAGTGCAAAATTATTGTATGGACTTATGCTTGACCGAATGAGCCTATCTATAAAAAACGGTTGGCTTGATGAACAGCAGCGAGCCTATATCTATTTTACAACTAATGACGTTATGGAGCAGATGTGCTGTGGTACAGAAAAAGCAACAAAATTGATTGCAGAGCTTGATAACGAAAAAGGAATAGGTCTTATCGAACGCAAAAAACAAGGACAGGGAAAACCTGCTATCATCTAT
The DNA here is from genome assembly GCA_934454115.1 of uncultured Clostridia bacterium. Taxonomy (GTDB): domain Bacteria; phylum Bacillota; class Clostridia; order Monoglobales; family Monoglobaceae; genus Ructibacterium. The sequence goes on from CAKSFQ010000006.1 coordinate 1,915, forward strand.
CTCAAAAACTTTGTTATCAGCAATAACGAGCATCGAAATTCAAGACTTTCGGAAATCGAAAGTCAAGACTTCGGAAAATCGAAAAACAAGACTTTTGATAATCAAAATTCAAGACTTTCGCAAACCGAAAATGCAGACTTTCGGAAATCGAAATGTAGTGATAATAATATAAGTGATACTGAGATTAGTGATATTAAAAAGAGAGATAATGAATTGAGTTATACTGAATCAATCACATCATATCCTATCCGAGCAAAAGAAACATCAGCTCTCTCTGCTCCGGCACAATCGCCCGATATGATACGATGGATTGAAGAAAGAAACACTTACGAGCGTGTTATAAAAAACAATATTGACTATAACATAATTGTCCACGAATACACGGCAGCGTGGCTTGATGAAATTGTAGAGCTTATGGTTGATGTTGTTTGCAGCAAAGAGCCGTATATACGCATCAACAAACAGGACTATCCGCAGGAGATTGTTAAGAGCAGATTTTTGAAGATTAACAGCTCACATATTGAATATATCAAGTTTGCATTAAATGAAAACACTTCAAATGTCCGTAATATACGGGCTTTTTTAATTACTACGATTTATCGCTCCTTTGAAACCGCAGATAATTGGTACACCGCAAAAGTAAATCACGATATGGCTCACCCTAAGAAGAACTGGAGCGATGATTGATGTATGAAAATCAAGAAAACTATGAGAAATTGGCAAATGCGATAATAGTACAAGCGGTGAGCGATTTTAGGAAAAGCGGTTGTTATCAAACAAGAAATTCCATAAAGCGTTTCTTTCGTTCGGATTGGTTTAAGGTTTTGACTGCTCTTGACGGCGAAATGTTGATAAAACGTTTGGAACAAGAAAGGTTGGTAAAAAATGAGTAAAGTTATAGCGATAGCAAATCAAAAAGGCGGCGTTGGAAAAACGACTACCACCGTCAATTTAGGCGTTGGTCTTGCAAACGAGGGTAAAAAGGTTTTACTTGTGGATTGTGATGCACAGGGTAGCTTAACAGAGAGCTTAGGCTATCAAAATCCCGATAGAATTGACATCACACTATCTACACTAATGGAAAAGGTAATAAACAATACACCTATTGCAAAAGACGAGGGTATTTTACATCACAAAGAAGGCGTTGATATAGTTCCGGCAAACATTGAACTGTCGGGCTTGGAAACAGCTCTTGTAAACACAAAAGAAAGATATAATGTCCTTAAAAACTATATTGACAGCGTAAAAGAGAATTATGATTATGTGCTTATTGACTGCACCCCCTCTCTCGGTATGCTGACAGTTAATTCATTGACTGCTGCCGATGAAGTTATTATCCCCGTTCAAGCTCACTATCTGTCATTAAAGGGATTAGAGCAGCTTGTGGCAACGGTAAACAGTACAAAGCGGCAGCTTAACCCTAACTTGAAATATGGCGGCATACTCTTAACAATGGTTGACCGCAGAACAAACTATTCAAAATCTGTATCTTCTGTTGTAAGGCTCAATTACGCTAAATATTTGAAGATTTACAAGACTGAAATTCCATTATCGGTTAAGGCTGCTGAAACTTCTGCTGTTGGTAAAAGTATATTTGAGTATGACAAAAAAGGCATAGCCGCAGAAGCGTATAGAAATCTAACAAAGGAGGTGCTTGAAGATGGCAAACAACGGAATAAACATAAGTCGGAGTACACTCGATGAATTGTTTAAGACAGATGCAGGAAGAAATACGGAAGAAATCACACCAATGCAAATCTCCGAATTAAAGCCATACGAACAGCAACCCTTTAAGGTACTGCTTGATGAGAGTATGGACGAACTTGTGGAAAGCATAAAAGAAAGCGGCGTTTTATCTCCTGTTGTTGTAAGACCGCATAAGGACGGCGGTTATGAAATACTATCGGGACACAGACGAGTTAAGGCTTGTGAGATTGCAGGAATTGACGAAGTTCCTGTTGTAGTTAAAAATCTTGATGATGATACCGCTACAATTCTTCTTGTTGACAGCAATCTTCAGCGTGAACATATCTTGCCGAGTGAAAAGGCTTTTGCCTATCAAATGAAGCTGGAAGCTATGAAAAGAAAGGCTGGCAGACCGCAACAAGAAAATGTGTCCCAAATTGGGACGAATTTACGCTCAGATGAAATTCTTGCGACACAAACAGGCGAAAGCCGTAATCAAATACAGCGATACATACGATTAACAAACCTCATTGACCCGATACTTGAAAAGGTTGATACAAATTCTATTGCGATGAACGCAGCCGTTGAATTATCTTATCTGAGTGCAAAACAGCAAGTGGATGTTTTGCAGACTATGGAGAGCGAGGAAATATCCCCCTCTATCGAACAGGCTAAAAAAATTCACAGGTTTTGTGATGAGGGAAATTTAACACCCGAATCCATATTAGCGATTATGCAGGAGCAGAAACCCGAAAAAATTAAAATAACCTTTGAAGAAGATAAAATCCGTAAGTATTTTCCAAAAGGCTATACGAAACAGCAAATTGAGGACACAATATTCAAGCTGCTTGAAAATATGTACAGGAAAAAACAGAGAGAAATGGAGAGATAAAATATGACTTGGTTATGGATTATATTAGCTTTTATAGCCGGAGGGACTTTAGGCGTGGTAATGATGTGCTGCTTTATAGTGGCAGGACAGGAGGACGAAAGACTTGAAAAACTTAATACAGATAATGCCGACAAACTATAAAAAGCGTGTCGGCTTTTTTTATGGAGGTAAACATTATGGAATGGCGAAAAAATGCAGGATATATTATAACAAACGCAATTACAATCGGCGATTCGGAAATCGTACTCGGTGTACACGAAACAAAACCTAATATGTTTGTTACGTGGGAATGTACCGATAAGAACAATTACTTTTGGGGGCATTACACCTCAAACTTGCTTGCGGCTCAAAAAGACTTTTGTGAACGGGGGCTTAATAAAGCAAAGTTTTATAAGCGAAACCGAAAGCCAAAAGAAAAAGAGCCGGAGAGGTGATGTTATGTCAAATACGAATCAACCCGATATGAGGTTTAATGAAAGCGGCTGCAAAGACCTAACAGCATACGAAGCATTGAAGAATGTTTAGCGTGAGGAAAGGCGACGGCTTATAAGCAAGCTGAAAGAGCTTGCTTATAAACACGGTTACAAAATTGTCTGTACCATTGAATTAAAAGAGATTGAGAGTGATTTTAATGACTAAGAAAGATTGCTTTGCTTATAGCAAACATTCCTCTTTGTGTCGAATACTCAAAAAACGGTATTGTGATAATGAAGAATGTGGATTTTATAAAACACAAAAGCAATTCAGCGATGATTTGAAGAAATATCCGCCCTGCGACTATAAGAACAGTAACGAAACAGGATAGAAAATCTATTACAGCTTGCGAGGTGAAACTATATGAGCAAAAAAAATATAAGGAAAATTGAGGAATATGAAGTTACAAACAGCTTCAAGATTGCCAACAAAGAGCTTGTTATCGGCGAAGATATGAACAATAAAGACGGACACCATTATATGACTTGCTATGTTTGCAATAACGGACTTTTTGAATATTACGACGAAGCTGTTGTAAGCAATAACTATTTAGAGATAGCTGAGGAATTTGCAAACAGGGTTAAATCAGAAGTTTCAAATATCACCGAAATTATCAAAGCAGAAAATCAGCCGTTGCAGCTTATAACTGCCGATATGTGTAACAGAGATGTTTTCGGTGAAAACCTTGAGGGTAAACTGCTTGTTGTAAAAGCAGATGTACTTCTACCCGAATACAGAACGGCAACACACCAAATTATCAGATGCACAGGCGGCAACGGCGCTAACCCCAATGCAATCGGAAACGCTATATTCTGCAATCAGCCGTTTAATAATTCACAACAACGCTTTGAAAGGTACGAAATTCTTGGTGAACTGAAGCCGGAATTTTATCCGAAATGGCTAACGGATATATTGGAATGTGAAAAAATAATAAAGGAAAATCCGGCTGTATTTGAGTATGGGGGTAAACATTTCTTGCCTGTTGGTATTCAAAGTGCAAGCATTTATGAAGCTTCAAAACATATAAACACAGACCGAGAATTGAAATTTTGGGATAGAAATAACGAATCTGTTTATGGTAAGGCAAATATCAGCTATTCACATAGTGATTTCTATGCAGCTTGCAACAATATAAAATGCGATATATTCAAATGCCTTGAAAACGGCAAATGCTATCTTCCGTGCGAACACGAATTCTTTGAATACACAGGCAAATTCAAAGAATATAAAGAGCCGGAACAATCTGCACAGAAACCAAAATCAAAAAGTAAATCGAATAAGGAGCGTGAGCGATAATGCAGGATAAATATGTTGTGTGGTCGGATATAGACCTCGACCTTGATGATTGGCGAGAATCATTAGAAGAAGTTTATCCTAATTATCCCGACGATGAGCTTTATACGATAATGTGTAAAAATAACAACGAAAATTTAGAAGATGAGCGAGCTAATCTAAATATTCAACTTTCGCAGAGCATTATCGTAATAGCTGATTTAGGTCGTTGGAACGGTAGGGTTAGCGGATATAAAATGATAGACAGCGGAAATATCAAAGATTGTCTGCAATCCGATTGTGATATGAATGAATGGTATATAGATAAAAAAGGTGATTTTCGTTGTACTGCTATTCATCACGATGGAACAAACTATTACCTCTATCGTGCTTTCAAAGATAATGTTACAGAAAGTCAAATTGAGAGGTTGCAGGAAAAAATATATTACGGAACTGCAACAAGACAGGATATTACAAGAGTAACAAGACGACTTGGCGATGATATTGGAGCTGTCTATGGTTGGAAATTCCCACAAAGAACGCATACGGAGGTTGAGCGATAATGGATAATAAAGAAATACGGTTTATTGATAGCAACTATAACGAATTATTCCGCATACCCGACGGCGGAAAAATATGTATTACATCACAGGACGGAACAGAAGTCATAAGAGAGTGCAAATATATTGACGATTATCATTTTCAGACGGATACTTTGACTGTTTTTCATATCTGCCAATTTGCAGAAATACAAGAAAAGCACGGAGGTAGATACAGACCTTATGATGCCCCCTCTTATATGCTTGAAAAAATAAACCAATCCGAATTTGAATTTATGTATCGGCTTGAAGATGAAAATCAAAACAGAGGCTGTATCTGTTATGTCAGAGGATATTTTGATAATTCTGTTGATGAACGTTTACAGACGGAATCTATGCTTGAAAATAAAGATAACTACAAGCAATATAAAACAAGCGATTTCAGCCGTGAATGTGATAATATAATCAATTATTTACGCTTTCAATCCGACACTCCTGTTTTGAAAAGCAGAATTAAAATGCACAATATCGCTTATGATGCCAATGCGGAGCGTTTTGCAAAGGATACGGAAATATCCGGCTATCGTATTACAACCAAAGAAAATACATATTACCTGCGCTGTGATGCAAGGCGAGGACAATATAATTTTTATCTGTACTGCTATAATACAAAGGCTCTTGATAAATTCAGAAACACACGACTTGTAGAGCAGAATTATGACAAGACAGAAAGAGATATTTTCCTTAAAACAGACGGTGGTGTTACAGAGATTTACTACAATCCCGATTCCAATGCCGGAGGACAGCTTGTGTATATTGAGAATAGTAAAAACAATATTCTTGAAGCTGCAAAGGTTGGAAAAACAACAGAGGAATTTTTTTCATACCTTGAAGGTATCGGAAACGGATATTTGGTCGATATTGATACCCCCGACTTTCGGGATAGCTTTGAAAACTTTATAAACTGCAAAGCTGATTTTGAGGGCTGTAACAAAAAGACTATGAACGGTTTGAAAAAACACGCAGGAGTTGAACATAAAAAATCAGAGCCGGAAAGATAGGCGTTACACAAATTTATAAAAGGAGCGTGATTATATGGTAACGGCAAGTGTACGCTTTCTGACGAATAACCTTGTAGCTGATTTAACTTGTAAAAATACAGATTTGAAATCTAACTTGGAGAGCATTGGTATTCTTACCCCTTTAAGCGTTATGCGATTGGATAATGCACGACTGTTGCAAATTGAGCTTACACCGAATGATAACGTCGGAGAGCTTATATGCGGAATTATCAATACCAAAAGCGATACTTTAGGGGATGTGCAGAGATTTTGCAGACATATTCACTGTATGAATGAGCAGCACAAGGAAACTGTTATAAAAAAACTCGAAAACGGAGATATAAAAACATTGAAGCAAGGCATTAAAATATGCGATAAAATTCGTGAAGAAAAAAATATGAGCCGATAAATACGGAGGTGATACAATGGCTTCTGATGTAAAAACCATAACTGCCATATCACTTGAAACGCTTGAAAGTCTGTCTGATTATGATAATTGGACAGCTTTTTTAAGTTCGGCAGCTTGGCAATTCAAGTACCCATTTGCAGACCAAATTCTTATATATGCACAGCGACCACACGCAACAGCTTGTGGAACTTTTGAATTTTGGCACGAAAACAAGAATTGGTATCGTTGGATAAGAAAAGGCGTTGAGGGCATTGCGCTTCTTCGTGAAACAGATAACGGATATAAATTAAAATATGTTTATGATGTATCAGATACACGCAGTATGGACGGAAAAAGATTTTTTCTATGGCAATATGACAGCCGTGTAGAAGCTGCCGTCATTGAAACGCTCGAAAACACTTTTGGCGATTTAACCGATAAGGCTACCCTTGAAGATGCCATAATAAACGCTGCAAAGATAGCGGTTGAGGACAACAAATCGGATTACTTATCAGAACTGATATATGCAAAAGAAAACAGTTTTTTGGAGGACTTAGACGAATTAAATATTGATTATGAGTTCCAACAAATCGCTGAAACATCTGTGGCATTTATGATAATGCAGCGACTTAATCTGAATCCGCAGGAATTTTTTGAACGTGAGGATTTTCATTATATTACAGATTTTAATACGCCCGAAACAATAAATATTTTGGGTAATGTTGTGAGCAGTATAGCAGAACAAGCTATCCGAGAAATATCTAAAACCGTTATTGCAGAAAAAAGAAAATTAAGAGAACAGACAGATTTTTTTGCAAAAGAAAATAATCCAACTTATAATAAAGACAAACAAGAAGAACTTGATGAAAACACGGAAAGGAATGATAACAGTGTCAGCACAGATAACCTACACTCAGATAGGAGATTACAAGTACCCGAACTTGACAGCTCCGAAGCACGACAAGCCGATAGGCAAATACGGCAGACTTCGGAGGACGTATCTGAAAGAGAATCGCCCGTGTCTGTACTCGATGATGTTGATAAAAGGTCAGATTCTTCAACATCTGTCGGAGATAGACGAGCAAGCGAAAACGCAGGTACAGGAATTGATAACAGCGATGGCACAGAGCAACGGAGTGAACGAGGAACTGAAAGCGACAGACCCGATGAAGTGGACTGGACTTATGAACAATCTTCGCCATTCAGCAGAGGAAAACGTGCTTCAAGAGTTGGTGTACAGTTAAGTTTTCTTCTCCCTACCGAAGAAGAACAAATAAATAGCCTTGAACAACGAAAAGCAGAGCGAGATAATCGTTCTGCTTTTTCCATTTCACAGGAAGAAACCGATGCTGTTTTGCAGGACGGTAGTGGTTTTGAACACGGGAAATATCGTATTTACGAGCTTTATACAGGAATAAGCACATTAAAAGAGAGAGCAGACTTTCTGAAAAATGAATACGGTACAGGCGGCAAAAGCTACACATTTGCAGACGGCACAAATGGATATGTGGGTTCAAACGGGAAAGGTATTCATATTTCAAAATACGGCGATATACTGCACCCCGATATGAATATGAATTGGGAATTTGTTGCAAAGCGTATCGGACAGCTTGTGGCTCATGACCGTTACTTATCGCCGGAAGAAAAAGCGTATTATCCCACTTACAGAGAAAAACAGGCTGAATACAAAGAGCGCAGCGAGATAGCCGACGAAATGAGTGCAATTTTTCGTGAGTATGACGAAACAAAAAAAGATAGTTCGGCAGCTATAAACAGATACGCTTGCATTTGTGCTGTCGGAGAATTTCAAGCCGGAAACACTACATTTTATGCCAGAGAAGCTGAGGGCGAAAGTGTTACCGCTGCTCTTATGGACAGCTTTAATACCATACTCAAAAATGAGCCGGAAAAGTATTCAGACCGTATCGGACTTGTTGTCAAAAGAGCTATACCTTACTTGGATATTCCCAAATCGGAAAAACAGCAAGAGGAATATGATTTATCTGCTGTTATTGAACAGGCAAAACAGATTATTATCCAAGCTCAGTATGTCGTTGATGATGAGCTTATCAATTATGCAATCGACCATAAACTGAGGAATGACGGTGTTGTAGCCCCAAACGCTGAACAGATTGCAGAAGCCTATGAGCAAGTATTGATTGATAACGAAAAAGAAAGCCTTGTTTCTCTTTCTCCCTACGAAAGATACAAATATTTGAAAGAAGAAAATCCCGACAGCGTGATTGTAGTACGACTTGGCGATTTCTATGAGTTCTATGACAAAGATGCCGATATAATTGCAGAGCTTCGGGATTTGCATATTACAGGCAGAGTTACGGAAAGCGGCGAGCGTGTTTCAATGTGCGGCGTTCCTGCTCACGCATTAGAACAAAACATTGAAGCCTTGCAAGATAATGGATATTCCGTTGTTGTAAGCAGCGTTGATACAGACACGGGAGAAATTACCACAACTTATTATGACAGTAATGCGCAGCAAGGAAAAGAGCCGACTATTAAAGAAATTTTTAACGAATATGCTCCGCTTATTATCAGCAAAGTAATGAGCGACGAAACCTATATCAACGCTTGTCTTAACTCAGATGAAGAAAATGCAAGAATTGAGTGCAATGAAGCTGTCAAAAGAGCTGTTATGAGTTTACCGTTTGAAGAAAACGCTGCACTTCATAAGCTGTATTATGAATTTCACAAGCGTCTGGAAAACCACGCCTTTGAGGAAACCTATGCGCTTCTGCTTGAAGATGATTTACCTGTTTTTGACCAAGAAACCGAAATTATAGCCAGTATTCTGTCTGCTATCGGAAGAAACGATATACAAATGGAATTTGACGATAACGGCATAGTCGGTGTTGCTTCCGATAAAAGAATGGCGGGACGGGAATTTTATCAATTCCTTATCAATGAGGTAATGTTAGATGTTGGCGGACTAAATCTGTTCAAGCTCACAGATAAGAATTTGAACGATTTTAGGGATTTAATGTTTCATCACGGTATGGAAGATGCGTACAACAAGGCTATTAAAATACGCATACCAAAAGAAATCAGAGATATTGGAAAACCTAAAACAGTTCCTGAAAAAACTCATAGCAATACCCACGAACACAGAAACTATGTAATGCTCCAAAAACTTGCTCCCGAAATACTGAGTATGGAAAGCAGCTATATTCGTTTTACAGCCGGAAGCGCAATAATGCCCCTTTCTATCGAATATCTTTCGGAAAACCGAATAGCAGTATCGCATTATTATTCGCAGAATGGAGATATGATTGCAGACCCCGATATGGAATTTGTGTTTGATAACGAAAATCAGACATTGACAGCAAGAACATTTCAACAGAGCGGCTTTTATCAGACAACCGAAACACCAAACGGCATAAATAAGACATTGGAGCGTGAGCTTAATTCTTTTGCAAATCAATGGTTTAGAAATAACGATAGCTACGGATTTGTGAAAGAAGTGCAAAAAGTTATATGGCAAGACGAGGAAATAGAATTAACCTTTAATAAAGACGGTGATATTACCTCTATTGTCGGCACACAGGAAACCGTTGCTGATTATGTTGATACTCACAACTTAGACCTTGTACAGCTTTCGGAAGATACATATGGTATTCTTACTCCCGAAGAAGAACACCACGAAGAAATCCACGAAGCTGAAGCTGACGGGAAGCGTAATTTTCATATTGTAAACGACAACATCGGACACGGCACAAAAGAAGAAAAATACGAAGCGAATGTTGCGGCTATCAGAACACTAAAACAGATTGAAAGTGAAAACAGGTTAGCAACACCCGAAGAACAGGAAATCCTATCCGGCTATGTTGGTTGGGGCGGTTTAGATTCTTGTTTTGAAGAAGATAACAAGCATTACGAAGAACTGAAAGAGCTTTTGACCGAAGAAGAATATACATCTGCAAAAGCAAGCGTACTGACAGCGTTTTATACACCGCCTGTCATAATGCGTTCAATGTATAAGGCTTTGGGGAATATGGGATTCAAGACAGGCAATATTTTAGACCCCTCTTGCGGTACGGGACACTTTATGGGTACTCTCCCCGACAGTATGCAGGAAAGTAAAATGTACGGCGTTGAGCTTGACAGTATAAGCGGTAGAATCGCACAACAGCTCTATCAAAAAAACAATATTGAAATAAGGGGTTATGAGGACAGCGCACTTCCTAACAGTTATTTTGATGTTGCAATCGGTAATGTTCCTTTTGGCGGTTACAAGGTGTATGACAACGAGTATAACAAACTCGGTTTCTTTATTCACGATTACTTTATCGCAAAGTCGATTGACAAGGTGCGTTCCGGCGGTGTTATTGCCTTTATAACTTCCAACGGCATAGGCGGCGGGACAATGGATAAATCCGACGACCGTGTGCGAAGATACATAGCCGAACGCTGCGACCTTATCGGAGCTATACGTTTACCTATAAACGCTTTTTCTGACAATGCGGGAACAAAAACAAATACCGACATTATGTTTCTTCAAAAATTAGATACAATACGAAATCTTGAAGAAGATGCTCCCGATTGGATTGATACAGATGTGTATTACGAAGATGACTACACGGACAGCGAGGGAAAAACATCACACAATGTTTTGACTATCAACAAATATTTCACGCAACACCCCGAAATGGTACTTGGCGCTCTTGAGGTTATCTCAGGTCCATACGGTCCGCAGCTTGTATGTCAACCCAACAATGACACAACCCTTGCAGAACAGCTTGGGCGAGCTGTCGAAAATCTTGAAGCAGAGATACCCGAATACGATATTGAAAGCAGTTCAGATTATGAGGTTACATCTATCCCTGCCGACCCCGATGTTAAAAATTTCAGTTATACATTAGTGGACGGTGAGATTTATTTTCGTGAAAATGGGTTAATGTACAAGATTGAGGTAAATAAAACAGCGCAAAGTCGTATTAAAGGCTTGATTGAGCTTCGGGATTGCACACATAAGCTGATAGACTTGCAGCTACACGATGCAACATCTGAGGAAATCACAACACAGCAAGTTGAGCTTAACAGGCTATATGACGAGTATGTGCAAAAATATGACCGTATCAATTCACGAGGAAACGAAATGGCTTTTTCTGATGATGGTAGCTATTATCTTCTCTGTTCATTGGAAGTGCTTGACAACAAGGGGAATTTTGAGCGTAAAGCCGATATGTTCACCAAAAGAACAATTAAGAATTATACCCCCGTGCAATCGGTGGAAACGGCAGTTGAAGCATTAGAGGTTTCTATTTCTGAGAGAGCTTGCGTTGATATGGGATTTATGTCGAGCTTATCCGGCAAGAGCTTTGAGGAGCTTGAAGAAGATTTGCAGGGCGTTATTTTCCGTGATGTTAAATGTCATACGAATGTAGAAAAATTTGTTGGCGATGAAGAAATGCTGCACAAATATCCTTTTGTTACAGCAGACGAATACCTTTCGGGCGATGTTAGGTTAAAGCTAAAAATGGCTGAAGCTATGCGTGAAGCACAACCCGACCATAAGAAGTATTTGCTTGACGCTAACATTGCCGCTTTGAAAGAAGTACAGCCCAAAGACCTTGAAGCAAGCGAGATTTTCGTTCGTTTGGGAACGCATTGGATACCGACAGACGTTTACAGGCAGTTTATATTTGAGCTTCTTGAAACACCCGAACAATACCAAGATGAAATCAATGTTTTTTACTCCGATATGACAGGTGATTGGAATGTAACGGGAAAAAGCGCCGACAGAAGCGACAATGTAAAGGCAAATGTTACCTACGGAACAAGCCGAGTAAATGCGTATTGGTTAATTCAAGATTGTCTGAGGTTAAAGAACAGCAAGGTTTACGATAAAATGTCGGACGGAAGTTCGATTATAAATCACACCGAAACAGCCGCAGCACAGGAACGGCAGGAACTTATTCGAGAAGCCTTTAAGGATTGGATATGGAAAGATCCCGACAGACGAGAAATGCTGACGAAGTTCTACAATGAAACAATGAACAATATCCGACCAAGAGAATATGACGGCAGCCATATTAAGTTTGTCGGTATGAATCCCGAAATCAATCTGTTACCACATCAGCGTGATGCGGTTGCAAGAGGTATTTACGGTGGGAATACTCTTTTAGCTCATTGTGTAGGCGCAGGAAAAACCTACGAGATGACCGCCATTGCTATGGAAGCAAAAAGACTTGGCTTATGTCAAAAGAGTATGTTTGTAGTTCCCAATGCCCTTGTAGGACAATGGGCAGCGGAAATTTACTCATTATATCCGGCAGCAAACATCTTAGTTGCAACAAAAAAGGATTTTGAAGCTAAAAACCGCAAAAAGTTCTGTGCAAGAATAGCAACGGGCAATTATGACGCTGTAATAATCGGACATAGCCAATTAGTGAAAATCCCTATCTCCTATGAGCGACAAGTAGCATTACTGCAACACGAAATACAGCAAATATCTGACGGCATTAAAAGAATTAAGTTTGAGAAAAACGAGAGCTTTTCTGTCAAACAGCTTGAAAAGACTAAGAAAAATCTTTTGGATAAGCTGAAAAGACTGACCGAAGCTCCCAAAAAGGATAATGTTGTTTCCTTTGAACAGCTTGGTGTAGATAAGCTGTTTATTGACGAATCAGACGAGTTCAAAAACCTCTATCTTTATTCCAAAATGACAGATGTTGCCGGAATAACGCAAGCTGTGGCGCAGAAAGCAACCGACCTTTATATGAAATGCAGATACATTGATGAGCTGACAGATTACAAAGGAAATGTACACGCAACAGGAACGCCTATCTCAAATTCAATGGTTGAGCTTTATACCATACAGCGATACTTGCAGTACAAAGAGCTTGAAAAGCGTGGGCTTGTTCATTTTGATGCGTGGGCGGCACAGTTCGGAGAAACGGTAACAGCTATGGAACTTGCCCCCGAAGGAACGGGGTATCGTATGAAAACAAGGTTTGCAAAGTTCAACAACATACCCGAACTGATGGCAATGTTCAAAGAGGTTGCGGATATAAAAACAAGCGATATGCTCAATCTTCCCGTTCCTGATAAGGAACTTGTTAATGTTAAGGTTGAAGCAAGTGAAGTTCAAAAAGAGTATGTTGCCGACTTAGCTAATCGTGCTGAAGATGTGCGGGATAGAAAAGTAAAGCCGTATGAAGATAATATGCTGAAAATTACAAATGACGGTAGAAAACTTGCGCTCGACCAACGACTTGTAAATCCGCTTTATTCCGATGAGGAAATCAGCAAAGTAAATACAGCCTTAATGAACATCTATAACATTTGGAAAGATACGTCTGCCGACCGACTTACACAGCTTGTTTTCTGTGATTTGTCTACTCCTACGCAAGACCGCTCATTCAATGTCTATGACGATATTCGTAATAAGTTGGTGGACTTAGGTGTGCCGAGAGAAGAAATTGCATTTATTCACGAAGCGAACACAGAAACAAAAAGAACTGAACTGTTTGCTTCTGTAAAAAGCGGTGACGTTCGTGTGCTTATCGGCTCTACGAAGAAAATGGGAGCAGGAATGAATGTGCAGGACAGACTGATTGCTTTGCACAATCTCGATTGCCCGTGGCGACCACGAGATATGGAACAGCGTATGGGACGAATTGTGCGGCGAGGTAATATGAATAAAAAGGTTTATTTATATCAGTATGTTACCGAAGATACATTTGACAGCTACAATTATCAGATACTTGAGAACAAGCAACGTTTTATTTCTCAGATTATGACAAGCAAATCCCCTGCCCGTTCTGCTGATGACATTGACAACGATACCTTGACCTATGCGGAAGTAAAAGCCCTTGCAACAGGAAATCCTTTAATAAAGGAAAAAATGGAGCTTGAAACCGTTGTGCAGAAATTAAAGATTAGTCGTAACAATTATGAAAATCAGCATTACCGCCTCGAAGATGCTATTTTGAAGTTTATCCCGTCGAAGATAGCAACAGCAAAAGGTAAAATCTCCGTGTATCAAAAAGACCTTGCTTTCATTACCGAATACAAAGAGCGAAATCCGTTATCTGAAAAGAGAAATTTTTACGGTATGACAATTCAAGATGTAAAATACGCAGAAAAAGCAGATGCCGGAAAAGCATTGCTTGAAGCTCTTGAAAAACACCGTTCACTTTACGAAATATATATCGGAGAATATATGGGATTTTCTTTGTATGCAAAAAGTTCGCCTTATCTCTTGACGGAACACAAGCTGATTATCAGAAAAAACACATCGTATGAGATTGTTTTAGGTGATGATATTTACGGCAATTTTCAGAGAATTGACAACGCATTATCGGGCATTGAGGGCAAAATAACTCAATGGGAAACTAACCTTAGAGATAACGAAAAGGCGCTTGAGCAATCCAAAATTGAGTTCGGAAAGCCGTTTGACCGTGAGGAAGAATATCAAGCTCATACCGCACGATTGGCAGAGTTAAATGCACTTTTAACAGTTAAAAAAGAAAAGCCTATTATTGATACTACAATTTCCGAAGAAGATGTATCAGAACAAGAAAAAAAGAAAAGTAAAGACTATGAAAGGTAAATATGAGGTAAAGTCTGCTGAAATATGCAGACTTTTTTCATTCCCAAAATAAATTTCAAAAAGTTTTCAATCGACTTTAGGTTTGGGAGTACAAGTTGATAAAATTAAATTGCAAGTATAACTTGTAAATAAATTTTTGGAGGTGTTTCCAATGAAACAGTACGAAATCAAAGTTTCTTTTGCACATGAAAGAATGGCTTATGTAGAAGCTGATACTTCAGAAGAAGCTGTCAGAAAAATCGCTGAGAAATTTATCAAAGATTATGAAAACGGTGCTGATATTAGCGATGTTGTTTTTATCTTTATTGAATCAACAGAAAAGTTTCCTGATGGCAGCATGAGGTCGGTCAAAACATCACTCAATAAGGCAAATAATTTCAAATGCGATAACATTGAAATTTGTACTTGCGAAGCAATCGACACAACTGATATTGGCGATGAAATTCTTGATGATTGTGAGCTGTGCCCACGTAAGAATATCTGCCAATGCTATTCAGAGTAAAGTGCTAAGGGGTGCAACAAATGCAGTGCATTTGTTGTAGCAAGCACGGCATTTGTGCTCCCAAATGCCCACTTGTTAGTGGCTTCGCCCCTAATACCCCTTCCCATATTCGTAAAAAGAAAAAACGTGATACAGCTTATGAACGATAAGGAGGTGCTTAGAAATGAGATACCGAAACAGGCGTTTTAGCTTGTGGCTGACAGATGAAGAATTTGAACATCTAACAAAACAGGCTGAAATCGCCGGATTGAAAAAAGAGCCTTTTATAAGAAAACTGCTTAACGGTGAAAGCATACGGGCAAGACCGCCCGACACATATTTTAAGCTGCTGCAAGAGATAAATGCTATCGGAGTTAATATCAATCAAATTGCTCATATAGCAAACGCAGAGCGCAGCATAACAAACGACAGAATTGAATATGCTGTTGACCTTGTTGACGATATTATGGAGAAGATTCGTGATTTTGAATAATGGCTTACACGAAGATATGGAGTATTAAAACCCGACTTGATTCAAGTCTTAACTATATTGTCAACCCCGAAAAAACAAAATATCACCTTGATTTGGAGGCTGCTGAAGATGTAGAAAAATATATCCGAAACGATGACAAGACTGAACAAGGCTTGTATGTCAAATCATTCAACTGTCGGAAAGACGCATATAAGCGTATGCTGAAAACTCAAAAGAAATTTGGAAAGCATAACCGCAAAAACGGTGTTATTGCATATCACATGGTACAATCTTTCAAGGATTTTGAAACAACCCCCGAAATAGCACATCAAGCAGGAATTGAATTAGCTCAAAGGCTGTTTGCTGATAATTATGAGGTTGTAGTCGCTACGCATCTCGACCAAGACCACTATCACAATCACATCATCATAAATTCAGTTTCGTTCAAGAGTGGCAAAAAATACCGTAACAGCTTTAAGGACTACTTTTGGGATATACGAGGTATTTCAGATGATATTTGCAGAAAGCATTGTTTGTCGGTTATAGAAAATCCGAAACACAGAGGTATGCACTACGCTGAAGCTATGGCAGAGAAAAAAGGCGATTCTATTCGTTGTCAAGTACGTCGAGATATTGACGAGATTATAAAATCGTCATACACGATGAAAGACTTTTGGAGAAATCTTGAAAAGCGTGGTTTTGTGATGAAGCGTTTCGGAGCTAAATACAAATTCACATCATTCGTTCCACCATACGGTGATAGAGCTATCCGACTTGATAAGCTCGGAAAGCATTATACCGAAGAAGCTATACAGGAGCGAATTATAGCAGCAAGAAACGGTATTCAAATGGTTTCTCCCTCTGATATGTACAAAGGCGGTTTTGACTTTGACAAACAGTATAAAAACTGTGAGCCGAAGAAGCTCAAAGGCTTTGTTGCTTTGTATTATCACTATTTATATCTGTTTGGAAAGATAAAAAAGAAGCAGGTTCCTCAAAGGATTTCCTTTTATATGCGTGATGAAATTGTCAAACTTGAACGATACCAAAAACAATTCAAATTCCTATACAACAATAACATTGAAACGGTGGCTGACCTTACGGCATATCACCGAAAATCAGAAGCAAGAATTGACGAGCTTACAACGCAGAGAAAGCAGCTTTACTCGGAACGGACAGAAGAAAATGCAGATGAAATAAAAGTCAAAGCAAAGGCAATCAATACCGAACTAACTACTCTGCGAAGCGAGCTTCGTATGTGCAAAGCAATTTATTCAGATGCAGAAAAAATAAAGCAACGAAAACAGCAAGCCGACAGCTTGCAGGAACAGGCAGAAACGGAGGTAATGCAAGATGAACACAAGCGGCGAAGTCGCTGATTTAATGGTAAAAGAAGGATTGCAAGTAACAGAAGAAGTTGTCAAGCTAACCGGGCTTGGAGCAAAAAATCTTGCGGCAATCATTATTGCTCTTCTAAAAGAGGATAACAAAACGCAAGGCAAAACCAATATGAAAAAATTGCTCCAATCCAACAAACCATTATGTATTCTTCAGATTAAAGAAAGCGACATTAGACATTTCAATAGAGAAGCTAACAAATACGGGGTTCTTTTCACTCCCATTAAAGACGAGAACAATAATACAGGACTTTGCGACATTATCGCAAAGCAAGACGATGTTCCTCAAATCAATCGTATCTTGGAGATTATGGGGTATAGCAAGCCGGAAGTCGAAGCAGAAATAGAGCCGGAAACAGACGGTGAAAACCAAAATGCTCCCGACAAGGCGCAGGAGGAACAATCAAAAAAATCCAATCCCCGCATGAGAGAAAATCCGCAAGAGCGAGAATTTACGAAATGCGGGGATATGGAAAAAGAGGGCAACCACTCTGATAGAAAACCATCTGTAAAGAAAAAGGTTGAAGAAATCAAAGAACAACAGAAACAGCAAAAAGCTGAAAAAGCTCCCGAAAAGATAAAATCTCACGAACATATTCAGCCAAACAAGAAAAACATAAAGAAAGGTAAAGGCAGATAATGCACTTATTACACTGGCTATTTGAGCCGCCTTAAATGAAGTTTATGCTTCTTTCCACAAACAAGAGTAATTTTTTTATATTGGAGGAATTTTATATGACTAAGAATAGCAAACTGAAATCTATTATTTCAATCATTCTTACTATCTGTATGCTGTCATCATTTGCTCCGGCCGTATTTGCAGCACAGAGCAATGACTACGTTGACCCTGCGGACGTGTGGTTATCTTCCAATAACCGCACAAACGAGCTTGACGTTAACGCAACTACCACGTATGAAACCTTATATTGTGCAGTATGCGAAAAGGATACTTACGGTATCACATACAGAGTACCCGAATATACAAAATCGGGTGAAACTGCATTGAACAGAGGAGTAAAATATTCGGACGGTACACTGATTGACGGTGAAGGTACAGGAAATCTTGATAACGGAACGCCGGGCGTTGATGCACACTATACCGGGTATCATTTCACAAAGTCTATTTGTCAGACTTGCGGGACAATCAACAGCCATGAAGGTCCCGGTGTCTATAACTTCAATCGGAATGTATATGCGCTGTATTCGTGCGACCACAATTTTTTCCTTGATTTTGATAACACCACTTACAAGGCACGTGATGAAAAAAATCATTTGACTACCCTCAAGCGTGGTGAATATTGCAAATTCTGCAAGGGTACGTTCGCACGTGCAACAGAAGGACTTGAAAAGCACAGCTTTAACGAGAGCGTGGATGCACAGCTTGGAAACAATCGCTTTTATATCACCGATACCTGCGAGGAATGCGAATATAAAACTTCTGAATATGTAACGGCAAAAGCGGTTGTTGCTTCCTATTACGGAAAAGCAGACGGTGAAGCGCATACGCTTACTGTTTCCGACCTTTCCGACAATGGTATAAAAACTTCTATCCTTTACGGTAATTCAGCAGGTAATTGTAATAAAACATCAGCTCCCAATTATACGCAAGAGGGATATTACACCGTGTACTACAAAATCAGTTACAGCTATGCCGGAGAAACTATGACAGAAAACGGCGTTTCTTATGTATGGCTTGTCGCTGATGATAAAAAAGAAGAAAGCAGCGGCGGCAGCAATGATACCATTATTGTTTTGCCAATCCCACACGAACACGAATACCACTATCTTGAAACGGTAAAGCCGAGTTGCACAGAGCTTGGATATGAGCGTTTTCAATGTTTGGGTTGCGGTGAACTTGAAAAGAGAAACTACACGCCCGCACTCGGACATGATTATGACGACGTTGTTATCCGTGAAGCAAACTGCAAGCAAGGCGGTCTTGTTTTAACCCTTTGTAAATCCTGCGGCGACTTCCACCAAACGACAACTGCAACGGGCGAGCACAAATACCAAACGAAAAATCACAATCCCACCTGTCAGAGTGTTGGGTATAAAGACCACGTTTGCGAGATATGCGGACACAGCTATATTACGGATATTACACCTTTGATTTCTCATGCTTATGAACGAGTAATTAAAAAGCCGACTTGCACAGATAAGGGTTATACTACCTCTACCTGTACTATGTGTGGCTTGAACACGGTATCCGATTACACAGAGCCGACAGGTCATAGCTGGGATGAGGGACATACAGTTGCAAACTCTACTTGTGATGCCGAGGGCGTTATCGAATACACTTGTAATAACTGCGACGAAAAAATGATTAAGGCTATTTCGGCAAAAGGACACAATGCAGGAGCAGATGCAACATGTACTACTCCACAGCTTTGTAAAGATTGCGGTACGGTACTTGAAAATGCACACGGTCATAACTACAATACAGAAATTGTAGTGCCTACCTGCACCGCTATGGGATATAGCATTTACACCTGCGAGCATTGTGGCGATACCTACAATTCCGATTATACAGACAAGACAGAACACGACTATAATAAGGTTGTAACCGAGCCTACTTGCACACAGCACGGCTTTACAACATACACCTGTGCAGATTGCAACAGTGAGTATGTTTCTGACTTTGTAGAGAAGAAAGACCACAATTACAACGCTGTTGTAACTGCCCCGACCTGTACCTCTATGGGATTTACAACCTATACTTGTATAGATTGCGGCAGCAGCTACATTGGCGATTATATAGATATGACGGAACACAACTATAACAAGGAAACCGTAGAGCCTACTTGTGAAGAACACGGCTACGCCATTTATACTTGCCCCGACTGCGGAAAATCATATATCGGCGACTATACCGACCACAAGGAGCACAGCTACACGGAAACCGTAATTGCACCTACCTGTACGGAAATGGGATATTCTATCTTTAAGTGCGACGATTGCGGCAGCGAATATAAAGATAAGTACACGGCGAAACTTCCGCACTCATACGTCGAAACAGTAACCGAGCCGACTTGTCTTGAACTTGGCTACACAACCTATATATGCTTTGCTTGCGGCGATACTTACAAAGGCGAATACAAAGAAGCAAAAGGACACAAACCTACCGAATGGATAATTGATACAGAAGCAACGATTGAACACGCAGGTAGCAAGCATATTGAGTGCGAACGCTGTGGAGAGGTTTTACAAACAGCAGAACTCCCTCGGCTTGTCGATAAAGACCATTCCGACGAAGACGGTAATGCACAAGTTGGGGCGTTCAGCATTATTTTAACCGATAAAGACGGGCATCCCGTATTTGACGGCGAAATCACGATTGACGATAACGATAATGTTACCATCAAGCTGCCAAACGGCAGACTGCTCGACTATGCAGACCAAACAACAATCACAGCTTTTTATACCGACACGCAAGAGCCGGCACAAAATTTACGCATATTCATTTTTGATGAAAACAACAATGCTGCAACAGGCTCAACGGACGAATACGGACAGCTTAAAGTGCCAAATAATCAGAGCAGCACGGGTGATAATAATGGTACAATCGGCGGCGACAACGATGAAGAAAAAATTACTTTTGTTGTAACGGTAACGGATAAAACGAATGTTATAATTCCGAACTGCGACATTCATATCGGTGAGAGCAACCAAATTGTTGTTGACTTGCCCGACGGTATAAAACCGACAAGAGAAAATCCTGTTATTGTAACTGTAACCGACCATAATGGTAACGCACAGAAAGACATTACCGTTATTGCTATGGGTGATGCTGATTTTATAGAGAAAGGTATTACAGACATCTACGGCAGAATCACGCTCCCGACTGCAAGCGAAGGCTATACAGATGATGCCGGAAAGGTTAATGTTGATAACGTCAATGTATTTGTAAACAACGAACTCGGTGCTATTCCTAATGCTTATGTGAAACATAATGAGGACGGAAGCATTACTGTTACGCTTCCCGACGGAAAGAAAATCGGTTATGACAACAGAACAACCGTGTCTGTGTTTGACAGTATTGGAAAGCCTATGAGCGAAATCGTTGTTACGGTAAATGATACGGCAGAAAAATCCTATACGGGCGTAACAGACGAAAACGGGAAAATCGTCGTTCCCCCTCTTTCCGAAGATATGACAGACAGCGAGGGTAATGCAGTTGTAAACGGCTATAATGTTTTAATTACAGATGAAACAAAACCGATTGAAAACGCTTTTGTTACTATCGTTGACGGCAAAATCAATGTTGTACTTCCCGACGGTGTGCTGATTGATATTGCAAACAGAATTACGGCAACTGTTACAGACAGCGAAAATACACCTGTAAAAGATATGACCGTCGTATTTACCGATACGGCAGATAACACGGAAACCAATGTAACAGACGAGAACGGCATAGCAACCGTACCGCCTACAAACATTGACATTACAGACCTAAACGGCTACGGAGAAGTTAATGGATATTCTGTAATCGTGAAAAATGAAACAGGATATATCGAAAAAGCCTTTGTTACTTACAATGCGGAAATCAAAAACGAAGATGACACAGTTAAAACGGCTGAAAACATTTCTGTTGTACTTCCCGAAACCGTACTTTTCAGCTATGACAACCGCATTACGGTAATTGTTTCAAACAAGGCTGATAATACACCTGTTAAGGCTATGAATGTCATTGTTACAGAAACAATCAAACAGGCTGAAGCTGGCGATGAAGCGCAGCCGGAGGAAACCGAAACAACTGCAAAAACATTTAGCGGCTCAACCGATGCAAGCGGTATTGTGGTGTTTCCGACCTTATCCGAAGATATTACAGACGATGACGGAAATTCCAATATTACCGAAATCACTCCAAGCGAGGACGAAAACGGCGAAGATAAAACCGTGAAATACAGTGTTTCGGTTGCCGACACAAAGGGCAATATCAAGAACGCATTTATCAGGATTGAGGACGGAAAGGTTTATGTTACACTTCCCGAAACCCATTTGCTTACAACAAGTAATCAAACAACCGTAACGGTAACAGACGAAAACGGCGAAGCCGTTAAGGGTGTATCTGTTACAATCGCTGATAAGACTGCAACCAAAACAGGAACAACAAATGCAAGCGGACAGGTTACATTACCCGTTAAGACTTCAAGCGGTGGAGGTAGCAGTTATTCCGGCGGTGGTGGCGGCAGTAGCTATTACACAACTGTCAATGTAAATATAACCGACAAGGACGGAAAATCTGTATTAGTTACAAAATCCGTTGCTTCTGACAAGGCAACGCTTACACTTCCGACAGGCAGAAATCTTCTCAAAGATAATAACTACTACACTATTACCGTAATGTCAAACGGAAAGGCAAAAGCAGGTTACACGGTTGTATTGAAAGACAAGAACGGCAATGAAGCAACAGGCTTGACCGACGATAACGGAAAACTTATACTTCCGGCAGCAGAACATAAAGCGTACATTGTCGGTTACGATGATGGAACATTCAAACCCGACAATGATATGTCAAGAGCAGAAGCAGCCGCTATCTTTGCAAGGCTCATTGCAGAAGAAAAGGGCGAAAAAATAAGCGGTAAATCTTCTTTTGCAGATATTAAGTCAAGCGAGTGGTACGCAAGCCATGTTGCATATCTTGAAAAGTATGATGTCATCAAAGGCTATACGGACGGAACATTCAGACCCAACGCACCTGTTACAAGAGCTGAATTTGTGGCTATGACTGTCAGATACTACGACATTTTCAATGACGTTCAGAAAACAGGCTACACGGTTAAATACACAGATGTTGCAAAATCCTATTGGGCATACGATGACATCGCTTATGCGAAAAACATTGGCTGGCTGAACGGTTACGCTGACGGAACTTTCAAGGGCGATAACAACATAACCCGTGCGGAAGTTGTTACGGTTGTAAACCGTGCAACGGACAGAAAGGCTGACGAAGAATACATCAAAGAAAACTATACAAAGCTCAATCGTTTTACAGATGTAACCGACAGCAGTAAATGGTATTTTGGAGATGTCCACGAAGCAGCCAATGAACACTATGCAATCGTTTCTGACGATAGCGAAACTTGGGTAAAATAACTTGCTTCAAACCACAGAGGGCAATCCAAAAAAGTTTTTTGCTGAAAATAAGTAAAGAGGTGTTAAAAATGCTGATAAATTTTGATGAGATTGAAGCCGTAGACGCTCCCAATCTGAACAATGGCATAGGAACAGTAAAAGCGAAAATCCTTGTTGATTACGAGGGGAAATTGATTGTGCATATAATTCCGAAAAATGCTTCTATCGGCAATCACACGCACAATACAAGCGCAGAACTAAATTATGTAATATCCGGCAAAGGCACAGCTATATGGAATGGCAGTGAAGAAGAATTGACAGAAGGTATTTGTCATTACTGCCCTAAAAAAACTTCTCATAGCATTGTGAATACGGGTAGTGATGATTTGGTACTGCTTACCATAGTTGTAGAGGAAAGTTGCAGCATATTATAATATGTATTCTTGTCAAAAAATTTTTTCTCCCGAAAATTTTTTGCGTTTGTTGAAAGATGTCATTATAATGAAATCACAGGGCAAACAACAATACATTTTCTTAAAGGAGGAATTTTCAATGACAAGAAAAATCTTATGTTTCGTGATGGCGGCGTTGATGCTCGGCGGTACGCTTGCTGTATCGGCAAATTGCAGTACGGAGGACTTACCAGTCGGATATTACAACATTGTATATGCCAACAGATATGTATTCTTTGCATCTGATGGCGGTACATATATCAAACCGCTTGAATTGCCTTGCGGTACGGTGGTAAATCTCAATGACTATATACCCGAAAAAGAGGGATATGTTTTTGACGGTTGGTATTCAGACCCACGCACAAAGATTGAGCGAGTAAATGAAATCACTCTAACCGAAAATATCGCCGTATATGCAAAGTGGCTTGACAATGGTACACAGAAGCACACAGAGGACACACGGACTTATGCAACGAACGAGGAAATAATGCAGTATGGGAATTACATTGATGAAAAGACAGGCGTTCCCGTTACTGCATTGTGGGTACAGCAGAATGAAAGGCTGCAAGCCTTAATGAAGCAGTACAACGAAAAATTTAATAAATAGTACAAAGAGGACAGTTTTTCGGAACTGTCCTTTTTGAATATAAGAAAGAAGGTGTTGACGATGAAATTATCAACGGTTAGATGGGATTCAAGTTGAACAGACAAAATGATACAAAGACTTTAATCATTCTTTTTTCTGTTTTATCGCCTGTCATAGCTTGGCTTGCTCTTATCACTGCAAGCTGCTATGAGAAAGGTATTAAGCTGTTTGACCTCATAGACAGGTTTACAGCTTCTTTTGAAAATCCATTTAGTATTTCTCTTAATGAGTATAGTCTGAAAACTGTACTCATTTTTCTTTTCCTCTACCTTATGGGAATTGGCGTGTACTTTACTTCACGGGAAAATCGCAGACCGGGCGAAGAACACGGCTCTGCTAAGTGGGGCATTGTTTCTGCTATTGTCAAAAGGTATGCTAACCGAACTGATAAATTTCAAAATCTACTCTTATCCCAAAATATGCGAATAGGCTTGAACGCAAAGAAGCACCGCAGGAATTTGAATGTTCTTGTTATCGGCGGTTCGGGCGCAGGAAAAACACGATTCTATGCAAAACCGAACATTATGCAATGCAACACATCTTTTGTTATCGCAGACCCGAAAGGCGAAATTTTGCGTGCTGTTACTCCGCTGTTGTTGGAGCAAGGTTATGACATAAAGGTTTTTAATCTGATAAATCCTCAGGATTCAGACGGTTACAACCCATTTGTTTATGTTCGCACCGATGAAGATGTTATAAAGCTGATTACAAACCTAATTCAGAACACAACGCCTAAAAACGCACAGCAGAATGACCCTTTTTGGGAGAAGTCGGAAATTGCTCTCGATACTGCTTTAATGCTTTATCTTCTGCACGAAGCTCCACCCGAAGAACAGACATTTGAAATGCTTATGTTTTTAATCGAAAATGCCGCAACTGTTGAGGACGATGACGAGGGGTATCAATCTCCTGTTGATATGCTTTTTGAAGCATTAGAGGACGAAAAACCCGAACATATTGCCTTAAAACAGTATAAGATTTTCAAACAGGCGTCGGGCAAAACGGCAAAGTCGATACTTATATCAGCAGCAGTCAGACTGGCTGCATTTAATCTGCCGGAAATTGCCAAAATGACCTCTTATGATAATCTTGAATTAGGGCAGCTTGGAGAAAAGAAACGAGCTATTTTCTGTGTAATTCCCGATAACGACAATTCGTTTAACTACCTTGTCGGAATGCTGTACACGCAAGCGTTTCAAGAGCTTTACTACAAGGCAGACCACGAACACGGCGGAGAGCTGCCCGTGCCCGTTCATTTTGTAATGGACGAATTTGCGAACGTGGCTTTGCCCGATAACTTTGAAAGACTGCTTGCGACAATGCGTTCACGGCGAATATCCGTCAGCATTATCATTCAGAATATGGCGCAGCTTAAAGCTCTATTCAAAGACAGTTGGGAAAGTTTAGTCGGGAACTGTGATACTATGCTCTACTTGGGCGGTAACGAACAATCCACGCACGAGTATATTTCCAAAATGCTCGGCAAGGAAACCATTGACACAAGGACACGTGGCATTACCAAAGGGCAGCACGGCAGCAGTAACACAAACTATCAAAATGCAGGTCGTGAACTCTTAACGCTCGACGAGGTGCGTTTGCTTGATAACAGCAACGCACTTATTTTTATTCGTGGTGAAAAACCGATTATGGACAAGAAATTCGATATACTAACGCACCCGAATATAAAGAAAACCGTTGACGGCGGCGCTATGCCTTATACTCACAGTAAGAGCAGTAAATTCCTTAAAGACACACTTTCCGTTAAACTTGATGAGGTTGACGGCGAAATTGTACTCAGCGAGGAAACAATCAAAAACTCCGGCATTACCTTTGCGGATATGCCTGTGTATCAGAATCAAGAGGAAAAGAAAGAAAAATTATCATTCAAGGAGCGTGATAAATCATTTTTTGTAAGAACATTCAAATCTATTAAATCAAATTTATGGAGGTTATTGCGAAATGAAAAGAAATAACAAGATTGAGAAAATATCCGCTATTCTCAGAAAAGCAAAAATAGCGCTTATATCTATGGCATTTATGATTTCATTGATGTCAAACACCGTATTCGCCGCCAACCCATTGGCAACAATCAACAGCTTGTCGGATTTCATCTTTTCCGCTATTAAAGCAATCGGTCTTATTCTTCTCGGCTTCGGTATTGTGCAGATAGGTTTGTCGCTCAAATCTCATGATGCTTCACAGCGAGCTAACGGTTTCTTGACGTTCTTCGGCGGTGTAATTATCGCTTTTGCAAAGGATATTTTGGACTTGATTATGGCTTAACGAAAAATAAGAGTTGCCGCCCCTTTTTGGGGCAGCAACTCAAAATGAGGAGGTGAATACTTTTGAGCGATAATTGGATAGTTGCCAACTTGGAAAATGCCTTTAATACTTGGAATGACAAAATGGCTGAAATATGGACTTTGGTAACAACTTCTCCGCAGAACTTTAAGGGCGGTGCAGTTTGGAATGTTGTTGAGGGCATAAACGGAGGACTTCAAGCTATTGGTTACGGATTGCTTGTGCTCTTTTTTGCTATGAGCATATTCAAAAGCACAGCATCTTTTCGGGACTTTCAACGCCCCGAATACGCCTTAAAGCATTTTATACGCTTTGTTGCCGCTAAAGTAGCTATCACCTATGCTATGGATTTAATGACAGCGGTATATTCGATTTGCGGTGGGGTTGTAGAGCAGATTGCAACAAGTCTTGGCGGCTTGAGTGCTGCTTCGGTGGTACTTCCTTCTGCTATTGAAACGGCGGTTGAAAATGCCGGATTTTGGGCAAGCATACCGTTATGGCTTGTAACAATCTTAGGTAGCTTGTTTATAACCATTATGTCATTCATTATGATAATGAGTGTATATGGGCGATTTTTTCGCTTGTATATGTACACCGCTTTAGCTCCCGTTCCTCTTTCTTCTTTTGCAGGAGAAAGCACGGCTGAAATGGGAAAACATTTTGTCAAATCGTATGTTGGCGTATGTCTTGAGGGTGCTGTCATTGTGCTTGCGTGTATTATTTTTTCGGCTTTTTCAAGTACAAGCACACCAACGCTTGACACAAGCATAACTACCGTAACAATGATATGGAAATACATTGGTGAGGTTATTTTCAATATGCTTGTGCTTGTTGGACTTATAAAAGGCTCGGATAGAATTATAAAAGAAATGCTTGGAACATAAGGAGGAATTTTATTATGAGATATAACAATGCAGCAATTAGTAGTGATGACCCACAGGCAATCGAAAAGCTGACAGAGAAACTTGAGAAATGTCAAGAAAAACAGGACTTTATGAAAAAAGTCAATGCCTATCACAAGAAAAACGGCACTTGTCTTGGCTGTGAGGGACTGACTGAACAACAAGCACGAAAACTTGATATTGATGTTCAGACAGGATATTCGTGGGAAAAGCAGCCGTTTCCGTCGTACAAACTGACGAACAACAATAGCGAAATCCGCAGATTGAAAAAGCGTATTGAACAGCTTACCGCAAACAAAGAAACAGGCTTTGTCGGTTGGCAGTTTGAGGGCGGCGAAGCCGTAATCAATGAGGACAAAAACCGTTTGCAGCTTATCTTTAATGAAAAGCCGAGCGATGCGGAACGAGCCGCACTAAAAGCTAATGGTTTTCGGTGGGCGCCGTCTGACGGAGCTTGGCAAAGACAGCTCAACAGCAACGCTTTTTATGCTGCAAATAGGATTGATTTTATACAGCCGGACAATGGCAAAAAGCCTACTGAATTACAACCGAAAGCGCCTAAGAAGAATGAGCCGGAAAGATAGGAGGTATTTGATTTTGGAAATTCGTATCAATAAAGAAATCAAAGATTACCACGAAAGTTTGTTTTTCGGTCTGTCAATGCGACAGTTTGCTTGCTCTCTTGCTGCCGTTGGAGCTGCTGTGGGCGTTTACTTCGGACTTAGCAAATTTTTAGACAGAGAAATTGTTTCGTGGCTTTGTATTGTCTGTGCTGCACCGTTGGCAGCGGCAGGTTTTTTCAAATACAACGGAATGAATTTTGAACAGTTTGTAATCGCATTTGTTTACAGCGAATTTCTGTGTTCGGGAGTTCGCCCATACAAGAGCGAAAATTATTTGTATGAAGCATATAAGGAGGTTTTAGCTGATGTACCTGTTCGGAAAGAAAAAGGTAAAAAAGGAAAAAAGAAAAATACCGAAATCAGTACAGCAATCCATACCGATTGACTGCTTGTATAAGGACGGTATTTTCAAATGTGGGCATACTTACTCTAAGACTTGGCGATTTTCGGATATAAACTACGCTGTGGCTTCCGATGACGACCAATTACAGATGTTTCTTGCCCACTCAGCGCTAATCAACGGATTACCCACCGACGCTATGGCAAAGATAAGCGTTTTTAACAGACAGTTAAGTAAAGAGGTTTTGTTAAGCTTGGCAATTCCTAGCGGCGAGGACAATTATTCAATTTACGCAAATGAGCTTGCGGAAATTTTTTCAGACAAAATGGCTGACAGTAACAATATTGTACACGATAAATATATAACCGTGTCGAGCGATAAAAAGAATGTTGAGGAATCACGGACGTTTTTTACACGTGTCGGAAATGATTTAACAGCCGATTTTGCAAAGCTGTCATCACACACAACGGAGCTTGGATATAAAAACAGGCTTCGTCTTTTTTATGATTTTTTCCGCAACGGCGACATAAATGAGTTTAACTTCGATATGAAAAAGGAAATGGCAAGAGGTAAATCCTTTAAGGACGCTATCTGCCCCGATAGTATCGAATTTAAGAGCGACCATATACGGCTTGGCGATAAGTTTGCAAGAGTAATATTCTTAAAAGAATATCCGTCATTTTTGAAAGACAGTATGCTTTCGGAGCTGACGGATTTTTCACGCAGTATGATGTTGTCTGTTGACATTCAACCTATTCCAACTGATGACGCCGTAAAGCAAGTTCAGAAAAAGCTCCTTGCCATTGAAACGGATATTACCAAATGGCAGCAGAAGCAGAATATGAATAACAATTTTTCTGCCAACATTCCTTACGAAATGGAGCAAATGCGGAAAGAAATCAAAGAATTTCTTGATGATTTAACTACCCGTGACCAACGAATGATGTTCGTTACGGTAACTCTTGTGCATATTGCAGATACGCTTGACGAGCTGAATAATGACACGGAAACCTTATTGTCTATCGGCAGAAAGCATTTATGCAACTTTGCAATCTTGAAATATCAGCAAGAGGACGGATTTAATACTGTTCTCCCTTACGGCTTGATGAAAATTAAAGCCATAAGAACGCTGACAACCGAGAGCGCCGCCGTTTTAATTCCATACAAAACACAAGAGATTATTGACAAAGAGGGGCTATATTACGGAATTAACGCAATATCCCACAATCTTCTGATGTGTAATCGCAAGCTGCTTTTGAATGGTAACGGCTTTATTCTCGGTGTGTCCGGCTCTGGTAAATCCTTTGCTTCAAAACTCGAAATTGCACTTGCGGCGATTTTCTCAAAGGACGATATTATCATCATTGACCCCGAAAGAGAATATTCGCCGCTTGTTAAAAACTTAGGCGGTGAGGTTATCAGATTATCGGCTGCTTCTAACAACTATATTAACGCCATGGCTATCAACAAAGACGTTGAGGACGAAAACCCTGTATCGCTCAAATCAGAGTTTTTAATTTCATTGTTCGACCAACTTCTGAAGAACGGCGATTCGCGTATGGGCGGCGGCGTTGGCGCAAAGGATAAATCCATTATTGACCGTTGTGCAATACGGGTTTTTGCCGATTATATGAACGGCAGAACAGACAAAGAGCCTACGTTGGTACAGCTCCGTGACGAGTTGTTAAAGCAACCCGAAGCAGAAGCTCACGACCTTGCGCTTTGCCTTGAAATGTTTACTATGGGCAGCCTTAACGCATTTGCACACGAGAGTAATGTTGATGTGAACAAGCGTATAATCAGCTATGATATTTTGGAGCTTGGCGAACAGATGAAATCTATCGGCTTGCTCATTATGCTTGATAACATAATGAACAGAGTTATCGAAAACAGAAAGCGTGGCAGATATACAAGAGTTTATATTGACGAAGCGCATCTTTTCTTCAAGAATCAGTATAGCGCAGACTTCTTGTTAAAAGCGTGGAAACGCTTCAGAAAATACGGCGGACTTTTGACAGGCATAACACAGAATATATCCGATTGCTTGCTTAACGAAACGGCAAGAGGTATGCTGTCAAACAGCGAATTTCTGTTGATGCTCAACCAATCTCCGTCAGACAGAAAAGACCTTGCGGAGCTTCTTAACATTTCCGATACGCAGATGAGCTACATTACCAATGCGGGAGCAGGTCGTGGACTAATCAAGGTCGGCGGCTCAATCGTACCGTTTGTAAATGACTTTCCGACAGATACGGAGCTTTACAAACTAATGTCAACGAAGCCCGGCGAGGGTTAATACAAAATAAGTTTTGGAGGTATAACACTATGTCAAAAGAATATAAAATAAATTTCAATGATTACAGCTTTCCGACAGAGGAAGGCGCATACAAGGGCAATCTTGATTTCAAGATGTATGGCAAGAAACAGAATATACTTGCTTACATTACGCTTGAGAACGGCGATAAGATAATCGGCGCAGCGTATAGGGATAAAGATTATCTTGGACTTAAAGATATTGAGCTTGATACAAAGATTGAGGTTGTTTTCCAAACCTCAAAAAGCGGTATGAACAGACTTGCGGAAGTAAATCAGATATAATGGATATGGGCGGAGCTTTACGCTTCGCCCTTTTCCATTTTAGGAGAGGACATTATGAAAAACAAAATTACTGAAAAACTTTTTAATCTTGTCTATACAGACTCTTTGACCGAAACTCTTAACCGTGTTTCTTATGACGAACGGCTGAAAAAGCTCCGCAGTAAAAGAGCTGTATTTGATAATATGACGATTGTTGTAGTAAACCTTTATGAATTGAAACAGATTGTATCCGCTTACGGCTTGCATACGGGCGATGAAGCTGTCAGATTTGTTGCTGATACGCTAAAAAAGACTATCGGCGAACAAGCTGATATTTTCCGTGTAAGCGACAACGAATTTGTATGTATTGCAGATAAAAATATACTTTCTTTTGTTTCTCAGTTTATGGACTTTATGAGCTTTGAAAACAAAGACCGTTGCTGTAAAGTGCGTATTGCTGTCGGGTACGGTGTATATGACAACAAAAAGCATAAATCCATTGATGATTTAATCAAATACTGTGAAATGAAGATGTACAGAGATATGAAATCTACAAAATAACGAGGTGATTTTCTTTGAGTGAGAAAGACATAAAAACAAAACCTACCTCTACTCCGAAGGCGGTAAAAAACACGCCTAAAATTGCAGTTAAAGGCAAAGAAACCGTTACAAACACGGTTAAAAATGCAAAGGCTGTAACGAAAGATACACTTGTCAAACAAACTATCGAAAAGCAGCTATCTTCTGCATCGGAACAGCAACAAAGCAACCGTCCCGAAAATTACGCTATTGACAATGTTGAAAACACTGCATATACAACAACGGATACAGCGTATCACAAAAGCAAGACCTTTGTACATAACAGAATTAAGGAACATCATCAAAAGGTAAAAACAAGAGATAGCAAAGCTCCCGAAGCTCTGACTGATGAACAGTTATCTAATAATGAAGCAAATGCACCTAAGACGAGCGAGAACGAGCCTAAAACAGCAGAAAACTATAAGGTAAAGGAAACTGCACCAAAGAATGAAAAAGTTGCCGAACACGCTAAAACAAACGCACAGCAGAAATCGGCAGTCAAGACAAAAAAGGAATATCTGAAATCACAAAACGGCAGTATGGATAATGCTTCTGTTCACGGTGTCAAGACAAAAGAAAACTATATCCGTGAACATATACCAGAAAATGCCGTTAAAGGTGTAAAATCAAGGTCTGCAACGGATAAAACGCTTACTGCCGACGGTGCAGTTACTCCAAAAGACGCACGTCGGGAATATGTTTCCCAAAAGCTGAAAACAAAGGCTGAATATCGGAAAAAGCAAGCTGAAGAACTGCAAACGGAAAATGTTAAAACGCAGCAAGGAAACGCTCCGAAGGATAATGCACATCTTGACAGAAAAGAGCTTGTAAAAGCGGATAAACAACCAAGTAAATCCTCAGTAAAGACAAAAGAAAATTATATGCAGTCTTTAAGAGATAGCAAAGCCGACATTGGAAAAACACCATATAACAATTCTCCGAAATCAAGAGTAACTGCACGGAACGTTAAACGAGGTACGGCAAATTTCAAAAAAGCATTGAAAACCCGTGATAACGTTGTCGGCAAATCAAAGTCAATCGTTAAAAGCGGCAATGCCTACACAGGCAAAAAAGCCAAAAATAAAACGGCAAAGACCACAAAACGAGCTGTAAAAACACAAAAAGAGTTAGCAAAGAAAACAGCTAAGGCAGCCGCAAAGCAAGCACGACAGGCGGCTATAAAAGCCGCGAGAGCGGCAAAGATAGTCGCAATCAAGACGGCTAAGGCAGTTGTCGCTATCACGAAAGCGATTGTTGCAGCAGTTACAAAAGCGGCGGCAGCCTTTTTCGCAGCTTTTGGTTGGATAGGTGTAGCGATTGTTTTGGTAATCCTGATAGTTATTATAATTGTTGCCGCTATTGCCGGAAGTCCGTTCGGTATCTTCATATCCGATGAAGCGGCAGACCAAAACAGTATTCCGCTTTCTTCTATCGTTGCGGAATGTAATGTTGAGCTTTCCAACAAGCTGACCGAAATTGAGGATGGCACAACTCACGACAGAGTAGTTATGGAGGGCGAACAGGCAAGCTGGGACGAGGTTATTGCAATATTCGCTGTCAAAGTTGCGGGGACAGGAGATGAAACAGCGCAAGATGTCGTTGTTATAGATACTGCAAAAAAAGGCAAATTAAAAGAAGTCTTTTGGGATATGAACAGTATATCTTCACGCACCGAAACCGTAACAAGCGGTGAAACAACGGAAACTGTACTGTATATCACTATCAATTCCAAAACAAAGGACGCAATGATTTCACAGTACGGCTTTAATGAAAAGCAAAAAGAAGCGCTTGAAACCTTGCTTGATAATAACGACGTGTTGCTATCGGCAACTCAAAGTCTTGCTATTTCCGACGCAACGGCAAAAGATGTTTTGGCTTCTCTGCCGGATAATTTATCGGCAGAAAGAAAAGCGGTTATCAAAGCCGCTTGTTCGCTTGTAGGCAAAGTAAACTATTTTTGGGGCGGCAAATCCGCTGTTATCGGTTGGGATAGCGAATGGGGCAAAATGAAACTTGTAACGGCAGAGGGAAGTCGCTCAACAGGCAGTATGCGACCTTTCGGGCTTGATTGTTCGGGTTTTGTAACTTGGAGCTTCATAAACGCAGGATTTTCCGCTTCTGATATAGGACACGGAACAAAATCACAGGTTGCCAAAGGAACACGCATATCGCTTTCTTCCGCACAGGCAGGAGATTTGGCTTTTTACAATGATATTTCGCACGTTGGCATTGTTGCAGGAAAAGACGCAAGCGGCAATGTGCTTGTGATTCATTGTTCGTCAGGTGCGAATAATGTTGTTATTACAACAGGCGGTTTTAGCTTTGCTATAAGACCGAGCTGCTATTAAGATTAGCGGAGATGTCCGAAAACATCTCCGCTAAAAATACAATCAAGTACCCTACTTAATTACTTATTGTTAATATACCCATAATTCGCACGGTTTTTTCAAGAAACTGACGAACTAATTTGACGGATTATATAGTTTTCCGAGCCTATCCATTTCTTTTCGTTTATGCTCCGGCAGAGAATGGGCATAAAGGCTTAGTGTAACGGTTGGCGAGGAATGACCGAGTATTTCGGAAAGCGTCTTTATGTCCATACCAATCTCTAATGCTCGTGTCGCAAAGGTATGACGGATTGAATGGAATTTTCGGTATGATATGTCCAATTCCTCTAAAATCTTTTTGTATCTTCGAGCATAAACATTAGGCTCTATAAATTTATTATTCCTTTGTATAAGAAAACCACTTCCATTTTCGATTGCCGACAGTTTTGTAATCAAAAACTTTGGAAGTGGTATATCTCTTATTGATGATTCACTTTTGGGAGTAGAAATTTTTAATTCTGTTTTCCTTTTACCCTTTTCGCATTTTACCCTATATAGTGTATGCTGAATTGATATAACACCTCTTTTCAAGTCAATATTGTTAAAGTCCAATGCACATAATTCTCCTATTCGTATTCCTGTATAAAAACAAAGAAGAATACCAATATCATTTTGATTTTCCGAGCTTTCTATATACTGCTCAATAGCTTTTTGTTCAGTATTTGTAAAGACCTTAACTTCTTTTCGCTTAATCTTCGGTAGCTTAATTTTTCTGCACAATTCAGAAATCAGCTTTTTCTCATACGCATCATTCAATCCTAATCTTAAAATTGAAAATATTGAGTGAACACTTTTCGGTGCAAGCTCTTTGGAAATATCATCTACAAAGCCTTGTATATGTTCGTCTGTCAGTATTTTCAGCTTGATTTTTCCAAGTCTTTTCTTTATATGCTTATTGAGGCAAGATGAATATGTTGTATAACTCGACAATTTAATTCTTTTTTGTGCTTCAAGCCATTTGTCAAACCAATCTGAAACGGTTATATCCGAAGAGATTACTCTCGTACTTTGCTTGATATTAGCTCTTGCAAATGTTAATTTTTCTTTTACCTCTTTGTATGATTTTCCGTAAATATAACCATTTTGTGCCTTACCGTTTATGTCATAGCTTTTGATATATCTACCTTCCCATCTACCATCTTTTCTTTTATAAATGTTTTCTCCGTGCCGTGCCATGAGTGCATAACCTCTCTTTCTGACTAAAATTTTGACGGAGAATTTTTGCAAAAATGCTCCGAAATCTTGAATAATAAGCCCAAATATGATATAATGACTATGATAATTTTAACACATACAGTTTTTCTGATATATGAAAAAGTCTTGATTTTACGGCATTTAGCGGACTTTTTCGATAAAATAATTAAGTAGGGTACTTAACGACTTTATTTTTTGCCACAATTCAAGTATTTAATCATTTTGACGGAGAAAGAGAGAATATTATGACTTTTGAAAATATAATGGAGTTATTCAAAGAGTATTTTGAAATTGATAAAAATATTGAGGTAATGAAGCTAAAACACGGATATTATATTTTTGTTTGGGACGATAAAAAACAAGCGTATTATTCAAATAAGCAGCTAATTCAATCCCCTCAAAGATTGTTTGATGAATTATATTCGGAAGCAGAAGTTTATTATAAAACACTGTTGAATAATACAACTGATGATAATATAAAATCCTTTGTGTATGATAAACTTAATATGTTAAAGCAAAAATTTCACGCATTAAAATAAATATTTCATAAAACCTCGTTTTCTAATAATTGTCTAATTTTCGTGTTGTATAATTAGATTATGAAAGCGAGGTGTAATTATTTATGGCAATAGAAACCTTTAACCGTTACGAATACAAATACCTTATAAATGCCGACACTTTTGAAAAAATGAGCAGTGTTCTTTTAGAATTTATGACTCCCGATAAATATAATATTGCCGGGAAAGCATATAGTATCGCCAATCTGTATTATGATACAAATGATGATTTTTTAATAAGGACTTCACTTTCAAAGCCGGCATACAAGGAAAAATTAAGATTGCGTGCTTACGGCATACCGAATTTATCAGATAAAGTATTTCTTGAAATAAAGAAAAAATACAAGGGTATCGTTAATAAACGACGAACAAATATTATTTTGGAGGATGCGTATTTCTTCACGGAACACGGTTATCCGCCCAAAATAACAAGCATTATAAATATACAGGTTGCAAAAGAAATTTCGCAATTTCTTAAATTCTATCCCGTATTACCCAAGCTATATTTAACTTATGACAGATTTGCTTTTTTCGGGAAAGAAAACCCTAATCTCCGTGTTTCCTTTGATACAAACATACGCACACGGCGATATGATTTACGTTTGGAATATGGAAATTACGGAGAAAAACTGCTCGATGAAGGATTCTATCTTATGGAAATCAAAGCAGGAAATTCAATTCCGTTATGGCTTACAAAAATACTTTCCGATTATGAAATCCAAAGAAGGAGCTTTTCAAAATACGGAACTGAGTTTAAGAAGCACTTAAGTGATACGAAAATGAGGTATGTAGTAAATGGATAACTTGTTTAATAATATATTGGTAAATTCAGCAGAGAGCATAACCGTTTTTTCCTCTCTTACGGCAATAGCGGTTGCTTTGGTGTTCGGCATTTTAATAGCCACTACATATTATATAACGCAGGAAAATGAAACATATCAGCGAAGTATGAGCGTAGCACTTTTAATGCTGCCGACAATTCTCTCGGTTATTATTCTTTTTGTAGGAAGTAATGTGGCAAGAGCATTCAGTTTAGCAGGAACATTATCTATCATTCGTTTCAGAAGTACAGCAGGTGACCCAAAGGATATTGGCTTTATATTCTTTGATATAGCAGCGGGACTTGCCTGTGGTGTCGGACTTTACGGGTATGGTGCATTATTTGTTGTAATTTTATGCCTTGTTATTATTCTTGTTCAAAAAAGAAATGTTTTTGAGCGAAAAGAGAAACAAAAAACACTTAAAATAACAATTCCCGAAAATTTGAATTTTGAGGGTACTTTTGATGAAGTGCTTTTGAAATACACGAAAAAATACACACTTACAAAAATCAAAACTACCGACTTAGGCTCACTTTTTGATGTTACATATTCGGTACAGATGAAAGAAAATATAAACGAACAGGAGTTTTTGAACGAATTGAGATGCAGAAACGGAAATTTAACAATTATTCTTTCGTCTTTTGAAAAAAATAAGGAGGCTTACCTATGAGAAAAATGATATGTTTGGCTTTATCTGTCACACTCTTGCTGATGGCAACTGCATCAGCTTCAAGTTTTTC
Source organism: uncultured Clostridia bacterium (assembly GCA_934454115.1). Lineage (GTDB taxonomy): Bacteria > Bacillota > Clostridia > Monoglobales > Monoglobaceae > Ructibacterium. Next base: position 39,340 of record CAKSFQ010000006.1, read on the forward strand.
CGATGTATCAAATGATGCTTGGTATAAAACAGCGGTTGATTTTGTTTCGGAAAACGGAATAATGTCGGGATATGGCAACAATTTCAAACCGATGGATGCAGCTTCAAGAGCAGTGTATGTGAATGCTTTATATAAATCTTCAAGCGACAAAGAAACCTCTTTTATTGCGGGCTTTTCGGATGTTTCTTCCGAAAGTGTATATAACAATGCAATAGGATGGGCGGAAAAAAACAATATTGCAAGCGGTATCGGAAATAATCTTTTCGCTCCCGATAACGATTTAACAAGAGAAATGGCTATGACATTTTTATACAGAGCATTATTGTTTCTTGATATTGTTCCCGAAACTACAAACGACAATTTGCTATTATCATTTGTTGATGAAAATGACGTATCCGATTGGGCAAGAGAAAGTGTAAATACTCTTGTAAATATGGGAATTATCCACGGCACAGACCAAAACAAATTAGAGCCGCAAAAAGTATTAAATAATGCAGAGGTTGCGACGATTATTTATAATATGTATTCTCTGAAAATAACGGACGAAGCCGAGCGTTGGAAATTAAATCTTCAAAGCATTGATTTAACAAACAAAACAAGCACAAGCGATAGTGTTTCATTTGAAAATAATATAATCACTATTACAGAGGGTGGTGATTACACTATCAGCGGAACGCTCGAAAACGGGATGATACATATAAACAGCGGAAGTCGAGTAAAACTTCGTCTTAATAATGTAAATATCAATGCAAAAAATGGCTCTGCAATATTTGTGGAAGCAGCGGATAAAGCCTTTATTACGATGACAGATGGCACAAGTAACACAATAACCGCCGAAAATTGCGATGATGCTGTAATCTATTCAAAGGACGATTTGGAAATCAAGGGCAAGGGTACTCTAAACGTAATTGCAAAAACAGGACACGGGATAAAAGCTTCCGACGATTTGGATATTGAAAACGGAAACATATTTATTGAAGCCGCCGGGGACGGAATACATATAAATGACACTTTAACGGTTTTAGACGGAAATATCAATATTAAATCTGTCGGCGATGGAATTGACAGCGAAAATGCAACCGAAATTTATGGAGGAATATTGGATATTACAACCACGGGTGATATTCTCGAAGGCTCATCAAAAGGAATAAGCTCAGATATAATCCTTAATATATTCGGCGGAAACATTAAGCTGAACACAACCGACAAAGCGATAAAAAGCGATGGTGAAATTCATATCACAGACGGAGAAATCAATATAAATTCCGAACATAAGGGTATAACAGGCATTGGCGATGTAACAATAGACGGAGGAAATATATACATTGAAAATGCAACAGAGGGAATTGAAAGTAAGCAGACATTAACAATAAATGGAGGTAATATTTATATGAATGTGTCCGATGATGGCTTTAATTCTGGGGCGGATGTAGTATATTCCGAAAATCCATCAAAAACGCCTGCAAGCAAAAGAGCCAACACGCTTATTATAAACGGCGGTAATATAGAGGTGTATGCACAAGATGATTGCATTGACTCAAATGCTGCGGCAATATTCAACGGCGGAACAATCAAAGCAGCTCGTCATAGAGGTGAGGTTATTGATACGGGTGCAGCGCCTTTGACAATTACAAACGGAGCAACTTTAATATATACATCACAAGCTGAATATGCAACCGAAAATCCCGATAATGTTCAAAACACTGTTGCTTTTATAAGTAATACAGTAGAAGAAAATACAAAAATCAAGTTTGAGGATTCAGAAGGGAATGAAATAGTTTCATTTTGTCCTGCAAGCAAGTTTGAAGCGATTACCATTACATCGCCGGAAATTGAAATCGGAAAAAGTTATGCCTTAACTATCGGAAATGTTCGATATGATATTACCGTAAACAAAAAATTTACAACAATCAGTAATTCATCCGGGCAAAAAATATCTTCCAAAACAAATTTTGAAGGCAAATCCTTTTCTATGGGCGGCGATGAAAAAATCGGGTATTGGCTTTTCACCCCACAAAATGCAACTGAAAATATGCCTTTGATAGTATATTTGCACGGAAGTCACGGACAAGGCGATGATTTAAGTGTTGTGTTGCAAGAGGATTTTGCAGAAATGGTGTCAAACGGCGATTTTGATGACATTCCCGCATACATTGTAATTCCACAGTTATCAGAAAAATATAGAAGTTGGCGGAACGTACACACAGGGATTATAGGATTGATTGATAATGTTGTAAATGCCTATCATATAAACAAGAATAATATAAGCCTTATGGGATACAGTCTTGGAGGAACGGGAACTGTAAATTTAGCTTCTGAATATCCAAGTTATTTCTCAAAAATAGCATTTTTAAGCGGAAGTGCGATAAATGTACGGGAAGCTGCCAAACAGCTTTCGGGCATACCTGTTTGGGCATTTGTCGGAAGTGAAGATGTAATAGTCAAGCCCGAAACGGCGATTATGCTTATCGAAACACTTAAACGAAATGGCGAAGATGCTCAAATAACTATTTTTAATGGCGCTGACCACATTGAAGTTCCGCCGCTTGTATTTTCTGACGATAAAATCAATATTGTAAATTGGCTTATTGGTGAATAAGTAAAGAAAGAGGTGATTTCATTGACTTGACACAATTATGTGTTAAAATTATATTAACTGAATAAAGAAGGTGAAATTTTATGAGATTACTTGTTGTGGAAGATGACAGAGATTTGAACGAAAGCCTTTGCCGTAGGCTGAAAAAAGCCGGAAATGCCGTTGATTCGTGCTTTGACGGCGATGATGCAATAGATTATATTGACGCCGGAGAATTTGATGCAGTTATCATGGATATAATGATGCCTAAAAAGGACGGTCTGGAGGTTTTAAGAGAATTAAGAAATTCGGGAAATCTCATTCCTGTTCTGCTTCTTACCGCAAAGGATACAACAGAGGATATAATAAAAGGTCTTGACACAGGAGCACAGGATTATATGGTAAAGCCATTTGTATTCGAGGAGCTTTTAGCTCGGCTTCGTTCAATTACACGAAAAGCAGACAATAATCCTACCAACATCTACACTGTCGGAGATTTGTCGGTTGATGTTTCAACTCATTCGGTTAAGCGTGGTGAAACAGATATTGAGCTTTCCGCAAGAGAATTTAATCTGCTTGAATACTTAATTAAGAACAAAGGCAAGGTTTTATCCCGTGAGCGAATTGAGAACAATGTTTGGAGCTTTGATTATGCAGGAGGAACTAATGTTGTTGATGTGTATATATGGTATTTGAGAAAGAAAATAGACGACCCGTTTTCGGAGAAACTAATCCATACAATAAGGGGTAACGGCTATGTGCTGAGGTGCGAAAATGAATAAAACATCAGTAAAATTCAAAATTATTCTTATATTTACCATACTTACCTGCATTATTGTTTCGGCTTGCAGCAGCATACTTCTCTATTTTCAAAAGCAATCGGTACAGAATGTGGTTGAAAACAGAATGGCTGCCTCAATGAGCGTTATGGAAGAAAAGGTTATAACTCGTCTTAATGATATGCTCTCAAAAGGCTATATATCAAATAGTCAAAGCGAAGCTCCACGCACAATGAGATATTATGAAAAAGGCGTTCATTATCTTTTGTATAACGGACACGGTAAGCTGATAAGCGCTGAATTACCCTTTAATATATCACTTGCATCAGATTTTAACGAGAATTTTCGCTATGAGTTTTTCGGTGATGACAAGTATTATATTGCCGATAAAAAGCTGACGCTTTCAAATGGAAGCGAATATTGGCTTAAAGGTGTCTTTCCTGCTGCAAGTGAAGAATATGCTTTCAATGTTTCAACAAAATACAATATAATTCTTGCATTCATTTTAATAATATTGGCAAGCATAGGCGGATATTTAATGCTTGGAAGACTGTTAAAGCCTATCAATAAGATTGTTGACACGGCAAACGAAATTGCTAACAGTACGGATTTAAGCAAGCGTATCAATATAGGCAACAGATGTGATGAAATAGGAAAGCTCGCAAATACCTTTGATGGTATGCTTGAACAAATTGAAGGTCTTGTTGAAAAGGAAAAGCAATTTACATCCGATGTTTCACATGAACTTCGCACACCAATCACGGTTATGCTTTCCGAATGCGAGTTTATGAAGGAGTGCGAAAAGGACACATCCGATTTTGATGATTCATTAAATATGGTTGAGCGACAGGCAAAGAAAATGTCAACGCTTGTAACAGAGCTTTTAACACTTTCAAGAATGGATAAAAACAAAATTACTGCTCAATTTGAAAACACAAATATCAGTGAGCTTCTGAATTTTATTTGTGATGAACAAGAAAAAATTCAAAGTAAAAAAATAAAGCTGATACGGGATATTGAAGAAAATATCTGTGTAAGTATTGACAGAGCGCTTATTTCAAGGCTGTTTGTAAATTTGATTACAAATGCTTATAAATACAACAAGAAAATCGGAACAGTTACGGTAAGCCTTAAAACAGAAACCGACTCTGTAATGTTTAGCGTTACAGATACGGGAATAGGTATATCAGAGGAAGATTTACCAAAAATATGGGAACGTTTTTACCAAGTTGACCGAGCAAGGAGCTATTCTGAAAATGGAGGAAGCGGACTTGGGCTTGCAATGGTAAAATGGATAGCAAATGCTCTCGGCGGTGATGTATCTGCTGTGAGCGAGCTTGGAAAAGGAAGTACATTTACATTCAAATTAAAAAAGAAAGAGAGCGATAATTTATGAAAAAATCAAGAAAAATCACAAAAATCTTTTTAACCATACTTACTGCAATATGTTTGTTATCAAACACGGCGTTTGCATCAAATATGTATGAAAACAGCGATTTTATCGAAAAGGAACAGCCGGAACTTAACGAGGAAACAAAACAACTTATTTCACTTTATCAAAAAGAGCCGACCGAGGAAAATTATTTGAATTTAAGAGCGATGGTTATTGAAAATTATAATGCTGTTCTTGAAAGAAAAGAACAAAAACTTGATGAATTGAAATCAGAAACAAGCGGAAAACCGGGCGGAGATGCCATTGTTAAAGAGATGGAAGATATTGTGCAGGATATGTATATAACATATTGGAACAGAATTAACAGTAGTATGCTTCGCTTTACCGATACAAGACTTTTGAAATGGCGAATAGCAGATGCGGTACGTTATGATTACATCCCTGTTATGGGGGCAGGTGAAAGTATATATGTAAAGCGCACTCCGGTTACAAATGTAGAATATGCCGAATTTTTGAAGGCTACCGGGAAATCAGCACCGTCTAATTGGACAAACGGAACATTTGCAAAAGATGAAGAAAATTATCCCGTAAATTTTGTTTCGATTGATGATGCAAAAGCATATTGCGAATGGTTGACAGCGCAAGACGGCACAAATATATATCGCTTGCCAAATGAAAGTGAGTGGGAGCTTGCAGCCGGACACATGCCAAAGGATGCCGATTTTAACTGTGGAGTAAATGACACAAGAACATCGGTTTATGAATATGCAGAGGTGACAAGAGGAGCACACGGAGCGATTGACTTTTGGGGTAATGTTTGGGAATGGACTTCAACCGCAAGAGATGAAAACAGCAACGCTTATGGTATAAAGGGTGGCTCTTGGAAAAGTGACCGAACGGATTGCAGAACAGAATATCGTGAAGAAGCAAGAAACGGCTCTCAAGGCTATGATGATGTTGGGTTTAGAGTTATTAAGGTATTAAACGGTGTTGAGCCGGAGCAAAAAGTTCAGCTTGCAACGCTTGGAAATCCTTTTGTTACTGCAACACCTTCATCAAATGATAGTATAACTCTCTCGTGGACAGCGGTTGATGGTGCAAATGAATATCAGATTTTTGAATACTTCGACAAAAGCGGTCTGGTAAAAATGCTTAATACCACGAAAGATACAACAATTACAATAGGCTCTCTTGAAATTGGCAGCACACACAGCTACATTGTTCAGCCTATTTCTTATATTGAGATTTCAGACAATGTATTTGCTGAAAATAGCGTTTCAGCTACTTGCGGACAAGCCGAAGAAGATATAAAAATATTTGTAAACGGTACTAAAATTGACTTTTCAAAGTATGACAATGTAATGCCGGTAATTGAAAACGGTCGCACTCTTGTACCTATCCGTGCTGTTTCGGAAACGCTTCTCTGTGAGGTTTTATGGCACGATGATACTCAGCAAATTGATATTACGAAAGATGATATTTTTATAAAGCTGACTATCGGAAGTACCATCGCTTATGTAAACGGTGAAGAAATACTGCTTGATACCGCACCTGATATTCGCAACAGCAGAACGCTTGTACCCCTAAGATTTATTTCTGAGAGCTTTAAGCTGAGTGTTGATTGGAACGGCGAAAGCAGAACAATTACGATTAAATAAAAAATATATATTTGAACGAAAAGGTATAAAATTCAAAATATTTAAGCTGATAGTTTTATAGATTTCTTATCAAGATACCGCATATCGTATCCGAAAATACGGTATGCGGTATTTGTTTTTCTAAAATAATCAGAATAATGGCTTTTGCAAAACATTTAGCTTTTAGATAACTACCCGACATAAGAGTCCGGAATTTTCAAACTGCTTGTCGTTCAAATCAAGAGTTTGAAATGTTAAAATAATTATAGGCAGGTGACTCTTATAGATAATATTTCAATTGGATTAAAAATACGAGAAAAACGAGAAAATAAAGGCTTAACGCAATTACAATTAGCCGAAATGATTGATATGACGGACAGAACAATATCAAGGATTGAGGTAGGTCGCGTTGAGCCGGAATTCAGTACAATAGTTGCTATTTCAAAGGCACTAAATATATCTTTGGATTATTTGTTGTCTAACGAAACAAATCTTTCTAAAGATGTTTATATACACGAAATAACTGAAAGAGTCAGCAGTCTTGAAATAAAAAAAATAAAACATATCCTTGCATATATAGAATTTTACATCAATTGTGAACAGGAAATTGCTGATGATTAGTTTTTGAAAAGTGTGTATCGGGTGCTGCTATGATGTATGTAACTATTTCGGATTTATCTCCACCCAAACAAAAGAATATAACGAGAAAAGGCTACGGAAATCCTAACGCAAATAGGGTTTCTGTGGTCTTTTTTGTTTATGCACTATCAGCCGTATTCTTCTTTCCGTAGCCTATTGAATTACAACAAAGACGGAAGGAGAATGATATATGAGCTGTTTATAGAAAAGAACATAAAACTTACAAAATAATCTTTATACATTGCCGTTCGCCGCCACGAACAATCAGATTTTCGCTCAATAAGTCTGATTGGAGGAATGGTAATGAAAGGAAACAAAGTTTTTTTTGAATCGACTTTAGGTTTCACAAAAAAATATGTTTTAATAAATATAGAAACCGTTCCCAACAGACTTTTCAAAATGAAAAAGTCTGGAGGTGAAACGGTTTGTATAGTGAATTTGAGTGTATATTCAAAAGTCTGTTTTTGCAAAAAAATTTACACAAGACTTTTGACTCTCATTCAATTGATGATTTTTCTAACAGAAGAATTTATTTGAATGAGTACAGAAAAATTTTAGATAAGGTGGCGATTGGCTTGATTTACGATACTTTTGAAAATGAAAAGTATATCGCAGCTATGCTCAAACTGAACAAGGTTGAAAGAATAATTGTATCTTTTAATGTTATTCTTGAAATGGAACTATCCGAAATTGCATATTTGCTTGATGCATCTATTGAAAGTACATACACGCAAAAAGGCACAGCTTTGAAACGCTTAAAAAAAGAACTTGAAGAAGTTTCTTAATTGAAGCAGTTGTTGTAAAGAGCAGCTCCGGCTGCTCTTTACAACAATATAATTATCAGTTTATCAAAAGGCATTTATCTGTAAATGTCTTTTGATAGGCTGATAACAGTCTATATATGTACATTGACAAAGGATAGTGTGCAAGATAACGGCACACAGCATATATGCAAAACGGATACTTTCCGATATATCCGAGCTACGTAATGGGTACGCCAAGACGATAGCAACAACATCTGTTTTTCTTCTTTCTTACAGGTGGCTATCCGAGCGAGAAATACTAACATTATAAAATAGGTTTGCTCCCTTATGGCAAAGACGGTATATCGGTATAATGATACTTCTATCCAGCCACAGTCCGAGCGTTAAGAGCGCCGCAGGCAATGGGGATAGTCCGGGCAGATGTCGGGAAGGTGGAACTCCTATGAAGCGATATAGCAAGTCGCTGTCCGTTTTTGCTTCTTAATTTTAATAGCATAATTAAAGGGATTGGTATGTCTTGTTTGTCCTTCGTATTCGTATCACAAATAGGCTTTTACTCCTTTCACTATTTATAGATATAACAGTCCCTTTACTTATGCTATTAAAAATGATATTTATAAAGGGAGGAATAAACTTGGCACATTCTAAAAAAAATATTGCAATATCTGATGAAGTGCTATATACTATAAGTGAAGTTGCAGTGCTATTAAAGGTCAATAGAAATTTTGTTTACAATTTGATGAACAACGGCTATCTTCGTTCTATAAAACTTGGGTGCAGAAAAGTTACTAAAAGTGCTTTGCTTGAGTTTTTAGATAAGTATGATGGAGATATAGAATTTGATGAAAAAACTCCTGTCAATATTGAAAATAACTGCGTTTAGATTCAAATCTGTGGGCAAGAAAATCTTGTGGGCAAATGGTGGGCAAATCTCAAACAGACAGCCTTCAAACCCGCATAAAACAAAGGTTTTTGATTGGAAATCCGTGACGAAGCCCGACACGGCCGCGGCTTTGAGGGACTTTTAAAGAGATATTTCGGTGCGTAATTATGGAAAATTATACGATTTGCAATTGTAAAAAAGTAACATACGCAGATGTTGAAAATGCACTTCATCGCGAAGTAACATTTGAGAATGTTGAAAAAGCTTTTGAAGATGTGCAGAAGATCACAAAATGTTCAACGGGCTGCGGTGGTTGCCATGATAAAATTATGGATACAATTTCTCAAATTATGAGCAGATAAAAGGAGGTTTTGTCATGAAAAAATATGTTTGTCCCTGCGGATATGTTTATGACCCTGAACTCGGCGATCCCGAAAACGGAATTGCGCCGGGCACAGCATGGGAGGATGTCCCGGAGGATTGGCTTTGCCCGACTTGCGGTTTAGGCAAGGATGCCTTTGAAGAAGAATCATAAGATCACGATATCAAAGGCGATTGTCAGCCCGGTTTTTAAAATCGGGTCGGCAATCGCCTTTTGATATTTCCTTATCTTTTGGCTGACCGCCATAAATTTTTATCTCTTTGCCGGCAGCAAAGACTCCGCCTCTTTTTCCGCGCTCTGTTTGGGGATTACAATGGTATATTCAATCTCCTCCTCCGTCTCGCGGCGGTTGGCCTTTGCCAAAATGCCGGAACGGCGCATCATGTCCACCGCCTGGCGGATGGTGTTATGAAAAATCCGCACATCACGAAAGCTTCGTTTTTCTGCGCCGGGCTTTTCCTCCGCCGTCGGCTTGTCCGGTGTTTTCAAAAGCCGATCCACCAGTTCCTCGGTTTTTGCCACATTGAGGCCGCGCTCGATAATCAGCCGCAGCGTTCGCATCCGCCGTCTCTCGTCCGGCAGCCGCAAAAGCGCACGAGCGTGCCGCTCCGTCAGCTGGTTTTCTTTCAGCATTTGCCGAATTTTGGGCGATAGCTTTAACAGTCGCACCTTATTTGCAATGGTAGACTGGCTTTTGCCAAGCTTGTCCGCCAGCTCCTCCTGGGTCAGCCCATGCTCCTGAATCAAATTGGCAAAGGCCTCTGCCTCCTCCATATAGCTCAGGTTCTCGCGCTGGATATTCTCAATCAGCGACAAAATTGCACTGTCGGTGGCGCTGGCTGACATGACAATCGCCGGGATATACGCCATCCCTAAATTGCGGCATGCCGTCAGTCTGCGTTCGCCGGCAATCAGTTCATAGTCAAACGGACTGACCTGCCGTACGGTAATTGGCTGCATAAGCCCGTATTCCATGATCGAAATCGCCAGATCCTGCAGCGACCCCTGGTCAAAAATCTGCCTTGGCTGATGAGGATTTAAACGAATATTCTTGATGGGAATGGTGCGCGTCTCGCCGCACCTCGCAAAATTTCGGCTTCCTCCCCAGATCCCGATATTCTCGCTCTGTTCCCTGCGCGGCAGCTCACGCACCTTGCTCTGCCTTCTATCTTCAAATAGCATGTTAAAACGCTCCTTCCAAAATTTTCCTTTTGTATATCCATATTATACCATAACAAAATAAAAATGCAAAGATTTTTCATCGACCAAATTTGGCATATACCCCTAAAAAAAGCGCCGAAACAAATTCTTGACAAACGAGGTCTTTTACACTTATAATAAAGTCACGGAAGATATGGGAAAAAGGAGGATGTTGAGTTTGGAAAATATCAACGAAATATTCGGTTGTCTGGTGTTTGATACCGCCACCATGAAGGAGCGGCTTCCCAAGGACACCTACCGCCAGGTGATGCGTACCCGCAAGGAGGGCAGCGCATTGACGCGGGAGGTTGCGGATGTTGTCGCCAACGCCATGAAGGACTGGGCGATTGAAAAGGGCGTTACTCACTTTGCGCACTGGTTTCAGCCGATGACCGGCGTCACCGCCGAAAAGCACGATAGCTTTATTGCGCCGGCGGATCAGGACAAGGTCATTATGGAGTTTTCCGGCAAAGAGCTGATCAAGAGTGAGCCGGACGCTTCCAGCTTCCCGTCCGGCGGACTGCGCTCAACCTTTGAGGCGCGCGGATATACGGCATGGGATCCCACGGCAAACGCATTTATCAAAGATGGTATTCTCTGTATTCCCACGATATTTTGCTCTTACACCGGTGAAGCCCTGGATAAAAAAACGCCGCTGATGCGTTCGCTGGAAACGCTGAATACCCAGGCAGTGCGCGTTCTGCACCTGCTCGGTTATACCGATGTCAAACGGGTCAGCACCACGGTCGGACCGGAGCAGGAGTACTTTTTGATTGACCGCAGCGTTGCGGCAAAACGACCGGATTTAACCTATACAGGCCGGACACTGCTCGGTACAATGCCACCAAAAGGACAGGAGCTGGACGATCATTATTTTGGTGTCATAAAAGCGCGGGTTTCTGCTTATATGCGGGATTTGGATCGCGAGCTTTGGAAGCTTGGCATTTTGGCCAAGACCAAGCATAACGAGGTTGCCCCGGCGCAGCACGAGCTGGCGCCGATCTTTTGTGCTGGGAACATTGCTACTGACCATAACCAGCTGACCATGGAGCTGATGAAACGGATTGCCGAAAAGCATTCCATGAAATGCTTACTGCACGAAAAGCCGTTTGCCGGCGTCAACGGCAGCGGCAAGCACGATAACTGGGCCATCTGCACCGACACCGGCGTGAATCTATTGGATCCCGGCAAGCATCCGCACGAGAATCTGCGGTTTCTGGTCTTTCTATGTGCGGTAATTTGGGCGGTGGACGAATACCAGGATCTTTTGCGGATGTCGGTGGCTACCGCCGGCAACGATCACCGTCTGGGCGCTGCCGAGGCGCCGCCGGCCATCATCTCCATCTTTTTGGGCGATGAACTGACCGAGGTTTTAGAGGCGATCGAAAAGGACAGCGACTACAATAACAAAAAGCGTGAAATCATGGAGTCCGGCGGCGTGACTGCGGTTCCCAACTTTACCAAAGACACCACCGACCGCAACCGCACCTCGCCCTTTGCGTTTACCGGCAACAAGTTTGAATTTCGCAGTCCCGGCTCCAGTCTTTCGGTTTCCGGGCCGAACTTTTTGTTGAATACCGCCGTTGCGGAGGCGTTGTGTCAATTTGCCGATGCACTAGAGGCGGCGCAGGGCGACAATCTTGAAAAAAAGGTTTACGCGCTGCTGCAAAAGACGCTGAAGGCGCATAAGCGTATCATCTTTAACGGCAACAACTACACCGAGGAATGGGTCAAAGAGGCGGAGCGCCGCGGTCTTTTGAACCTGGCAAACGCGCCGGCGGCGATGCCGGCCTTTATCGCCGAAAAGAATTTGGCGCTGTTTGAAAAACACCACATTTTAACCCGTGACGAGGCACGTTCCCGCTACGAAATTAATCTGGATAATTACAGTAAGGTCATCAACATTGAGGCATTGACCCTGCTTGAGATGATTCGGCGCAGCATCCTGCCGGCCGTTGAGGGCTATGTCAACACCCTGAGCCGGACGGTGGTCTATAAAAAACAGGCCTGCCCGGATGCCAGCTGCGATATGGAGAATCGGCTGATCTGCCGTCTTTCCAATCAGCTTTCCGTCCTCTTCTGCGAAACGGAGGAGCTGGAGCAGCGTGTTGGCCGTGCCAAGCTGATTACGGATAAGCAGGAACAGGCGGAATGCTATCGTGACAGCGTTCTGGCACAGATGAGTGTGATCCGCAGCATTGCCGACGATATGGAGGTCTATACCCCAAAAGAGATATGGCCTTTCCCGACCTACGGTGAACTCTTGTTCAGCATTCAATAATAAGCGGTGAAAAGGGCTTTGGCAAAATGAGATCATTTTGCCAAAGCCCTTTTTTCTATTCGCTGATCTGTTTTCCGTCTACAAACACCATGACGGGTTTTGCGTCAAACGCCGGCGGCTTTCCCTCCCAGAGCACCAGATCCGCGTCCTTGCCGACCTTAAGGGACCCGACACGGTCAAATATATCGCACAGCATCGCCGGCGTTTTGGTGACCGCCGAGAGCGCCGCATCGGGGTCAAGCCCCGCACGCACGGCAGCGGCCGCACAGAGCAGCAGGTGCTTCTCCGGCGTTTCCGGATGATCGGTAATGAGCGCCGTCTTGATATCCGCCGCACACAGAATCGCCGCCGCCGACTCGCTTTGATTTTTCAGCTCCGGCTTGCTGCGGTCGGTCAGGATTGGGCCGGACAGTACCGGCGCCTTTTCCGCGGCAAGTCTGTCTGCCGCAAGGTGTGCCTCGGTTCCGTGCACCAAAATCAGCCGTAGTGAAAATTCCTTGGCGATCCGAATCGCGGTAAAAATGTCATCCAGACGGTGCGCGTGCGCATGCAGCGAAATCTCACGCCGCAGCAGCGGCAAGAGCGCCTCGCACTTAAAATCCCATTCCGGGCGTTCTTCTTCCTCGTCCTCTTCCGCGCGCTTAATCTGCTCCAGATAGTTCTTTGCTTTTTGCAGCGTCTCGCGGATTACGGCCGCTGTCCCCATTCGCGTCACCGGCGCCTGGCTTTTGTCATGATACACCGACTTGGGATTTTCACCAAAGGCGGCCTTGATTCCGACCGGCGCACGCAGCAGCATATCATCCACGCAAATCCCGGCTGTTTTCATCGCCAAAAGCTGACCGCCGATCGGATTGGCGCTGCCCGGCCCGGTAATCACCGTGGTAATACCGGCATGCACCGCTTCTAAAAAGGCACGATCCTGCGGATTGACTCCGTCTAAGGCACGCAGCTGCGGCGTTGCCGGATCGGTATCCTCGTTGCCGTCATCGCCCTCAAAATTCAAACCGTCCTCCCACATGCCAAGATGCGAATGCGCGTCGATCAGCCCCGGTGTCAGAATAGCGCCCTTTGCGTCAATCACCTCGCCCTCAGCCGTCTGCTGCGGCATATCCGCCATTGCGCCCAAATCCGCGATCTTTCCGCCGCGGATTACAAGATATCCGTCTGAAAAATCTGTTCCCTCCATGGTTATTATATTGGCATGGATCAAACAGATGTTCTGATTTTTCATGATAATCCCCCTCGTCTTATTGGTATCCGACCGCTTTCATCGGTCAGTCAATGCAAAAGTTAACCTGATGTTAGTAATCCGAACCCGCCTAAATCGGCGTAATTTCGGAATATTTTAGCTTGTCGTCTTTGCCGGGCGAAAGCCCTCCTGCATCCTCCGCACCAAAATCTGCTCAAAATTGAATCCTTTTCAGGTCGTAGAATTTTGAGAGAGCGGATTTTTGGTTGCGCAAAGCAAAAACGCAGGTAATCCTAACGGATTGCCGAGTATTGGGCGCAGCGAAAGCGGATATCCGCCTCCCAAAATCGGGGTTCGGATTGCTCACTTTCGGCTAAGGTCAAAGAATTTTAAGAGTGGGGATTTTCGTTCAAACAAGGCAAAAACGGAGGTAATCCTAACGGATTGCCGAGTATTTTAACACCGTTTGGGCGGAAATCCACCTCTTAAAATCGAGCTTAGATTGCTAATATCAGGTTAGCCGAAGGCGCCGTCTTTGCGCCCTCACTTGCGGCTGAAATAGCTCTCTGCCCCAAATCGGCTTGCCAGCGCCGCGCCGTCTTTTCTGCCAAGGATCAGACAGGCCGTGGACAGGCAGTCCGCGACCAGCGCAGACTTTGCCGCAATGCTGACGCCCTCTGTCTCGGTGTTTGCCGGGTAGCCGCTTTTGGGATCCAAAACATGATGATAATACACCCCATCATAGGTAAAACCGCGCTGATAGGTGCCGCTGCTCACCACGGCGCCGCAGTCTGTCACGGTGACGGACTCTTCATAGGTTCCGGCCGCGGCATACGGAACCTGAATCCCAACCTGCCAGCTGCCGTCGCGGCGATTTGGATTCTTGCCGAACGCATAAACATTACCGCCAAGATCCAAAAGCCCCCACGCCGCGCCGCTTTGCCGCATCGCATCGGCGGCCGCGTCAGCGGCATAACCCTTGGCCGCACCGCCAAGGTCAATCATCACGCCATCCTCGGTCTTTGTCAGCGTCCCGTCCTCTTTAGAAAAGATCAGCTTTTGATAGCCAACCTTTTTTTTCGCCTCTAAAATCTCCGTGTCTGACGGCACAGTGGGATTCTCTTCCCCATGAAAGGGCCACAGCCTTGACACCGGCGCAATCGTAATGTCAAATGCACCGTCCGATGCTGCACTGATTGCTAATGCAGTCTCTACAATGGCGGCGGTATGCGCATCGAGCGGCGCCGGCACATGAGCCGCCGCGCGGTTAAATGCCGAGACCACCGAATTATCATCATAAAAATTCACCGCGTTCTGGATTTCTTCGATCACAGAAAAGGCGGCAAGAACGGCCTCTTTGGCGTTTTCGCCGCCGGCACGAACCGTGCAGACCGTATCGAGCAAAAACCGCGTTTCAAAGTAAGGCGTTTCGCGGCGGTACATCCTACATCCGCCAAGCAGCATACATAGAATCAGCAAACAAGGAACTGCACGTTTCATGCCATTCTCCCTTCCGCTTTTTTCATCTATTATATGCTATGCAGAGGCTTTCGTCAAGAGAACCGCTTGCAAGATCATAAAAAATATGGTATGCTAAAAAGACAGTATGCAAGCCAAAGAAGCGAACAACAAGGGGGTTTGATCATGAAACTGATATCCTGGAACGTAAACGGGCTGCGCGCCTGTATGAATAAGGGCTTTATGGAGACGTTTTTACGCCTTGACGCCGACATTTTTTGTTTGCAGGAAACCAAGCTGCAAGAAGGACAAATTGAGATGCCGCTTGACGGCTATCACCAATATTGGTGCTATGCGGAAAAAAAGGGATATTCCGGCACTGCGCTGTTTAGCAAGACAAAACCGCTCTCGGTGCGCTATGGTATGGGGATTTCGGAGCACGATACCGAGGGGCGGCTGATTACGGCAGAATATCCGGACTTTTATCTGGTTGTCTGCTACACCCCCAATGCTCAGGATGGACTAAAACGGCTGTCCTATCGGATGGAATGGGAGGACGCGCTGCGCGCGTATCTTTCCTCACTGGAAGAGAAAAAGCCGATCATTTACTGCGGCGATCTGAATGTGGCACACCGGGAGATTGACTTAAAAAATCCTAAAACCAATCGCAAAAATGCCGGGTTCAGCGATGAGGAGCGGCAAAAAATGACCGACCTTTTATCCGATCACAAAATCGACACCTTCCGCTACTTCTACCCGGACGCCGAGGGCGCGTATTCCTGGTGGTCATACCGATTCCACGCCAGAGAGAAGAACGCCGGATGGCGCATTGACTATTTTATCGTCTCCGATGCGTTAAAGGATCGCCTTTTGGACGCAAAGATCCATGCGGAAATCATGGGCAGCGATCACTGCCCGGTCGAACTTACCCTAACAACGGGGACGTCTCACGAAAAGTGAGACGCCCCTGTTGTTTATTTCGCAATGGTTTGAATCAAATCCTCCGTGATACGGTCAATCCGGTCAAAGTCCACCGCGGCAATATAATACCGCTCCAATGCGTCATGGATTTGCTTGATTTCGCCAAGCAATTCCCTTGCCTTTTGCATTTTTGCCGTATATTCCTCTTCAATCATGCCGAGCAAATCGGCGTTTTCCTGATCCGTACCGCGCGGCAGCGCCAGATCATACAAGTCCAGAATGATATCGCCCTCCCGCTCCGGGAACAACTCGTGCGGCGGCGTGGCGTCAAATACGCAGACCGAAAGATCCCGCAGCGCTACCATGTCAAGGCTCTCCGCATCAAAGCTGCAATGATACAGCTCAGCATCCTGTCCTGCCTCAACGGCGGCCGCGGCCAGCTTTTTCATTAGGGTCGATTTTCCGGTACCCGGTCTGCCCTTGATAAAATAACGAACCTTTAAATCCTCCGTCAGATTCCTGATATAGTGCGCCGAACCGTCCGGCGTCATTGCGCCGAAGAAACGGTGCTCAATCCGTCCCGGCGCCGCCTTCTTTTTTGTGCCGTCCAAAATCTGCGCGGTCAAATCCTCGGCCGCACGGTCAAGCGCGCCAAAATCCACATGGCAAAGATAAACCTTTTCCCACCTGTCGTGAATCTGCTTTGCCTCTCTTAACATTTCATAAATCCGATCATACCGCTTTTTGATCTCCGCTTTACAGTCCGCAATTTCTTCGCGGTGCACAACCAGCTTTTCCCGATCCCAGGCAATGCCCAAATTGACATAGTCCTCCACAATGCCCGGGAGGTTCGGTTCGATCACGTGCGGCGCAGTGCCGTCTACCACCGCCGTCTTTCTATCGCGCAAAATGACACCGTCTAAGGACGCGGCATCCGAGCTGCAATGGATCTCTTCCACCGTCTGCCCCAGATTCTTAAAATGGGCGCCGATCTTCCGCATCATGGTCGATTTTCCGGTACCGGGCCCGCCTTTTAAAATAAAGATACGTTCCATACCGCAAAGCACGGACGGAAAGTAATTGACAAACCCCTGTGCCGCATTGGCACAGGTAAAATATTCGCAGCTTTTTTTCTGCATGATTCACACTCCCTTTGCAGGCACACGGAAGTCACCCCCGATATGCCCTGTGATTGTATTTTATGCAGAAAAAAAACGCCCGGTGCGTGTCCGGGCGGCAGAACTTCGGATCATTACAGTATATTTTCGTTCTGTTAGACCTCCATTGTCATAAAGCTATCCGTACAGGATACAAGACAGCCGTTTTCATAACGCAGCTTGAGCGAAAACGGCGCAGTCTGCTCCCTGAGCAGAGCAAACATCCGCCGGTCTCCCTCCCAAAGGTTCAGCGCGTTCACCGCCTCGATATCAACCCAGCAGAGTTCCCCCTCGTCACAGCTGCGGAGCGTGCCGGAAAAGCGGTCGGCCGTGTAGAGAAAGATATACTCCTCCTCCGCATCGTCACAACAGAAGGTTAAAATACCACGAAAACGGTAATTCTTCAGCGTCAGTCCCGTCTCCTCATAGACCTCACGCAAGAGGCATTCCTCCGGGGTCTCGCCCGGCTCAAACTTGCCGCCGACCCCAATCCATTTATCTTTATTGACATCCCTATCCTTTGCCGTCCGATGCAGCATCAGATACTTTCCGTCCTTTTCCAGATAACAAAGCGTGGTTTGCAGCATATCGATTCCTCCCGGTTTTGTCAATAAATCAAATTTCCGATCTTGAAACGCGGTCTTACACCTTCATGAAAAGACCGTTTTGTATCAGACGCTACAGCCGATCGGCCAGGGTCGGCCGGCTCTTTTTCATCCAGACTGTGCTAAATATCAAACAAACTGCCGTCACCAGGACAAATACGGCAATCCGTCTGCCGTCCGGCAGCGTGCCGTGCAAAAGTGCGGCGCGATAACCGTCTGCCAGAACCGCGACCGGGTTACAGTCGCAAAAAAGCCGCACCACGCCGCGGAGAGAGGACGCGTCCCAAAAGATCGGCGTCATCCAAAATCCCAGGGACAGCGCGGCCTGCAAGCCATAGCCCGCATCGCGGACATAGCTGCAAAGCAGCGCCAAGATCCGTCCAAGACCCAATATCAGCAAAAATCCGCCGGCCAGCCAGAAAAACGTCCAAAGCTGACCAATCCGCGGTGCAATCCCGGACACACACATCGCAAGATAGGCCGCAGAAAGCAGCACGCCATGCACCGCCATTGCGGCACAAACCCGAACCAGGGGCAGCTTTTCTGCCGGGAAGCGGACCTTACACACCAAATGACGATAGTCAAAAAAGCAGCTTGCAGCGCCAACCAGCCCGTCCGAAAAAAAGAACCACGGCAGAATCCCGGCAATCAGCCAAAGGATGTATGGTTCGCCCTCCACCGACGGCGCGGCAAACGCGACCGTATAGACGAACCAATAAACCAATACGGTCAGCAGCGGCGATACAAACGCCCAAAGCGCGCCCAGGCCGGTACCGGCATAGCGGGCGCGCAGATCATGGACAGTCAGGGCGATCAGCAGCCGCCCTTTCATGCGTTTTCCGTTATTTTTTTCAGGTATGCCACAAACTCATCGTGCAGATCGTCACGGCGCAGTGCAAACTCTACGGTTGCCTCTAAAAAGCCCATCCGATCACCCACATCGTAGCGGCGACCCTCAAAATTATATGCATACATGCCTTGCTCTGCCGCCAGAGTCTTTAAGGCGTCGGTCAGCTGAATTTCGCCGCCGGCACCCGGCTTGGTGTGTTCCAGATGCCGGAACACCTCCGGCGTAATCACGTAACGGCCAAGAACCGCAACGTTGCTGGGCGCTTCTTCCTTCGGTGGTTTTTCGACCATGCCGTTGACCTTATAGAGCCGCTCGCCAATCTGCTCGCCGTCCACACAGCCGTACTTATGAATCTCGTCCATATCGACCGTCTGCACGCCGAGCACGGATTTTCCGCAGGTCTCGTAGACGTCGATCAACTGCTTGATACAGGGCTTGTCCGCGTTATATACCACATCGTCACCCAGCAAAACGGCAAACGGCTCATCGCCGACAAAGCTCTTGGCGCAGTGAATCGCATGGCCGAGCCCCAGCGCCTCTTTCTGGCGAATCGAAACCAGGTTGGCAAGCTCGGCAATACGGCGCACCTCTTTTGCCATGGCCGATTTGCCGTTGGCCTCCAGGGTAAACTCCAACTCGCGGGAGCGGTCAAAATGATCCTCTACCGCCTTTTTATACGGGCTGGTAATCACGCAGATATCCTCAATCCCGGCAGCGACTGCCTCCTCGACAATATACTGAATGGTCGGAGTATCCACGATGGGCAGCATCTCTTTCGGCATGGCCTTGGTCGCCGGCAAAAAACGAGTGCCCCAGCCGGCCGCCGGAATAATGGCTTTTTTTACTTGTTTCATATCAATTCTCCTTTTCTGTAACCCTCCAGTCGGGAAGTCCCGTTTGGATGGCATGCATGATTTTGGTTTTAAAGAAATGATCGTCCTTTGTCCTGCCTGTGATAAATTCTTTCATATCCTGGCGTTTGGATTTGCCGTCCATCGGACAGGGATTGAACACAATCGGCAATTCCGTCCGTCTGGCATAGCTCTTAATATCCCCCTCCGGCACATAAACAAGCGGCCGAATCACGTGGATATCCCGGCGCGACAAGTAGGTCACCGGTGAAAAGCAGTTCAGTCTGCCCTCATAAAACAGAGATAAAAAGAAGGTTTCCAGAACGTCCTCGTTATGATGTCCAAGCGCCACCTTGTTGCAGCCAAGCTCAACGGCAAGGTCGTTCAGGCCGCCGCGGCGCAGCTTGGCACAGAGCGAACAGGGATTTTTTTCCTTCCGGATATCAAAGATGACCTCTGCAATATCGGTCTTTTTGACGACATATTCGACCCCAAGCTGCTCACTGAGCGCACGTACGGCTGCAAAGCTTGTCCCCTCGTAGCCCATATCCAGCGAAAGACCGATGATCTCAAATCGTTTGGGATAAAACCGCCGCAGAGCGGCAAGGGCGCACAGCAGCGTCAGGCTGTCCTTGCCGCCGGATATGCCGACGGCAATACGGTCGCCGTCCGCAATCATCTGGTAGTCGTCCACCGCACGGCGAACCCGGCTTAAAATCTTTTTCATGGTTTAACTTCCTTATTCTTCGGTCTCACCCAAATCGGTCTCAATATCTTCGGCGTTGGAGCCTCCGTCCACCGCAGCAATGCTCTCCGTCTCCGGTGCGTCCTCATTCTCCGGTTCCTTCTCCACGCAGGCAACCGTAACAATATTCACGTCGTCAGCCAGCCGCATCAGGCGTACGCCCTTGGTGACGCGGCCGTAGGTACTGATATCCTCGGTGTCCATACGGATAATGACGCCCTCGGAGGTAATCAAAATGACATCGTCCTTCGGCGTTACCACCTGCAATCCCGCAACCGCTCCCGTTGCGTCGCTGATTCGGTAAGAGGTTGTCCCCTTACCGCCGCGGCTCTGACATTTATACTCGGAAAGCTCCGTCTTTTTGCCATAGCCCTTTTCACTGACAACCAGCAGCTTGCCGTCCTCGGCATCTACACTCATACCAATCACATAGTCGCCGTCCTCCAGCGAGATACCGCGCACACCGCGCGAAACACGGCCCATATTCCGCACATCGCTCTCATGGAAGCGGATCATCTTTCCGCCGTGGCTGCCGATAAACAGATCCTTGCTGCCATCGGTCATAACCACCCGGATCAGCTCGTCTGTATCGTCTAAGCGAATGGCAATTTTACCTGCCTTGGGCGCATTCTGATATTCCATCAAGTCAGTCTTTTTAATGACGCCGGCACGGGTACACATCACCAGATACTTGCCCTCTTCGTATTCCCGAACCGGGATCACGGCCGAGATGCTCTCCTCCGGCTCTAATGCCAGCAGATTGACAATCGGCGTTCCCTTGGCGGTGCGTCCGCCCTCCGGAATTTCATAGGCCTTGATGCGGTACATCCGCCCCTTATTGGTGAAGAAGAGAATATGCGCATGGGTGGAGGACACAAACATACTGGACACAAAGTCCTCCTCCTTGGTTTGCAGGCCGATAATGCCGCGGCCGCCGCGCTTCTGGCTGCGGTAGGTATCCACCGACAGACGTTTGATATATCCCTGGTGGGTCAGTGTGATGACGTTTTCCTCTTCTTCAATCAAATCCTCAATATCGATATCGTCCGCAGCCGGTTCAATCGAGGTACGTCTCGCGTCACCGAACTTATCGCGGATTGCACCGATTTCTTCCTTTAAAATATCCAGCACCATCTGCTCACTGCCCAAAATCTCGGTCAGGTGTGCAATCAGCGCCTTGATATCACGGTATTCGTTTTCGACCTTTTCACGCTCTAACCCGGAAAGCCGCGCCAGGCGCATATCTAAAATTGCCTGTGCCTGGATATCGGTAAACCCAAACCGTTCCATCAGCTTTTCCTTCGCATCGTTATAGCTGCTGCGGATGATGCTGATGACCTCGTCAATATGATCGAGCGCAATCGTCAGACCCTCCAAGATATGTGCTCTTGCCTCCGCCTTCTTTTTGTCAAAGCGGGTACGCCGCACAATGACTTCCTTCTGAAAATCTACATAGTTTTCCAGTACCTGTTTGAGGTTTAATACCTTCGGGTCGGTCTGGTTAACCAGCGCCAGCATAATCACACTGAAGGTGTCCTCCAACTGGGTATATTTATACAGCTGATTTAAAACGATGGTTGCATTGACGTCACGCTTTAATTCAATGATAATCCGCATACCGTCGCGGTCGGATTCGTCACGCAGGTCGGAGATCCCCTCCACCCGTTTATCGTGTACCAGTTCTGCAATCTTTTCAATCAGCCTTGCTTTGTTGACGGCATAAGGGATCTCGGTCACGACAATACGCTGCCGGTTCTCCTTCCAGTCCTCAATCTCTGCTCTCGCGCGCACGCGCAGCTTGCCGCGGCCGGTATGATAGGCGGCACGGATGCCGCTGACGCCCATGATCTGCGCACCGGTCGGAAAGTCGGGGCCGGGAATATGCTCCATCAATTCGTCAATGGTAATTTCCGGGTTGTCGATTAAGGCAATGATACCGTCAATGACCTCACCCAGGTTATGCGGCGGAATATTGGTCGCCATGCCGACCGCAATCCCGTTAGAGCCGTTTACCAAAAGATGCGGAAACCGAGACGGCAGCACCACCGGTTCTTTACGACTCTCGTCAAAGTTTGGCATAAAGTCTACGGTATCTTTTTCAATATCGGTCAGCATATGCATAGACAGCTTGGACATCTTCGCCTCAGTATAACGGTAGGCAGCCGCGCCGTCACCGTCAATTGAGCCAAAGTTACCGTGGCCGTCTACCGTCGGATAACGCATTGAAAAATCCTGCGCCATACGAACCAGTGCATCGTAGACGGACGCGTCACCGTGCGGATGGTATCGGCCCAGCACATTACCGACGGTCGCCGCACACTTTTTATACGCCTTGTCCGGCGTGATACCATCCTCGTACATTGCGTACAAAATGCGGCGGTGTACCGGCTTTAACCCGTCCCGGACATCCGGCAGTGCACGGCCGACAATAACCGACATTGCATAGTCGATGTAGGACTTTTTCATCTCGCTGTTGATTTCCACCGGGATGACCTGTAGTTTTGAAGTATCAAATAATTCTTCTGCCATGTTTACAACTTCCTATTCTTTTATTTTATCGGTTTCACAAAAAAACACTTTACCTTTAAAATTCGACATCGCAGTGCGATTTCCTCTTTTTAGCTAAAATTTTTGGGGTAATTTTTTGTTCTTGCTTCCTTTTTTCCTTTCGGGTTGTACCATAAAAAGAGGACGGCTTTTCTCCGTCCTCTTATGTTACAGATCCATAAAAACCGATTAGTGTATAATCACACTCTCCGTATCCTTATCAAACAGATGAATCTTGTTGGCATCCAGCGCAACCTTAACGTGCTCTCCGTGCTTGGTGGTGGTACGCGGATTCACTCTCGCAGTCATATCCACGCCACAAGCCTGGAAGTACAGGTAGGTCTCTGCGCCCATCATTTCGGTTAAGGTGATATCCACCTCAAAGGTGCACTCCGGCGCAGCGGAAATGAATGCTTCATCATCATAAATATCCTCAGGACGAATACCCATCAGAACTTCCTTGCCGTTATATGCCTGCACCTCTGCCTTTTTGCCCTTGCCGTCCGGCAGCTTGATGGAGATATCGCCATTGGTCAGATAGGTGCCGTCTTCCTTGCAGTTTACGGTCACGCTGATGAAGTTCATCTGCGGCGATCCGATAAATCCTGCAACGAATACGTTGGTCGGGTACAGATACAGGTTGGTCGGGGTATCTACCTGCTGAATCACGCCGTCTTTCATAACGACAATTCTGGAACCCATGGTCATAGCCTCGGTCTGGTCGTGCGTTACATAGATAAAGGTGGTCTGCAGGTTTTTATGCAGCTTACCGATCTCGGTTCTCATCTGCACACGCAGCTTTGCATCCAGGTTGGAGAGCGGCTCATCCATCAGGAACACCTTCGGCTCACGCACGATGGCACGGCCGAGGGCAACACGCTGTCTCTGACCGCCGGAAAGCGCCTTCGGCTTTCTGTCAAGCAGACCCTCGATGCCCAGAATCTGTGCAGCCTCGTTTACCTTTCTCTTAATCTCGTCCTTGGGAACCTTTCTCAATTTCAAACCGAACGCCATGTTCTCAAACACGGTCATATGCGGATACAGCGCGTAGTTCTGGAACACCATAGCGATATCTCTGTCTTTCGGAACGACGTCATTCATCAACTGGTCACCGATGTAAAGTTCACCTTCAGAAATCTCCTCAAGACCGGCGATCATACGCAGGGTAGTGGATTTACCGCAGCCGGAAGGGCCGACAAAAATGATAAATTCCTTATCCTCGATCTCCAGATTAAAATCTTTTACAGCGGTAAAGCCGCCGGCATAGGTCTTGGTGATATTTCTAAGACTCAAACTCGCCATAATATAAACCTCCTAAAAAATCCTTAAAAATATGTTTCGTCATTTATGCATTCATTGTAGCATAAAACATTTGAAAATGTTAGAGCCTATTTACACAAATTTAATTTTTTCTTTTTAGTGAAATTGTCTAAACAGCCGTTTTTTCAAAGTTTTACAGGCAATCTGCCCAAAGTTTTCCTGCCACCCCTTGTGCACGTTGCTAAACGCCTTGTGCGATAGTTCCAAATCGCAGTCGGCTTTCCCTGTGATATTTGGCACGGAGTTTTGCGGCAGTTTTACTTGCAATTTGAAAAAAAAGGGAGTATAATGAGACAATGCAGAAAAAAGGGTGTTTTGACCCGAAAAGGAGAGTGATCTACATGATACGAGCCGGCGTATTGGGCGGCACAGGTTACGCAGGGATTGAGGTTGTCCGCATTTTGCTCCGTCATCCCGAGGTAACGCTTACGCGTATCGTTTCCAAAACCTATGCAGGGACGACAATCAGTGCGGTCTATCCCTCTTTGATGGGGGTTTGCGATCTGGTCTGCGCACCGCTTGACATCGATGATATCGCCGCAAACTGCGACGTCGTATTCACTGCGCTGCCGCACGGCGCCTCTAAGGAGGTCATTCCTTCCTTATATGAAAAGGGTCTTAAGGTCATCGACCTGTCCGGGGACTTTCGTTACCGCGACGTCTCCGTTTACGAGGCATGGTATCAGCAGCCCCACAGTGCGCCGGAACTTTTGGCGCAGTCAGTCTACGGCCTGTGCGAGCTGCACCGGGACGAAATCCGCACCGCACGGCTGATCGGAAATCCCGGTTGTTACACCACCTGTTCGATCATGGGGCTTGCGCCGCTGGTTAAGGCCGGCGCAGTCGATAACAAAAGCCTCATCATTGACGCAAAATCCGGGGTGACCGGAGCAGGACGCGGTCTGAATCTTCCCAACCTGTTTTGTGAATGTACCGAGACCATGAAGGCCTATAAGGTAGCGACCCACCGCCACACCTCGGAAATTGAACAGGAGCTTTCCCTGCTTGCCGGTGAGGACATCATGCTTTCCTTTACGCCACACCTTGCACCGATGAAGCGCGGAATCCTTGCGACCTGTTACGCGAATTTAAATAGCAGCGCAACCGAGGACGATTTGCTTTCCCTCTACCGTGATTTTTATAAGGATGAGCCGTTTGTCCGCATTTATGAAAAGGGCAGTCTGCCGGAGGTCAAGCACATTGCCGGGTCGAACTACATCGGCATCGGTCTTAAGGTGGATACGCGCCTTAACCGCGTCATCGTGATTTCCTGTATCGACAACCTGATTAAGGGTGCAGCCGGGCAGGCAGTGCAAAACATGAACCTGATCTTCCATCTGCCGGAAACCACCGCGCTGACCGATCCGGGCATGTATTTATAAGGAAAAAAGAGAAACTTTGATTACAATTGATCTGATTGATTTGTGCCTATGGCGGCAGAATGGAGATTTTTATGGAGCAAAGAATTGAACGGCTGATTCACAAGGCCGGCGTCCTGGTTGAGGCGCTGCCTTATATCCAAAAATTTTACGGAAAAACGGTTGTCATCAAGTACGGCGGCAACGCCATGATTAACGAGGATTTAAAAAACCGGGTGATGGAGGATATCACACTTTTAAAATACATCGGCATCAATCCGATCGTTGTCCACGGCGGCGGCCCGGACATCTCCGCCGCGCTGACCCGATTCGGGATTCAGAGCGAGTTCATCAACGGTCTGCGTGTGACGGACGATAAAACCATGCGTGTCGCGCAGATGGTACTGATCGGAAAAACCAATAAAGAAATCGTCTCGCTGCTCGGCGTCAAGGGCGGAAAGGGCATCGGTATTTCCGGCATTGACGGCGGACTGATTCGTTGTCAGAAATACTATACCGAAGTAGACGGCAAAAAGACGGATATCGGCTATGTCGGCAACATCATTCATATTGATGACAAGATTCTGTCCGACCTGACCCGTCACGACTACATTCCGGTGGTTGCACCGATCGGTGTTGACGACGAGGGCAACAGCTACAACGTCAACGCGGATACGGTTGCCGGCGCCATTGCCGAGGCGTTGATGGCAGAAAAGCTGATTCTTTTAACCGATATCGAAGGCATCAAGGAATCGGCCGACAGCGAGGAGATTTTGCCGGTGCTCTCTCATAAAGAGATTGACGCCATGATCGCGGACGGAAAAATCGTGGGCGGCATGATTCCGAAGGTTAAGGGCTGCATCCAGGCCATTGAGGCCGGCGTCAACAAAGTCCACATCATTGACGGACGTGTGCCGCACTGCCTGCTTTTGGAGATTTTTACCGATCACGGTATCGGAACCATGATTACCAAATAGAATATAACGCAAAAAGGGCTTCGTCGCAAAATGCGATGAAGCTCTTTTTCTGTACCGCGCCGATTCAAAGGTTTCGCACGGCCGCCGCTATTTTTTAATCAGTCCAAAGCCGACATAGAAGGTCTCTCCCTGCATGGCAAGCTCCTTGACTTTTTGCGCAAATCCCGTTTTCGCCGCGGCCTCGTTCACGTTTTCACGATTGATATTTACGCCGAGCGTGAACATTAAGATCGAATCCGATTCCACCCTCTTTGGGATATCAAACAACTTTTGAAACCGGATCATATTGCTGTCCTTATCCAGATATTGCGCCAGCCCCTCATCTAAGAGCCACGAACCGCACATAAAATAGGAATAGTGATATTCCGGATAAAACTTTTCCATAAACGCTCTTGCCGCATCGACGGACTGTTCGCATTCTGCCTGCAAAAGCGGCCCCGCTGCCGGAATGTGGATCTCCACCACATTATCCTTTGTGGTGATGCCGCGCTCCGGAATCTCGCATTCCGCCTTTGCCATGCGGTACTCCAGTCTGCCGATTTTAAAAAGCTGCATGGTAAAATGATAAATCAGCCAATGAATCTCGCCGAGATACAACGTCCCCTTGACATCGGACCACGTTTTCAGCCAAAGCCGGATATCCGATACCGTATCAAGAAAAATCGCGTCGTCAATGCCAGCTTTGCGGTACTGCTTTTGCAGTCTCTCGCAAAAGTACAAATAATAGAGAAAGTTCTTTTTCCCGTCTGTGCAATCGGTGCCGTACGCCATTGGCGTCATCGCCGGATCGATCGCATAGCGCTCCAGTGCCGTGTGAAATTCCGCGTCATAGCACGCCGGAAATCCGATCGCATCATACCATTTTTGAATCACTGTTTTCGGATTCAACGCCGTCACCCCTTACATAAACCGCGTTGTCCAGGTCTGCAGCCGCATCCGGTCGGACAGGTACTCGTCCTTAAAATTACGGCTCTGTATCGGCCAGATATAGGTTCCGTCCAGTTTCAAATCCATCGTCTTGACATCGCCGAGGATATCGGGGTTCGGCATCTGTTCCTTAGGAGATACCACCGCCGTCTCTTCGCCGCACAGGACGATCAAGGCTGCCATCAGCCAATCCGCAGGCCCGATATCGTGACTACCCACCCGAATCTTTTCGGGCAGAAACCTTTGACAGTCCATCGCCTCTGCCGAGGCAATGAGTTCCTCTTTGGTTACCGTCACTTCATGCTCTGCCGCGTACGGCGTCTCTAAAAATCCGTACACCTTGCCGCAGGCATGAGACGTCTTGCCGCGAAGCATTTCCACACAGGCAAGAAAAACGTCCGAGATGCAGTACGACGGGTGCGCTATCGGCCGGAAGTCCTTTTCCAACTGCGCCTTGATGGCCGGAAGATCCTCTTTTCGGATCACGCGCGTGTCCAAAGACCGAATCTTATCCGCAAGTTCTTTGTAACTTGTGACGCGGAAACGCTTATCATTTTTTACCATCCTTACAAATCTGCGGATGGCGTCATAAAAGGCCTCGATTTCCTCCTCCGTGTAATACGGGGACTCTGCCCACTTGCCGAACTCGTATTGGTTTTCGCCGTTGTAATTGATCTGATCCCAAAATTCTTTTGCAATCGCCCGGTTCGGATGCGTGCAGATGACGGCGCGATCCCGCTTGCTCAATTCATCCAACGTTTTTTTCATAAATGCGTCATCCGATTGCTCATGAAACGTCTCCATCTCAAAATTATAGCGCGTATGGTACGCATTGCAGAAAAAAGCACCCCTGCTGTCCACCGTATCGCAGGCCGAGCCGGAATTGATCGGCAGCCCCAGATCGGCGAAAACATAAGAGCCCACATAAGAAATGTTGTTGCCCGGCGTCACCACGCCGCAAATGTCCGCGCCGCCGGTAAATGCCTCAATCATAGAAAGCGCCTTTTTCTCCTGTTCAAAAATATTATGATACGCCGCGTCAAAGTCCTTAAGATCCGTAAGTTCGTTAATCGTGGGATGTACGCTGTGGCTGTAACTGTGCGTTAAAATATCATGATGCTTTAACGCCTCGGCAATATCCGTTCTGCCCCAGTTTTGCAGCTGCTCTGTCAAAAGCCCCACAAGGCAGAATCCGCCCCGCACGCCTTCCTCTCTTAGAATTTCTGCCTCGCGATAAATCGCGTCGGCCGTGGTGTTTGAAGTAAAATCCTCCGTGTCAAAAGAAAAAATGATGTCTGTCATGTGTCTCACCCTTCCCTTCTCCTTGTTTTGGACAAAACGGCACAAAGGCACTTTGGTACCGCTTTGCCGAATTTATCCTGTTATTCTACCAGACACCACACAAAGATACAAGATGGAAAACTTACGATTTGTTTGAAATCTTACGGAGTATGAAGAAACTACGGCTGCTGATTCGTCCATGTAAAGATGGTTCCCTCGCCGCGCTTTAACCTTTTGATATAGTCATCCTCACCGTCAAGCGGTGTTTCAAATTCCATGCCGGCAAGGTGCACCTGTTTTCCTCCGATATGATTGTCCGACCCGGCCGTCTGGATAAAATCGTAGGTCTTTGCATAGAGCATTGCCATCGTGTTTTCCCGTTCCGTCCGATTGGCGTTGACAACCTCAACCCCGGAAACCGAGTCCGGGTAAAGGCGGATATGATCGATATACGACGCCTCCCGAAACGGATGCGCCTGTACCACAAAGCCGCCGTTTTCTCTAAAAAACCGCAGCTGCGACCGCTTATCCATATCCATAATCTGCGGATGCCCAAGATACCATGCCTTATCCAGGCCGTAAACCAAAAAGTCCGTCCCCTCATAGGAACACTCCACACCAAAGAATACCTTGATGCCGATTTTTTTGCCGATAGCGGCAGCCTCCTCATAATCCGAAACATAAAAGGCTATTTTTTCTTCATACGGCATCGCAGCATCAATATTAATATTGCTGTCCAGAAAGTGATTGGTGATAAAGATTCCGTCATAGCCTGCCTCTTTATAAAAAGTCACGGTCTCAAAAACATTTGCGACAGCGCAGCGGCTCACCGGCGCCGTATGAAGATGGGTTTCATACCGATACATCGTATCATCCTCCTTTTTCATCAGTATACTCAAAACGCCGACATAAATCAAGGGGTTTCACGAAAGAGAGCAGAGGAAATTCTCTGCTCTCTTTTCTCACATTTCGTCCGTATCGGCACAGGTAAAGCGCCAGCATCCCGAGCCGCGGCGGTGCACGGCGCCGTCCGGCAGCCAAATTTCCGCCGTGGTATTGCATGGAACGGTCACCGTCAGCGAAAACGTTCCGTTTTCCGTTCGCCACGCGCTTTTTACCACACCATAGACCGTATCGATTGCCGCTTTGGCATACGAAATCCGCCGATCCGTCATCGGCCGAATCCGAATCTTCCGATAACCCGGCTCCATCGGCATAATCCCGCCGATTTTTTGATAGAAAAAGCTTGCCACCGCCCCGTAGGCATAGTGGTTCAACGAGTTCATGCTCTCGCTCCAGAACGTCCCGTCCGGCCGGATTCCGTCCCAGTGCTCCCAGATGGTGGTAGCCCCCATTTTGACTGCGTAGATCCAGGAGGGATATTCCTCCTGCAAAATCAGGTCAAACGCCTTTTGGGTATAGCCGTTTTCGCTGAGCGCGTCACAGAGATACGGCGTTCCCAAAAAGCCCGTGGTCAGCTTGTCTCCGTTTTCACACACCAGGTCATACAGCGTCCGTGCCGTCTGCTTTTGATCCGTGCATAGCCCAAACTGCAAGGCAATTGCATGGGCGGTCTGAGTCTGATCCAAAAGGCGGCCGTCCTGCGATACATAGGTTTTACGAATGTGATCGACAATGTTTTGATACAGATCCCGATAACGCTTGGCATCCTCCCGCTTTTCCAGAGCCGCAGCCGCCTTAGAGAGCAGTCTTGCCGATCCGGCATAAAATGCGGAGGCGAGATAGGCTTTATCGGTGCCGCCGTCTAACACATCGCTCGGCGTATCGAGCGCCAGCCAGTCGCCGTACTGAAAGCCCGTGTCCCAGAGATACGGATTTTTGCCCTGCGCCCGGATATATTCGACCCACGCCTTCATGGACGGGTACTGCCGCGCAAGCACACGCCGATCCCCATAGGCAAAATACACCTCCCACGGGCAAATCACGGCCGCATCGCCCCAGCCTGCGGCGGTTTCTACCATACCCATCGAGGGGACAATGTTCGGGCAGCCGCCGTCCTCTGCCTGATCGGCCGCCAGATCCCCCAGCCACTTTTCAAAAAACCGTGCCGACATCATGTTCTGCACCGCCGTTTTACAAAACACCTGCGCGTCCCCGGTCCAGCCCATTCTCTCGTCCCGCTGCGGACAGTCGGTGGGAATATCCACAAAATTACCGCGCTGACCCCAAATCACATTCTCATACAGCCGATTCAATAAATCGGACGAGGACTGAAAATGACCGATCCGCTCCATATCCGTGGAGATGACATGTGCCTCAAAGTCCGAGAGCGCCGCCGCGGTGGGATAGGCGTCAAGCCGCACATACCGAAACCCCTGAAAGGTCATTTTCGCATGATAGGATTCCTCTCCTTCGCCGCGCAGAATATAGGTGATTTTCTGCCGGGCGCTGCGCAGGTTATCGGTATAGAAGTTCCCGTCCCGATCCAGCGCCTCGGCGTGGCTGAGCTCCACCCGGCTGCCACGGCTGCCCGATACCCGAAAGTTCACCCAGCCGACCAGATTCTGTCCAAAGTCAAGCACCGTCTCGCCCTTTGGCGTGTGAATCAGCGCCTTGGGCGGCAGTTTTTGGATGACCCGAACCGGCTCGCAGATCTGTCCGATCAGGTTTTCATAGCCGTACTCCCGTACGCAAAGCGGTACGCTGTCGCAGGATGTAAAGCTGTTATCATAGACCTCGCCATCGTACATATCGTGAAACCGCAACCCCGATTCCCGGCACTGCCAAGTCTCATCGGTCGCAACCGTGACATCGCCGTCATCGCCGCACATCATCAGCTGCGCCAGCGCCGCGTTTTTTTGGCGGTACGGTTCCCAACCGTGCAGGGACTCGATCCGTCCGTTGCACCATCCCTTTGCAACATAAATCTGTACGGTATTTTCTCCGGGCAAAAGATACGGTTCGACCTCGTAGGTCTGGTATTGCAGTCGTTTTTTGTAGCTGGTAAACCCCGGCGCAAGATAGCAATCCGAGACGCGCTTTCCGTTGAGGCACACCTCATAGACGCCGTAGGCGGTCACGTAAAGCCTTGCCTGCTTTGGCATATCCTTTACAAAAAAGCGTTTTTCAATCACCGGGGCGGCATCGCCCTCGATCATCGGCTCCAGCCATTGTGCCTGCCACAGGTCATTGTGACCCAAAAAGCCGGTCTCAAAAAAGCCTTCCGCCCAGTCGGATTCCTCCCGGTGATTGTCCCAAACCTTGACCTTAACCGCATACCGCGTCCTTGGCAGCAACGGCTTTCCTGCATATTCTATGTAGGGTGCGGCCGCGCTTTCAATCCGTCCCGTGTCCCACATTCCCTCTACAACAATTTGGTATGCGGTCTGCTGCACATCGGTCTGATCCGATTGGAGCTTCCAGGAAAACCGCGGTATTTTTTCGTCCAATCCCACCGGGTTTTTTAAATATTCTGTCTTTAGTGCGCTGCACGATAACATCTGTCACCTCTCCTTTTTGAATCAAAGGCAGGGCAGCCTCACTTTGCAAGCCGCCCTGCCTTTTTATTTTTCATTTCCGCAAAAGTTTTTCAGCGTTGATACTTCAAAACCTTGTCACTCACCGGCGCCGGGTTGTCCGGCGCGGTAATCACAAAGGCCTCGGCATGCTGCGCCGCCGTAATCGGCACATCTGAAACCGAGAGCGCCGTCTCGCCGCCTATATCTGCCGTAACCGTACCTACCTTGGTGAAAACCAAACGTTCGCCCTCCCAGACGTTTACCACGCCATAGCAGGTCTGCGCCGCCCCGGTACGGTTCCTGACCGTAGCCCGAAACGCCAGCTTGCCGCCCTGCTCTGAAAACGCCATTTCAGACAGGTCAAACGCCTTGCTCTTGGTGACAAACTGCGCCGAAACCGGCGTCTCGATCGGGTTGCCTGCCAGGTTTTGCAGCGCACCGCTCAGCCAAACCGTATACGTCTGATCGGATAAGAGGTGATATTTGGGCTTAATCTTTAGCACATTGCTGCCATCTAACGTTACCCCGCGAAGCGGCACTGTCTCGCCGTCTATCATCAGCCGCACCGTCTCGGCCGAAACCTGCTCCTCTTGCACACCGGCCGTGAGAACCACGTTCACGGTCTCGGCATCATAGGGGATCTCGGTGTCGGTCAGCGAATCATTATAAGAAATCCGTGCAACACCGGGATAGTCCACCACGCCGTAGAACGCTAAGTTGTCAACGCAATAGTAGCTCCCTTTCTGCCAGTTAAAGATACGCATCGAGTTAAAGCCGCTGATGACGTTTCGCATTGCAAAACGGTCAGCCAGCTTTTGTCCGTCCAGCCACAGGCTGTACGTGTTCGTCTGATAATCAAACTCGTATTTTACGTGATACCAGGTCAGCGGCTGAATCGGCGCCAGGTTTTGGGATTTGTCACCATTATATAAAATGATGTTTCCGCCCTCAATATAAAAGCCTTCGCCGTCCGGCTTGGCGTCTCCGACCATGTTGGTGGATACGCCGAAGTTCGGTCCCATATAGAAGTCCGCCTCCAGCACGTACCGCGTTACATCGAGCGTGTTCTTCAGAATGAGATAGGGAGAGGTATCGCCGCTTCTCTCTACCCGAACGCTCTGGCCGTGGGCATCGTCCACGGTTACAAGATCGATCTTGCCGTCTCTGTCCCGGTACGGTTCCAGCCCCTTGGGATATCCGCCCTCAAAATCACTGTCGATCATGGTGATCCGATCCTGCCTTGGCAGAATTTCAATCGCAAGCTCCGCGTCCGATGTATAGCCGTCTTTGCTATACGCCCTTGCGGTAAGGGTCACAGATCCCTGTGCGGCGCCGCTGAGGTCAAAGCGGTAGGGTTCCTCCGCCGCCGTGTCCCAAAGCATGCCGTTTTTATAAAGCTCCACCCGCTCCACGCCGGCCGGCGCAGCAGCCGAGACCGTAACCTGTTTCAGTTCTGCCGGGGCGTAGGCGCCGCCGTCTTGCAGGTTTAAAAACCGAACCACGGGGCGCGGACTTTCCCGAACGGTAACCGTCACGGCATCGGTTTGCACCGAGCCGTTTCGGCTGTCCCACGCCACCGCATAAAACGCTGCCGTACCGGCTTGCTCTGCCGAATAAGAGAAGGTATAGGGCGCGCTCTCATCGCTGCCGAGTTTTTGACCGTCCTTATAAAAATCCACCTTTGTTACACCGATATCAGACGCCGCGTCCGCTGTGAGAGCGATTGTGTCGCCGACCTCATACTGTGCGCCGTTTTCCGGTGCGGTCAATGCTGCGCGGAGATTGGAGGGCTTTTCCTGATACTGTAACTTTACGTTGTCAATCAGGTAGTAACCGCCTGCCTTCCAGTTAAAAATCCGAAAGCTATAAAACTCCGGCTGGGCATTTTTGATCGGGGCGTTTTCTGCCACCGTGCTATCGTTTACGTAAAGGTCGCAGGTGCCGGCGCTGATATCAAAGATGTACCGGATATGATACCACACGTTACCCGTTACCGGATAGGACGCGCTCGTACCGGGCAGTCCGACTTTGCCGCTCTCGATGTTAAAGCCCTCGCCCTTGGTTGCGCCCTTGCCTACCAGGTTGCTGGACACACCAAAATTATCCCCGACATAAAAGTCGGCCTCCAGCGCATAGCGATCGGCGATCACGCCGCCGGCACGAAATTCCAGGTACGGCCCACCGCCGGATGCAGGAAGTTCCACCCTTACGTTTTGCGCCTGTTCATCCCAGGTAATGCTGCCGGCATTTTTCACCCGGCCGACCGCCTCCGGGATTCCATCCGAAAAATCGGCGCTTAAAATGTCAATCCATGTTTCCTCTTCGGCACTTAAGATATCATCCCATGCTTCCCCTTCGGCGTGGACGGGGCCGATGATACCGCACAACATTCCCAGCGCACATACCCCGGCCGCCAGCCGTTTGAAACCATGTCGTTTTCTTTCTGCCATTGTATTCCACTTCCTCTCTGATGCCTTGATTGTTTGTCAGTTTGCGGTGAGATGAACCATGGTGCCGTCAAAGGGCGCCAGATTGGTCTTATCCTTCCAGACAAAGACCTTGATGGATTTGCCCGCGGCTTCACCGCAAACATTCACCAGCGCGGAGGCAGCGGCGCTCGCACGCGGCGCAACGGTTACCTCATTTGACAGTTCCACCGACTCTAACATGTCGCCGTCATAGACTGCCAGAACCAGAACCGCGCTTGCCGCCGCATCGGTGTCATTGTAAAACAGCGCGTTTGCCGTAAGGTTCCCTGTAGTAACTGCGGACACGGGGTTTCCTGCCTCGTCGGTAAGGGTCAGCTCTGCAAGCTGCAGCACCGGCGCTACCGTTTTAAACTTCAGATTGTCCATCACATAAAAGCTGTTCGATTTCCAGTTATAAATCCGCAAGTTATAGAAGGCATCCTCGCCGTTTTTGATGGGCTGACTGTCCACAAGAAGGTTGCCGTCCACATATAACGAGCAGATCTTTGTACCAAGGTCAAACGCAAAGCGCAGATGATACCATTTTCCGGGGGTCATGGCATAACGGCCG
Source organism: uncultured Clostridia bacterium (assembly GCA_934454115.1). GTDB lineage: Bacteria > Bacillota > Clostridia > Monoglobales > Monoglobaceae > Ructibacterium. Next base: position 74,580 of record CAKSFQ010000006.1, read on the forward strand.
CTGTATCCGCCGATTCCGGCGCCGCCGCTCTCAATGTTAAAGCCCTCCGCTTTGGTCGCATTGTTCCCGACCAAATTGGTCGAAACCCCGTAGGACTTATTCACTTCTGTACTCGGATCGCTGCCGAGATAAAAATCCGCCTCCATCACATAGCCGGTATCGGCGCAGCTGTTCGGCCGCGCGATCTGAAGATACGGCTGCGCGCCCGACGCCCCGTGTGCAACCTTCAGCGCCGCGCCGTGCGCCTCGTCAATAACATTCTCGCCGCTCAGCAAGGTAATCGTTCCGGCATTTTTCACCAGCTGAACATCCGTCGGCACGCCGTCCGAAAAATCGGTGTCGATAAACGCCGGATTATACTTTGTCGTATCCAGCTTTGAAAGCCGCACATTATCGATGGCGTATTCGCCATTCTTCTTCCAGTTATAGATGCGGAAGTAAGCAAAATCCGAAACCGCTGCCGGGAATGCGTAATCCTTTGCAAGCAGTTCTCCATTCACCGAGAGACTGTATACCGAATTTAAAATATCAAACTCCAGCTTGAGCGAATACCACTGTCCCGGCGTTACCTCTTTCAGCTTTACATTCTTTGAGCCGTTCGGCAGGCCGATATAACCGTTTTCAATATTAAATCCGTTGACCTTGGTGTTGCCGTCCTTGCTGACAAAGTTGGTGGACACGCCGTACTCGGCGCCGGGGCGGAAGTCTGCCTCCAGCACGTAGCGTGATCCCGGCGCACCGCCCTGAAGCACCAAATACGGGCTGCTGCTGTCCTGTGCTGCAACACGCAGCGCCTTGCCGTGTCCGTCCGCGGTACTGTCAACACATTCAATGGTGCCTGTATTTGGGGTAAGTCCGATGGACGGCGGAACTACTCCATCATCAAAGTTTGCGTCAATCACCGAGAGCCACGATGCTGATGTTGCCGCGCCGCTGTATGTTACATGGACTGTTACGGCATCGGATTTTGCCGTAAGTCCTGCGCTATCGGTAACCACTGCATAGATCGAAAGATCACTGTTGCCCTGCGGTGTATAGGGTACGGCATACGGCGCCTGATAACAGGTGCCTGTTTTTTGGTTGTTGACATAAAAATCTACCTTCTCGATTCCGGCGGTCGCACCCGTCTGTGCCTGGATCGAAACGGTCTCGCCGGAGGTGACGGTTCCGCCGCTCACCGGCGCGGTGATCCGAACGGTAACGTCAGAGCTGTTTTGTGCAATAAAGCGCAAGTTATCCACGTAAAAATCGCTCGTCCATGAGAAGAGAATCATCCGCTGAAAATCCGTCAGCGAAGAAGTGATGGTATATCCCTTGGCAAGGCAGGTCATGGCAGAGCCGCTCTCACCCACATAAAAATCATATTTCTTGGTATTGGGATAGATAACCAGCTTGGTGCTATACCAAACATTTGCCTGATAGCTCACACCAAGTTCCTTGGTTGTTCCGTTGTCCTTGGCCTTGAATTGACCGCGGTCAAGCATAGGGCCGTCTGTCCAGCCGCTCTCAAAGACAAAGTTGAAACCGCCGGCGGTGTTACTCAGCGCATAAACATCCGCCTCTACAACGTACATCAGCGCGCCCTTTGCATCGTTTGTCATTTTCGCCTGCTGACCGGCGGCCACTTTCATGCTCAAACCATGCGCATCGTCCACCGTTTCGGTTACGAGCGTGCCGGTATTGGGGAAAACCGTATTCGGAACCCCATTTTCAAAATCTGTGTCCACCATAACGATGTTTTCGTTTGTCTCCGCCGCCATGATCAAGGACGGGCACCATACCGTCAGAAGCAAGCACAGGGTGAGGCATACCGCGGTTGTTTTTGCAAAAAATCTTTTCATCACAACAATCCTCCTTGTATGATATTACATTTGATTTATCCGGGGGGCGGAGAAAAACCTCCGCCCATTTTTTATTTTTCGCCTTTTGTCAGCGCGCCGAACTCGGTCACGCTATTCCACTGGTTGTCACTGTTTCCGCTTCCCACATAACGAAGATACCGGCCGGATGTGCCGCCCTCGATCTCCACAATCTCATAATCGTCGGCGATCATGGACGACTTGCCCGTATACACCGTCTTAAAGTCTACGCCGTCATTGGAAACCTGCAGGCTGAACCGATATATACGGCTGCCGCTGTTCATCCACGCCAGGCAAACCGCAGAGATGCAAACGCTCTTTCCGTAGTCTAGCTGAATCCACTGATCGCCCTCTGCCGCCCAGCGGGTATCCAGCTTTTCATCCGTCACGTTGGCCTCGACATTCAGCGGCTCCGGTACGGCGCTGGCCGTTGCGCGCAGCGGCTCGTATCTGTGATAGCCCTTGACATCCTGCAGCGGACCGGTACGAAGCAGCGGAATCGTCTGGAACGTCACGGTATAGTAACTGTACCGTTCGGGCGATGCCGGATTGTAAACCTTAAACTTCGTCACGCCGTCCTGTGCCGTACGCTCAACCGTCAATCCCTCCTGCGCCTTTGCGGTAACCTCCGGTGCGGTATCTCCCTCATTCAGCTTTTGCGTATAATCCTTTTGCTTGGGATTAAAGTCCGCAAGTGGCACGCCGCCCACTGCAATCTCAGTCAGCTGCGGCATTTCTTCCAGCGTTCCGTCTGGAATCGACCAGTCGGCCATCGGGATGTCCTCCATCACGGTATTGCCGGCCGGCTCATCCGCCGGGGTCAGGCGCATCTGAATCGTCACATTGCCGGTCGCCTTCATCTTGGCGTACAGCTTTTTGTAGTTGGAGTTGTCCGCCTGTCCCTCTGCAACCGGGGATGTTGCAAGCGGTACAGCCTGCATGTCGCCCAGCTCATAACCGGGCACATTGGCAGTAAATTCAAGTTTCATCCGTTTGCCGTTCTGGGTCAGCATCGCGCCGTAGTCGGTATATTCGATCTCGACGCCGGCCGGCATATGCATAAACCAGTAAATCTCAGAATTCGGCGATACCAGTCTGATTTCATCCCGTACCGTGAAGCTGCGGCGGTTGTTGTCCATCTTATAGCCGCGCTTGTATTCCTCTGCGCCGGCATAGGCGTCGGTCAGGTTCAGCACGGCAAAGCCGCCCTTATCCTTTGATTCGATCTTTTCGACCTTACAGGTGGAATCCACCATACCGCCGGTCTGATCCGGGTTGATCACCACACAGTTATGTCCCTCGGCACGAACGCGGTAAACCAACTCGCGGTTATTGATATACTGCGACACGTTATAGGTAAGATCGTCCGATCCGAGATCTAACGCCCACTTTTCGCCCAGGCCGTAGTACACAAAGCTGCCGCTGTCGACATGGTAGTGGTTGACCTTTAGCCGGCCGCCGTGGAAGGAACCGAACATCTCCTGCGGATCGTTCCAGTCACTGTGGAAGTTGACAAGCTCTGTCCCTGCAAAATAGGAATCCGGCGGCATATTGATTGCGCCGTCCGGGACGGAACTGTCGTAAAACAGTACATTAAAGACCCAATAGCCGGACGCGTTGCCAAACTGCTGATACCGGCTGCACATCGCCTGGGTAAGACCCGGATCGTGAAACCGTTTGCCAAGCCAGAATGCCCAGGGCAGAACCAGGTTTCCGCTGCCGCTGTCGTGGTAGCCGTTCGAGCCCTCCGGGCTGTCTACCGTAAGAACATATGAGCCGGTCTTTTCCATACCCTTTGCACAGGAGAGGTTATAGTCCGTGCCCAGCGCACTCTCCAGTGCGGACAGGTACATGGTGGTATACTTTAAGGCATAATCCCAGTAATTGGGTCCCTCATCATAGCCGCCGTCCGGGGCAAAGGTATCAAAATAATATTCCGTACCCCGTACGCCGTAAGATAAAACCTGGTAGCAGATGTCCGGTCTGACGTCCGCAATCGCAAGTGCGCCCAGGCCGACGCCGCCGCTGCACACAACATTCCAGTTCATGGTGGCGTTTGCCCAGACCGTGCTGGAGCCGCCAACGCCGGTATATTCATTCAGCGCCGGAGTCAGCGCCATCTCTACCAGTGCGTCCTCCATCACCTTGCGCTGCTCTGCCGACCACGCGTCATAAATCCAGTCATAGCCCATGGCAACCGCCGCGGACATCTCGCCGACATCCAAAAAGTGCTGTACATTCCAATCCGGGAAACTGCAGACCGCGCTGAGCTCCACCCACGCCCGATCTACATACTTTTGATCGCCGGTCATCTGATAAGCAAAGCCCAGATTTTGGAGATTGACCAGCGCACGGCGGCTCTGCTGCAGCAGACGGAAGCCTTCCAGCTTATGCTGCGCCGGCTCGGTAGATAACGTCCCGTCCGCCAGGCGGATGATATCGTCCACCCATCCTTTGACAACGGTGTTTTCATTCTCCTTCCATTGCCGCCGAATCCGGTCAAAGTCCGCCTTGGTTGCCATCACGCGCGGATGGCCGGCAGCCTTTTTGGTAAGATCCGCCTGAATCTGTTCGGCCGACGGGCGGTCATAGGTGAGATAGCCGTTGGCAACCACCGCCTGCGTATCCGTCATACGGACGGCGCTGTCGGAGATGATGGCAAGTCCGTGCTTGTCATAAAACATCTTTTTGCCAAGGCCGTCCTCTAAAACCGAACGCATCGGCACCATGCCGTAATCGCCGGAAAGCGCCGCCGCGCAGTCGGCCTGTACCTCCTTGCCGCCGACCTGCATCTTATCGGAGCCGACCGGAATGGAGATATTGTCGCCGAGCAGGATTTTTTGTCCCTCTTCCTGCCAGCCGACATCCAGACCCAGTGCGTTGCCGAGCGCCCTGGCGGAGATTAAGATGTTGCCGCTAAGGTCGTATTCCACCGGCCCTGTCAGTTTTGACTTTTCATTGTTTTTATAAAGCGTGCCGGAGCTGGTCTGTATCGCCAGCTTGCCGCGCAGAAGATTGATCCCCTCGGTGCTGTCCGGGAAGATCGAACCCCTTGTCGTGGGATCCAGATCCGGCAACTCGTCCAGAACGGTCTTACTGTTGTACATTCTCAGATTATCAAACCCAAAGCTGCCGTTGCCGCCGGCAGATGCTAAGTGGCAGCGCATCAGGCTGATCTCGCCGCTGAAACGGTCGCGGTTTTGCATGGGGACGTTTTCATAGGCAAGGTTACCGTCCACATACACGTCCACCGTCTTTTGCACCAGGTCAAACCGGGAAGCCAGGTGCAGCCACCGTCCGGAGGCAAGCGTACCAAGCTCCGCCCCGTTGGGGTAAAACATGACCTTGTTGTCACTGTTTACCAAATAAATATAGGATAGTACGCTGCTTGGGTCACGGAAGTAAACCTCCAGCCGCGCTCCCTTTTTCGGCAGGGTGAGATCCATCTCCAGCACCAGATACCGGGACGTAATCGAGCCGGAATAATCCATGTGCATATCATCCGTGGAATTTTTCGTCATTACCAGGTACTTGTTTCCGTTTTCCTCAGTCTGAAAGCCGAACTCGTTACTCTTTTTTGCCATGCCCATCGACAAAGATCCCTTTTCGTAGTCATCCAGCAGATAATAGGTCACCGCGCCGTTGTCCTCCGGCTCCTGATACGCGATCACATCCGCATTAAACGCCTTTTTCGGAAAATCGGTGCGCAGGGTATCGCCGCTGTTAGCTCTCAGGTTATCCACATACAAACCGGACTTTTCCTCCATCGGAATCGCCGCCAGCTTGACGCCCTTAATCTCGCCGATTCCGGCCTTGAATTTGATGCCGGATGCCGCCTCTCTGCCGTTGATGTAGACCGCGTACCGGCTGTTGGCACGGTCACAGGCAACCGTCACCGTGGTGAATCGGCCGACGGAAATTCCGCCCACCGGCTTTTCCTCGTGGGTGAAAAGGCCGCCTTCAAACCGTCCCTCTTCGTCATAGCTTCCCTTATAGGTAAGCAGCGTCTGCTCTGCGCCGCCCGTATCGATCAGGGTAAGACTGACCATTACGGGCGCGCCGTCAAACATCATGTCGGCGCTTACGGCAAATTGATCCGCAGTGTCAGAAAATTCTGCCGTGACCTTAGAGCCCTGGGAACGCGCCGGCAGATAGAGCGCCTTATTGGTGTCGGACAGTTCTACCGCGCGCACGCCGTCCTCTCCCTCAATGCTGAGATAATCCGGCGCCGCGTTGGTTACCGTATCTTCAAAGGTCTCGTTGAGCAGGATTTTTCCGCGTTCCGCCGCAGAGACGGGCAGCGCATATCCTGCAAAGGTGATGGCTGCCGCCGTGAGCCATGCAATCCATTTTTGCATTTATCTTCCTCCTCCTTTACTCATAGATCACCAAAAGCTGACCCTGAAAGTGATTGTTATGCCGCAGAACAGCAAAGCTTGGATCATCCGACCGGAAGGTCCTGACCTCATTCTGAGTGCCGATTCTTATATTGTCCCGTTTGGTGTCCACCACCACGATGCTGCCCGGCATCGAGAAGTTACATAACGATCCCCAGCTGAAGTTTGCCGTCTCCTGCGGATTGCCCGTCTTGGACAGGTACAGGTAACCGCCTTCCGCACTGTAAATCCTCCCCATATGGTAGCCTGCCTCATGGTTTGAAGTAGTTGCGTTAAAAATTCCGCTGTTAACCGGGCCGTCCGCGCCGTCATAATCCACCGTGATCGAGCGAATCTCACCGTTTGGGTAGGTCAAAAACCGAATAATATCGCCGCGGCTTAAGATCTTGCCGGACGGCTTTTCGATCGACACGTCCTCGGCGGCAAGATAACTGGTATAGGCGCCGTTTATAATCATGTGAATCTCGTGATAACCGCCCTCACGTTCTGCCACATAGTCTACCACGGCAGAGGAACGGTTGTTCATATTACTGTCAAAGGCGCTGTCGCTCCGATACACCAGTGCGCCGGCGCTGCCTACCCGGTTTAAATCATAAATCTCCATCGGATAAGCCGTTCCATAATACAGGTTTAAATCCGAACAGGTTACCACCGCATAAGCGTCATCCTGACTCTTGCTGCCGTTTGGATCGGTAGGCGTCACAAAAATCACACTGCTGCCGATGTTGGCATAGGGGAAAAGCATTCTTGCGTTGCCGCGCCAGGTGGGCGGCGTGGTATAGGTATACCGGGTAAGGCTGTTATACGGCTCCTTTTCCTCTCCGATTGCCGTGCTGCCGGCAGCGACAATCTCTGCGGTGTCAATACGGCGGATTTTACCCTCTCCGTCTAACTGATACCGTACCAGCTGCGGTGTTCCTACCGCATTTAAAACCAAATTTTCGTCCGACGAAACCCGCCCGTTATTGTCCAGGTAAATTTTTTCTGCCAGCGTGAGTTCCTGGATTTTGCCGCTTTGGGTCAGCATTCTGACCCGTGCCGTGCGTGAGAATCCGGGTTCTACTGCACTTTGGATTAAAAATCCATAGCTCATCGCGTTGTTTCCAGGCGTCAGCGAAACCAAACGCCCGTTATCGGAAGCAAAAACCGCCTTCATGCCAAGCTTAATCGGAAAGTTCGCCAAAAGGTAGGCGGACGCCTGATAGGTCTTTCCGTCAATCTCTATCTCACTTTCCTCAGTGCGCAGCGCGGTCACCGATCCCGAAACACTGCCAGTCACCGGCCGGATTTCCACAAACATGTTATCCTGTGCGGCCTTGACTGCCAGCACGTCACCCTGGCCGTACTGCTGCCAGTAGATACTCTCGCCGCTCTCGTCCACGGCGCGGATTTCTGCATCCTGCTCACCAAGGTTCAGCGTTTTGCCGGTGTACTGATCGTAGATTTCACGTTCCATGTCATTGGCGCTCTGCACCACAAAGTAGTCGGTCTGTTCCACCCAGATGACGTCATAGACGTTATCGTCATTGTTATCTACCAGGGTGATTTCCGTTTCTAAGGTTGTAATGTTCACACCGCTGTGCTGCGGCAGCGCACGGCCGTTAAAGATAAAATCATAGCCCCGAAGGAGGGTGTACTTCTTCGGCTTTTTTGCGTCCTCTTCATAGACTGAGATCTTTTGACCCTCAAACTCTGCGATATCGTCACCGCAAAAGGTGATGCTGCGGTTTTGATACGGCACGGCCGCTAAAATCTCATCCTTTGCGTCACCCTCGCGATAAAGGGCAATCACATTCCGGCCGAGCAGCGCCGGATCCGGCCGATTTGCCGAAAAGCTTCGGTCATCGATGCGGAAGGTGTCTGACTTCAGCGTATCATCCGGGCCGGTCAGTCCGCTGTACGGCGTAGCCGTCACAATGCCCCGTACCTCTCGAATCCGATGATACACGGTAAGCAGGCTCTCGCCCGGAACGGCGTCATAGGTCTTTTTTTCTCCCAGCGCCCGAAGCTGCAGCATATCCGCCGACAAAATACGGTAAAGCAGCACGGCGCCGTCCCGGAAGGACAACGTTCCCTCCGTCGAGATGCCATTGTCAAATTCTAAGTCACCGGCAATACGGCGGTATGCAGCCTTTGTGCCGCCCTGCGCCTCTGCCTTGACCCGATAGCCTGCGGCCGATACGCCGAGAATCATTGCATCCTCATAGGATATCGGTTCATCCGCCGAAAATTTAGAAAGTCTTGTCAGATAGTTTCTCTCAAACAGAGACTGTACCGCCCGTGCCGCCCAATGGTTTTTGGGTACACTGTCCACGCACTGGGTGTCAGCTGCCGCCGTCACTTCCATTCCGGCTGCCGCCGCCAGCGTATACGCAAACACGGCATAAGTCATACTGTCTCCCTCGCCGGGGGTAAAATAGGTATCGATGCCAAGCGTCTTAGTCAGCTGCTCTGCCAGCTGATAGTAGGTGTCCGTCTCTGCGCTCTGCGCTGCCGTCTCCTGTTCCGCGGCGCCGGCCGGCGCCGCTGTCAAAAGCAGCGCCAGGGACATGGCAAGGCACAGCGCCGGTCTTAATATCATTTTATATATGCTTTTCATTCCATTGCTCCTTTCATCCGCTACTGCAAATATGTCAGGGCCCGGCAAAGCATCGCTGCCGCCTCAGCCCGCGTTGTCAGGTCTTGGGGTGAAAACAAATTTTCATATCCGGTAATGATGCCGGCATCTGCCAGCGCGGCTACCGCCTCACGGGCATACGCCGCGATCTGATCCTGATCCGCAAACGCCGCGGTACCGCTCAGCACAATTTCGCGTGCCGAAAGCATCCGATACAGCATCACCGCCGCGTCCTGACGGGTGATCTCGTCCTGCGGATAAAACGCGCCGTCATAGCCGCGGATGATTTCCGCATTGGCGCAGCGAAACACAAAGGGCGCAAACCAGTCAGAGTCCGTAACATCCGAAAACGGGTATGCGTCATCGCCTCTAAGTCCGATGCTTTGCGCGATCAGCTTTGCAAACTCCGCACGGGTGACGGTCGTATCGGGACGAAAACTTCCGTCCTCATAACCGGCAATGATCCCGGCCTCGCTCAGCTGCTCTACCATGTCACGGCTCCAATGAAAGGTCATGTCCGTATAGCGCGGTGCGGCATCGATTTCTCCGGCGGTCTCTGCGTCCACCGCAAAGCTGCCGCCCGTACCGCCGCTGCCGCCGCTTACGCCGCCGGGTCGGCTGCTGCCGCCGCCACCGCCGCTGCCGCCGCCCGTGCTGCCGTCCGAAAGGCTTTGTGCCTCGGCAATCGCCTGCTCGTAGGCCGGCCGAATGGCGTCAAAGCGCTGCACATTGGCACGGTACAGCGCCTTCATGGCGTAGTCTTTTTTATAGGTAGAATTCAGGTTCTCATAAGCCGACAAATCCAGCCCGGCCACTCGGTAGTGCTTGTATACGGCATCGCGCACCCCAATATGATCCGTGGCTGCCATCAGCTTTGCCAAAAACAGATTCTGCATGTAGACATTGCCAAAGGAATCCCCGGTAAAGTCCGCCGCTTTTAAAAGGCCAAAAAGCTCCTTTTCCACCGCCGCGTCCAGATTTTTATAATCTGCCGGATCTGAAATCTGTCCCGGAACATAGCGTTCAATGACAGCGGTCAGCGTTTCACCCTGCTTGATCTCTGCCGCGGCAAGTGCCTGGTTTAAGGTGTCCATCATGGAATCAAACACGTAGCCGCCGCCGGGGCGCCGCCCTGTCAAAATGGCGGCAATCTCGCTACCGCGGGCTTCAAACAATGCCGCATCGATGCCCAGCGTCTCCATATGATTGGAGAGAACTGTCTGCACCTCTGCCGCGCTGCGGCTCGCGTTGACCGCGTCCACAACTTTCTCGGCCTGGCTGCGGTTAATATAGGAAAAAACAGCGGTCGCCGTCTTTTTGCCGCTGGTGGCGGTAACCTCATAAATACCGCCGGGCATCGCATCGGGCAGCTGAAGCTTCTTTTTAAAGGTCCCGTCCGCCAAAGGTGCGGTCACGGTCAGCAGCGCCGTCTGATCTGTAAGGCTCGTCTCGGTGACGGTATCTCCCTTACGGGCAACCGACAGATAAACGGTCAGCGCACGCAAATCTGTTGTACCCGAGACAGTCAGCCGCTGAGAAGCCGTGTCAAAATAGGCCGAGACAGACAACGCCTCTTGTGCGGTCTCCTGTGCCGACGCACAGACAGATACGGCGGCCGCCGTCACCATCGCCGCACAACATAGTCTTTTCATGTTCATAAGGATTTCCTCCTGCATTAAGATAGCTGAAAAATGAGAATGTGAATGATATACCATCGGCAACCGGGAACAGCCGTGTCCCCGATCCGACCCGTATGACGGCCTGTCTGTTTCGACAGATCCGCCAATTGTTTTACAGTTTCTATTATACTTGTCTCCCTTTTAGAATGTAAATAGCTTTTTTATGGATCCGCATGTCGATTTTTTCAACTCTGTCCATGTTTTCCCTGATTTTTGGGGTTCTGGCCTTCTATTTTAAAAAACCGACATGCATTTTGGAGAAATCGAAATTTACATTCTAAGGATAGGATGCTACAATGGAATTGTGAATGTGAAACCAAAGGCAGGCTTTTTTAGCCCGGTCGGGGACGGACGCATCGGTCTTTCCCTGCGGCCCGTAGAGGAAAGCAATTGGTGATTAAAAAGTGAAAATAGGAGGAAAACCATGAAAACGCTATCTAAGAAAAAGAGCTTGTTGACTGTCGCAGTGCTGACCGCCTCTCTGGCGCTGACCGCCTGCGGAACCGATACAAAAACCCAGGCCGGTGACCCCACCGCCTTAGATCATGTAACCACGCCGGACACCTATCCCATTGAGACCGATGCAACCTTGCGCTACTGGATGCGGCTGGAGCCACAGGTCTCCGCGCAGGCCACCAGCATGAACGACACCGAGCTTAGCAAGTACCTCGCCGAGGAAACCGGCATCAAGGTCTCCTTTGAGCACCCGGTAGCCGGTCAGGAGGCCGCCGCATTTAACATTTTGCAGGCATCGGGCGACGCTCCCGATATCATTGAATGGAGCTGGGCGGAATATCCCGGCGGTCCGCAGGGCGCGATCAACGACAAGCTGATTATCCCCTTGGATTCCTACATTGAAAAGGTATCCCCCAACCTCAAGTCGCTGCTCGAGAAGAATCCGGAATGGAAAAAATCGATCACAAGCAGCGATGGACATATCTATGAATATCCGTTTATTAAGGACAACCCAACCCTTTTGACCTACATGACCTACACGGTTCGGCAGGATCTTTTGGATCGGGCGGGGCTTTCCGCACCGGTAACCTTTGAGGACTGGGAAACCATGTTGTACAAATTTAAAGACATGGGCATAGCTTCTCCGATCTCCCTGCGGCTGACCAACTTCCATCTGCAATACTGCTCGCCCTTTACCTCCAAATTCGGCATTGTGGGCGGCTGGTATCAGAAAAACGGCAAGGTACAGTTCGGCCCGGCACAGGAGGAATTCGGCGACTATATCAAAATGCTCAAACGCTGGTATGACGACGGCATTTTAGACCGTGAATTTGCGGACATTACGCCCAACCGTATCACTGCCGGTGTCACCAACGGCAACATCGGTTCGCTGTACTGCAGCGTCGGCGGAGAGCTGGGCAACTATCTGAGCGCCCTACCGGCAGGCAGCAGCATCAAGCTTTCGCCGGTAACCGTGCCCGTAGAACGCGTCGGCGAGACGCCCATGTGGGGTCAAAAGGACTACCCGGTGGTTGACTGCGCCGCCATTTCTTACGATTCCAAGCACAAAGAGCTGGCCGCAAGATTCCTAGATTACGGCTACTCCGAAAAAGGACATCTGACCTATAACTTTGGCCGCGAGAGTGTCTCTTATACCTATCAGGACAGCGACAGAGGCAGCCATCTTCCAACCTACACCGCTCAGGTAACCGACCAAAACGCCAACGGCGGCCTGTCGCTGGCACAGGGCATTGCAAAGTACGCAAGAGCATGTTATAGTGGTCCCTTTGTACAGGATCTGGGATATCTCTACCAGTACTACACCCGTCCGGAGCAACAGGCAGCCTTTGATGTCTGGGGTTCGGACGCACTCAACTACAAGCTCCCCAAAAACTTAATCTACGAAGGGGACGAGGAGAGCCGCTTTAAAGACATCATGACCGCCGTAGATACCTATCGGGAAGAGAGCCTTGCAAAATTCATTGCCGGAAAAACGGACATCGGTCAGCTGGACAACTATTTTGCACAGCTGAAATCCCTTGGTATTGACGAGGCCATTTCGATTCAGCAAAAGGCCTATGACCGGTATCAGAGCTTAGCGGATTAGACTTTCGCAGCCGATTAGACTTGTGGGACACGGGCCGTTTTGGACTGCCAAAGCGGCCCGTCATCCGCGGAAAGGACTCGATGACAGTATGAACCCAAAACCAATGACACGCCCCGCAAACGCCGGGGCCGCCGCACGGGGCGGCCGGCTGCGCAGCGATCTGCGCCGCAATTACAGTCTGTACCTGATGGTGCTTCCCGTGCTGGCCTTTTACTTATATTTTTGCTACAAGCCCATGTACGGAATCCTGATTGCCTTTCAGGATTTTAACTTTAAAGAGGGCATCTCCGGCAGTACCTGGGTCGGGCTGAAAAACTTTGAACGCTTTTTTTCCGACCCGTACTTTAACCGCAATATTATCAACACCGTTGTCATCAGCGCGGCCAGCATTATCTTCGGATTTCCGGCGCCCATTTTGTTTGCCCTTCTCATGAACGAGATTGAAAAAAAGTGGTTTTTAAAAACTGTTCAGACCATCACCTACCTGCCGTATTTTATCTCGCTGGTGGTCATCTGCAGTATGGTGAAAAACTTTGTGGCGCCCGACGGACTGATTAACGGTCTTGTTGCCGCGCTTTCCGGCAGCGCGCCCGGCGAATCCTTGCTGGATAAGCCGCAGCTTTTTACCGCCATCTATGTACTCTCTGACATCTGGCAGAATGTCGGCTGGGGCTCGATCATTTATTTGGCTACCTTGGCCGGTGTCGATGCTGAGCTTTACGAGGCCGCAACCATTGACGGCGCCGGACGTCTGAAGCAGACCATCCATGTGACGATCCCCTCGATCATGCCCACCATTGTCATTTTGTTCATTCTGCGGCTGGGCGGCATCTTAAACGTGGGTTATGAAAAGATCATGCTGCTGACCAACGCCTATAATGCCGAAACCTCCGAGGTTTTGTCCTATTATGTATATAAAAAGGGCATCATGGGGACGGAATACGGACTTTCCACCGCAGCCGGCGTGTTTAATTCGGTCATCAACTTTGTGTTTCTTATCGCCACCAACGCCTTAAGCCGCAAGCTGAACGAAACCAGCTTGTGGTAAATCACCCCCGGAAAGGAGTCCTATCCCTATGATTGTACAAAAAAAGACGCCGTCACGGCTGATATTTCAGGTTTTTAACGTCCTTTTTATGCTATTGATGATTGCGATCACGCTCTATCCGCTTTTGTATGTGGTCTTTGCCTCGCTGAGTGACACCAACGAGCTGCTCCGGCTGGGCGGCAGACCGCTTTGGGCGCCGCTTGGCTTTAATCTGAACGCCTATCGGATGGCGCTGCAAAACCCCAGCGTGGCAACGGGCTACCGCAACACGCTCTTTATTGTTGCAGTCGGTACGTTAGTCAGTCTTGCCCTGACCGCGATGGGCGCCTACTTCCTGTCGCGAAAGAACGTTCTGCTGCAAAGGGGCATCACCATTTTGATTATGTTTACCATGTTTTTTAGCGGCGGTCTGATTCCCTTTTACATCGCCGTCCGCGACATTCACCTAACAGGAAGTCTCTGGTCGCTGATTCTCCCCACCGCGATCAACACCTATAACATGATTATTCTGCGTACGGCGTTTGCCGCCATTCCGGACAGCCTGGAGGAAAGCGCACGCATTGACGGCGCCGGGCATATGGTGATTTTGTTTCGCATCATTTTGCCGCTGGCAAAAGCCACGCTGGCCGTTGTTGCGCTCTACTATGCCGTTGGCATCTGGAATTCCTGGTTCAATGCCTCCCTCTTCTTGCAGGGACAGGCGGACAAATGGCCGCTGCAGCTGGTTCTTCGTCAGATTTTGATTGTTAACGATACCAATTCTATGACTATCGGCGCATCCATGGGCGACCGCGAGGCCATCGGAGAATCCATCAAGTATGCCATTATCGTGATTTCGACCCTGCCGATTCTTTGTATCTATCCCTTTGTACAAAAATACTTTGTAAAAGGCGTGATGATCGGCGCAGTAAAGGGCTAAAGAAAGCTGACTTTAAAAAATGCCCTCTTGCCGCATTGGCAAGAGGGCATTTTTGATTTTCACTTTTTCATACTGCGTTCCAAATACCGATCATAGGCGGCCTGTTTAATAGAAATCGCCTCCTCGATGCCAAGCGCCTTTAAAGTGCTGTAATAGTCGTCCAGCGCCGCGGCATCCACCCCGGAAACAATCAGATCATAAATGGCCTCTCCCAGATACGCGTCCACATCCTGCACAATACGGTTCAGCCGTTTGCCCTCCTCCTCGGTAAAGGCCAAAAGCGGAACCAGATGCTGCCGCGCGTCGGTCTCGTTCCACACCTCCAACGCCTGTTTCAGTTCCGGCAGCTGGTAATACTGCTCCAGATAGCGCATATCCTGCACAAAAGGGCCAAACGCACTGCCGCGGGTATATTGCTTCAGCGCCGCAGCCAGGGACGATGCGCCGGAAGCCCGATAATCCGTGACCCGCTCCGTATAGGTGGGATAACCGTCAATCATGGTATAGGTATCACCAAGATTGCCGAAATTGTAAAACATATGCCCTTCTTCACTGTATCCGTAATCCAAAAACCGCGCCGCAATCTCCGGATTTTTGCACTGCGTGGTGATGACCGTCCCCA
Organism: uncultured Clostridia bacterium; assembly: GCA_934454115.1. GTDB lineage: Bacteria > Bacillota > Clostridia > Monoglobales > Monoglobaceae > Ructibacterium. The sequence continues at coordinate 89,783 of CAKSFQ010000006.1, forward strand.
GCCCGTAGCAGCGAAGCTCCTTGCCGCCGCCCACAGATCGCTGCCCTCTCTGCGGCGCGGCGTACTTCACGGGCGCAAACTTCACATTGGGCGCATGCTCTGCAAGATAAGGAATCCAACGGCCAAAATAGCCGCCGGCATTTGCCGTAACCGCTCCGATCTGACAGCTTTGCACCAGCTCCTGAATCCGCCGATCCAGATCCTGATCGTAAAACAACGGGTCAATCAACCCTCTTTGGTACCAATCGGCGACCTTTCGGATATAATCCGCAAATTCCGGCCGATACTCGCCATATTGAATCTTGCCGTCCTCTACATAAAAATCACTCAAAATCCCGAACGCGCCGATGATCGGATTGATAATGCGATAGTACCGCTCCATATTGTTAAAGCCGTAACTCATCGGCACACTGAGTCCGGCCTCGGAAAAGGCGGTCAGTACCGTCTCCCATTCCCCGACCGTCTCCGGCAGAGGAAGTCCGCGCTCGTCCAGCAAATCCTTTCGCACCATGGTACCCATGTAGCTGGTCATCTTCTCATCTTCCCGGACAAAGGGATACATATAATAGCTTCCGTCATAGGTGCGCAGCTGAACGGCAATATCCGGATTTTCCTCCAGATAGGCGCGCAGATTCGGCGAATCCGACTCGATCAGCTGATTAAGCGGCAGAATCACCTGATCCGAAATCAGGCTCCCAACCGCGCCTCTGGTGTAATAGTTCCAATCACTCTCCATCAGATCGGGCAGCTCGTCCGACGCAATCATCAGATCCAGATAACTGTACGGACTGCCGTAAGGCTGGATAAAATTGATCTTAACCCCCGTTGCCGTCTCCAGGCTCTTTTTTAAGGGCAGATCATTGTAGGCGTAAGGAACAATGCTCTCCGCCAGATAATAGGACAACTCCACCTCGGCATTGAGGGGATATGCTGCCTCCGCCGCCGGCGCCATTTGGCTCTCTTCGCTGCCGCAGCCGGTCAATCCCAGGCTCACCGCCAAGAGCAGCGTACAGACGGTTCGTCTCTTCAAAGCTCCTCTCCCCTCTCTCGCTCGGCCACCGCCTTTTTATAGCTGGCAGGGGTCATGTTCTCATATTTTTTAAACACCCGAATCAAGGACGCCACATTATTAAAGCCAACCTTTTGGGCAATCTCCTGCAGCGGCTGATCGGTGGAACAGAGCAGTTTTTTGGTTTCCTCCACCCGCAGGCGACTGATGTACTCCACAATGCTGACCCCCTGCGCGTCCTTAAACAATTTGGAGATATAAGAGAGCACATAGCCAAAATGATCCGCCGTTTTTGATACGTTTAAATCGCTGTCCCGATAGTTTTCGTTCAAGTATGCGCGGATTTCCTCCGCAAGACTGTCTTTTCTTCCGCCGCCGTCTCTCTGTTCTCTCCGCGCGCAGATTCTGGCAATCAGGCTTTCCAGCTCCTCTGCGGACACAATCTTCCGGCTTGCATAAAGCGCCGTAATATCCTGTTCGTCAACATCATCCCGAAAGGTGCGGATAACGCCGGCACAAAGGTCATAGAGCAAATACCGATACATGGCCGGGGAGTAATTCGCCTCACCGGCGTAGCGGCCGATGATGATGTTTACCACCTCCATGCACTCCTGAATCCGCCCTTCACGGATACAGGTGAAAATTCCCTCCATATCCTCCGCCGACACGGACGGAATCCCCATGCCGCCGGACTGAATATCCGCATAGCGCACCGTAGCGCTCTCGTCAAAAAGGGTCAGGTATTCCAGCACGGCCATCGCCTGACCGTATGCGGCCGAAACGCCGTCCAGGCTGCACACCGCGCTCAGCGCCGCGCCAAAGGAAACATAAAAATGCCGTTCCAGATTCTCTCTGGCGTTTTCCGATGTCTTTTGCACCTCATCCTCGCCGCAGCCGTCGCCGAGGCGAATCAGGCAGAGCAGACCGCCGTCCGTCTCCCAGAAGGTGCCGCTGCTCCCGCTCTCCTCCAGCAGTTCGCTGAATATATTGGTTAAAATAAAGCACATCAGCCGAAACCGTTCATCGTCCGGGATATCCTTCTCGTCCATAAACAACAGCTTATACTCGCCCAGGTAAAAGGCAGCCACCATATACGTATCGCCGGCGACGCCGATGCCCAGCTCTTTTCTGCGCCGCCCGTCCGAGTCCCTCGTCTCACCGCGCATAAACTTTAACAAAAAGGTGTCCTGCAGCATTTTTTTCTGCTCCGAGAGTGCGTCCATCGCCTTTTTGCGAACCTGCAAGGACTGCTGAATGATATGTTCAATCTGTTTATACTCGCTCTCCTGTCCGTCTCCGCGGCTATCCGGAAGCATGTCCAAAAACCGCTGAATCGGCGCGTACTGCTTTCGCACCAGCATCGCAATCAACCCAAGACCGATCAAAACGGCAATCAGCAGCACGGCGTTCTGGGTATAAGAAATCGCGCGCATACTCCGCAGATATACCTGTCTGGGCGTGGCATAGATATACTTCCAGTCATTAAACGGCGAGCTTAAATAGGTAATAATGCTTTCCCGGCCGTCAATTTTTTGGTGTATCACACCCTCGCTCTGATTTGCGGCCGTCTTTTCCGCGGTCTGCTGCGAAAGATTACCGCTGCCGGCGGCGGCTACCACATCGCCTGCCTCTGACAAAATCTCAAAGCTGATGTCTCCGACAAAGGGCGCGTCCTTGACCCGATTTAAGAAAAAGCTGTCGTCCAGCAATACCACAAGATACCCGGTGAGCGGCCCGTTTCCCATCCGAAACCGCATGGTGACAAACCGTTTTGCACCGCCTTCACTCTGGCTGCCTTTTAAATACATATATTCGCCGCCGTAGCTGGTATCCAGCCAGGAAAGCCAGTCCTGATAACTGACGGCAATCCCGTTATAATGGGCGTCAAAGTATTCGGCCGGGCTGAAATACTGACCGTTGGCCAAAATCGTCTTTTCCTGCTTCAGATAGATAAAATAGCCCCTGGCCTCTTTTAAATCAATGGCGTTGCTCATCAGCTGACTTTGCAGCGCCTCCATGCTGCCCTCTGCGTCCCGCATTCTAAAGTTGTCGGAAAGCTCTAACCCGGCGGCAATCTTTTGGTAAGTATAAATCGTCTTGTCGATGGTTCTTTGCGTATTGCGGTAAAAGGTAAGGTTCATCCGAGTGATTTCTTTTTCCAGCTGTGCCGCAGAGAGTTGGTATGCAACAAAATTGAGCAGTACGGGAACGATTAAAACAATCAAAAAATACTTGATCCAGGTTCGCACGATGCTCTTTTCTCTCTTGAGCAGACGGCCGCCAAGTTTTTTCATAGGCTCACTCTCCTCCCCCGCCGAATTTTCACACCGCATCATACTTATTTCATTATATGGAAAGCGCCGGCGTCTGTCAAGGGATTCGGTGATAGCAATGATTTCCGATTCAAAGATACACAGGCCCGGCATAGCCGAAAGAGAGTAATCCGAACTCCGATTTTGGGAGGCGGATTTCCGCTTTCGCTGTGTTAAAATACTCGGCAATCCGTTAGGATTACCTGCGTTTTTGCTTATGCAGCAACCAAAAATCCGCTCTCTCAAAATTCTACGACCTGAAAAGGATTCAATTTTGAGCAGATTTTGGTGTGGAAGATGCAGCAAGGCTCGGCGCCTTGCAAAGATGACAAGCCGAAAGATGCCAAAATTTTGCCTTTTCAGGCGGGTTCGGATTACTCTCTTTCGGCTACTTCGCCTTTAGTATACCACGAAAGAACGTGTTCTGTAAATTTTGAATTTTCAAACTCCTATGTCGATTTTTTGAAATCGCGAAAGTCAAAGCTGCAAATCCTTTAAAGTCCTTGAAAGCGCAAAAATGGTACGGAAATCTTATAAAATCATCATTTACATTCTAAATGGGATCTGGTATAATTTTTTTGAAAGCAAATCTGTCTTTACAAAATGCGACACTAAATGCGACATAAAAAGAATGTGCTCAAGAAAGCGAGGATTTATTATGGAACGAATAGACCTGTGCGGCAGCTGGCAGGGACACGGAAAGAGCGCGTCCGGCAAGGAGGAAATCACCTTTACCGGGACGGTTCCGGGATGCGTGCACACCGATCTTATGCCCGATCATGTCACACCGGATTTATACCGGCGCGATCAGGCCGATACGGTACAATGGATCGAATCATGGAACTGGAATTACACCAAGGTTTTTAACATTGAGCAAATCAAAGACGGCGCCGTCCTCTGTTTTGAGGGACTGGACGTTTACTGCGATGTGTTCTTAAACGGAAAGCACCTGGGCTACTGCGATGATATGTTCATTCCGCACCGCTTTTTTGTGGACGGCATACTAAAGCCGGGAGAAAACACGCTGGAGGTCTACTTTTACTCACCGATTCAGCGCGTAGAAGGAAAGAAGCCGCGGCGCGCCGCCTTTACCGCCGAGCGGCTGAACACCCGGCGGATTCAATGCACCTACGGCTGGGACTGGGTGGCACGGTTTGTGACCTGCGGCATCTGGCGGCCGGTCTATCTGACCTTTGGACAAGAGCTGCGCGCCGAGTCCATGTACATCTACACCCGGAACATTGACCAATACAGTGCACAGATCGTCCTGGAAACCGCCTTTGCCAACACCTCAGCCGGCGGAGACGTGGTTTGTGAGCTGATTGACCCGAGTGGAAAAACCATCCGAAAAATCGCCTACTACACCGAAGAGGCGATGCATCGCACCGATATTGACCTGGCAGATCCTGCCCTGTGGTACCCGTCGGGCTACGGCGCGCAGCCGCTATATACGATGCGGATTTTTGTGGACGGCCGTCTGGATCTGGAAGAAAAGTTCGGCATCCGCACGGTTAAGATCATGCAGCTTCCGGATGCGGCAGGGAGCGCGTATGAAAAGCAGTGTCTTGCCCTGAAAAAGGACAGTCCCAGCGCCGATTACTATGACCACAACGAGCAGTTTTCCGGCTTTATTCTGGTAGTAAACGGGATTAAGATCATGTGTAAGGGCGCCAATTGGGTGCCGTCCGAGCCGTTCCCCTCCGCAGAGCGGGATGAAAAGATCACATCGATTTTAGAGCTCGCCAAAGAATCCGGACTTAACATGGTTCGCGTCTGGGGCGGCGGCATTTTTGAGCGTGCGCATTTTTACAACGAGTGCGACCGTCTCGGTATTCTGGTAACCCAGGATTTTCTGATGGCCTGCGGCGATTATCCGGAGGATGAAGCATGGTTTTTGGAGCATCTGCAAAAAGAGGCTGCCTACGCCGCAAAGACGCTGCGCAACCATCCATCCCTAATGTGGTGGACAGGAGACAACGAAAACGCGGTCTGCGGCTGTGACACGGATCGCGCGTACAGCGGCCGAAAATCCGCCTATTTCGGGATTGCACCCATGCTGCAAAAGTGGGATAATCAGCGGCAGTTTTTGCCGTCCAGCCCGTACGGCGGTAACATGTACGCCTCCAAAACCGTTGGAACCACCCACAACACCCAGTACCTATCCTTTACCTTCGCCTATATGGAGCAGGACGACCTGTCTGATTATAAAGAATTTTTCTCCAAATACCTGGCAAGGTTTGTGGCAGAAGAGCCCGTCATGGGCGCCGTCGCGCTGCCGTCTCTGAAAAAGATGATGGAAGCAGACGATATTTTCGGCAATGACGATCGCATGTGGCGATATCACACCCAGTCAAATCCCGAACTAAAGCACGAATTGTTCGACTATATCCTCATGTTTGCCGAAAAGCTTTTGGGAAAATTTAAAAATAATGAGGATCGGTACTTTAAGCTCAAATACATCCAGTATGAGTGGATTCGGTTTACCTTTGAGAATTTCCGCCGAAACCAGTGGTTTAACAGCGGCATTGTGTACTGGATGCTGGACGACTGCTGGCCGGCTGCTGCGGGCTGGTCCTTGATCGACTATTACGGCCTGCCAAAATCGGGGTATTACAGCTTTAAGCGCTGCGCAAAACCGGTGATGGCCTCCATTCACCCGACAGAGGACGGACTACAGATTTCTGTCAGCAACAATGCGCTGACCGATCAGCATATTCAACTCCGGCTCATGCTCCTTGACGAGGACGGAGCCGTGCGCACCGTTGAGACGGTCGAGACAGTCGCCGCGGCCAATCAGGCCTTTGTCGCCATGGTCTCCCCAATCGTCCCGAAAGGACGGGAGGCGCTGCTCTGCGACGTCACCGGCGATGATGTGCATGATCGCGCCTTTTATCAATCCGGCGCACTGGATCTTGTGCCCTGCGATGTAACGGTTGCCGAAACGACGGCAGATACCGTTACGCTCTTTGCAAGCGCTTACGTTCACGCCGTAGAACTGGAGGGCGAGGCCGTCTTTGATGATAACTACTTCTCGCTGCTGCCGGGCGAAAGGCGAACCGTACCCTACCGCCCGTGCGGCGCCGAGCCCATCACCGTGCAGGGCTATACTCTTTCGGATGTTCTGCCATCTAAGGATTAGGCACAAAAATTTAAACCCAACCAAAAATCAAAAACCGGCGATTCCCTTTTAGGAATTGCCGGTTTGAGCGTGTCAATAAACCCTATTTTGCGATTCGGGCAGCCCGCACAAGCGCAGGTTTCTTTTGCGTTCATAATTATTGCTTCCGCGTGCGCATCATAACATCAGTTCTTTTTTCAGCATGTCCACAAAATTTTGCGTCATCACGGATCTTTTTCGATCCGTGTGCAAGATATAACCGATATTATAATAAGTGTCGCTTGTAAGCGGTATACTGATAATTTTTCCTTCGTTTAAATTTGACGGCATAATGCCGGTGCCAATGGTATAGCTTTGTGTGGTAATCAGCACATTCATCAGGCTTGCTCTGTCACTGATTTTAATCTGCTTTGCAATATCGGACGCTTCCATAATCTCCTCCGCAAAGATAGAGTCGCCGTACTCGCCTTGCTCATAGGATACAAAGGGGAACTTTTTCAGTTCTTCGTACGTCAAATGCTTGGAAAGCGCAAGCGGATGATCTTTTCTGACAAAGATATGCGGCGATGCCTTTAAAATTAAATGGAACTCAATTCTTTTATGGGATAAAAACCGATTCATCATGTCATAATCTGTATTTTTGATCGCAATAATCCCCACATCGCTAAGCCCGTTCTCAACTTCCTTAATCACATCATAGGTTCTCGTTTCTTTTAAGACCAGCCGATAGGCATCATCCGTCAGCGCATTCAGCATCTTGCTGAACACATCGGCTACAAAATCATAATGCTGGGTTACAATTCGCAGCTTTTGATACACATTGCCGATTTTGTATTGTTCCTCCACCAAGTCGTTCTGCTGCACGATATGAGAGGCATACCGCACAAACTCCGCGCCGTCGCCGGTGAGATAAATGCCGCTGTTGGAGCGTTCAAAAATTTTGATATGTAATTCCTCCTCCAAGGACTTCACGCTCGCCGACAGACTCGACTGTGCCACAAACAATGCCTTTGATGCCTCGTTAAAGGAGCCGCGCTTTAATATTTCTAATACATATTTACACTGTTGTATTGTCATCTTACATACACCTCAATAATTTAAGAATGATATGATAGAGCAAAACAATGAAAATCCCCAGGATCATATTGACATTGTTGATCTTTGTTTTGTTCATTAAATTAAACCCCGAAAAAAACAGAATAATATATCCCATAGCACATAATTGCTTGATCACGGATGTATCCAGAAATTGTCCGAAAGCCATTGCCAATACTGTAATCAATATCTGAATGGCTGCCACAGGAATGGCAGAAAACGCCGTCTTTTTTCCATAACTGATTCCAAACATGATTGCAAAAGGAAAATCAATCATACTTTTTAAAATAAGCTGACTGTTATCCCCCGATATCGCAAGCAGTAACGGACCGCATATCTGAAGGCCGCCAATACCAAAAAACACTGCCGAATCAATAAAAACAGAAACATCCCCCTTGGAAAGGCTTGATAATTTGCTCAGCTTTGTTTCTAATTGCATTGCATCGCCCAACGTGGCGCCTATGATGAGTGAAAACACAATCACCAGTAATTCATTGCTTTTTAAGGCGATTCCGCTTACATCAAATATGTTTTCAAAAAAGCCGACCACACTGATAATCATAATACCGATACTAAGCGCCGTCAAGTTTTTCAGCTTTATGCGTCCCCCAAAAATATCGCCAAACAAAGAACCGGACACAATCGATAGTGCGTTTACGAAAATTCCCATACTATCACCTCTGTGCTATCATTATATCACACAAGGCTAAAATGTGGTAATATTAAAATCCTATGGTATATTAACAAAAAAACCGATATACTATGGGAGTGCAAGCAAAACGGCATTAAAACTCATAAAAATAAGATCGTTTTTGCCAAAGGGATCCCGTTTCATTGCTGTTACGCCGCGCTGAACTGCTGTTTTTGCTTTTTCTCCAAACTTCTCCGGTTCTTTCGCACCCGCAAACCAGCCGTTCACATATATCCGAACTTTATCATTAGCTTTTCCACCCGGCAGTTGATATACCGGCACATTTAAGCTCTTACCAAGAATATCCCATAATGCCATTTCAACTGCAGAAAGTGCAGACATCAAAACAGCGCCTAACAATGCTTTTTCTTTATACTCTAATGTCGCTTCGCCAACACCGTCAATTCCTTCCTCTGTATAAACCTTAATAAATACCCGGTTTGTTCGAAAGCAATCTGCAACAAATGGTTTTATATCAGTAATCTTCTTTGAATCTAACCTCCTTATAAATTTCCGGTACAATCATTTTTTCATAACCAAATTTACTAACATCAATCTCATCAAACATTCCATAATGGATTGGAATTGCAAATTTGGGATTGATTTTTTCGCAAAAAGCTTTTGCATCATTCATATTCATATTATTGCCCACGCCATTTATAGGGAGAAAAACAGCATAAATGTCGTCCTGAATGTCTTCAAATATGTCGTTGTTGTAAAGGGTGTCACCCGTTACGTAATACTTTTTTTCACCATCGTCTATTATCACACCAATAGCATAAGCGTCACTGTGTTCAGCCTTGACAGAAGTGATTTTGATTTCGTTTTCTGTCCATACGGTTCCTCGATTAAACATCACATAGTTATTTTTCCCGCCTATTTGACGAACTTCACTCCAGACAGATGATGGAGAAAGAACTGTTATATTTGTTTCTGATGTTATAAATTTCATAACCGTATCAGGGTCATAATGATCAAGATGATTATGCGTAAAAATCATCATGTCCGGACAAATTTGAAACAATTCTTTTTTTACTTTAGTGCGTCTGTAATTTTGCGGATTTATTTTCTCGACACTATCAGAGAGATATGGGTCAATCATGATTTTATAGTTATCTTTTTCAAATAACAAACCTGCTTGTCCAAGCCATGTAATCTTCATATTTACCGGCGCTCCTTATGATAATCTAAATCTCTTCAAAATGTATTATATCACGAATTTGCTTATACCTTTCAATCTGTATTTTTATTTGATTTCATTCTTCTTCTGTCATTTTAGTTACATCACGCTCATATCCAAATTGTCCGCAGAATTTGCTTCATACAAAGGCTTATTGGCATCCCTCCAAATATCATCCCAGGTTGCAAGATAGTTATCAAACGGTATACCGTTCTTTTTGCAATACTCAGAGAAAGGGCCTGAAAACTGTTTCCTGTCCTCAATATGATTGGGTGATGCAAACCATTCGCAGGACCGTCCTGCACAAAAAGCATACCCAAATATGCAGTCTCCATATTTTTCTTCTGCATAATCAATTAATGCTCTTACATATTCTGATGCATCCCTCTTCCATTCTTCATCAAACGAACCGCATTCAAGATGTTCAAAGCTTGACTCATGACCGGGGTGTCTCTCCAGCCATTTTTTTGGTGCGTCAAGCTGAATAAATATACAATAATAGGAATCCGGAGCAAATCTTTTAAAAAGCTCCATTTGCCTGTCAAGAGCAGAAAAATCATACTCATCTTTATCAATCCACACAGGACCAAATAAGGAATACGGAGTATCCATTCCTGTAAACAAACCGGATACAAGCATTTGAAAAAGCCTTACTCCATTTCTGTAAAAAAGCGAAACATTTGCAGGCATTGGTCTGAATGAACGAAACATAAGCGGTTCAAATCATTTTCCGTCTATTTCAATAAATGCATTACTGTTTTTCTTTACAATCTTGCTTTCCATATCTTTATCCTCTCCATGTCTTATTATTTTAATTTTGCAGCAAATGCGGAACAAGGTGACCTATCATCTTACACTTGACGGTGTGATTGCAAGGTTATTTTTTCATTTACGCATCACAGTGTCTTTAATATTCATAAAATCACCTTCCCCCGGTTTTTGTTAATTTGTTAATATTTTACTTGTTGGATTACAGTCCAACCATCCTGTCATAAAATTCAAGCTTGCTTTTGTGCCCAATATATGGTATAATAATCCTATAGCATATTATACATATTTTTATGATTTTGCATATAAACATGTTATTACATTTTGTTAAAATCTTATTATTTTTTGAGGTAAATTATGGCTAATATTATTCTTCCGCAGATTATAAATGCAGGACTATATGATGCCTCTGCAATTCACAAGAACCGCATAGAAACCCCGGAGCGTCGTGTGTCTGTTTTTGAGATTGAACTTCCATACACAGAATGTGGTGTTTCTTATATAAACAATCGTCAATATAATATTTCACCCAATCACATCATTTGTGGAAAGCCCGGTCAGCTACGTCATACACGTCTCCCGTTTAAATGTCGCTTCATTCATTTGATATTAGAGGACGAATATTTAAAAAACTTGGTTTTTTCTTTTCCTGACTACATCGATGTAAGTGATAATACAAAAAAATATAAACGCCTTTTTGATGAAATTATACATGTATACAAATTTCCTTCAGACAACCATGAATTATATATCGGTGGTAAAATTCTTCAACTCTTGTATATGCTAAGCCACAAAGTTACACTGATAGAAAACGCCAATATAAATAGTAAAGACATTGTTACTCGAGGAATCGCATTTATTGACGAGCATTTTACGGAAAACATAACGCTCAATGATATTGCCGATTCACTCGGCATAAGCCCTATATATTTTCATCAAATGTTTTCGCGTGCAATGGGTAGAGCAACACCTTCCAATTATATTCTGAATAAAAGAATTAATTTGGCAAAGAAATTATTAATTACTTCCACCCTTACCCTTGCAGAAATCGCTTATCAAACGGGATTTTCTTCCCAATCATATTTTGGACAAGTCTTTAAGCGGAAAACAAATATGACTCCCCATGAATATAGAAAAATAAACTTTTCAAGATATCCAGAAAAATAAACTTGTTCATTACATTTCACGAACTAAGAATAGAGAGTTAGGCACACGGGATCCTGTCACAATATGGTTTAAGCAGGCAAGTTTGTGAAAATACTGCGTTAAAATGCTCGTCAATACTGGTACCCGGCAAAGACGACAAACCAAAGTATTCCGAAATTACGCCGATTAAGGCGGGTTCGGTTTGCTAACACCAGGCTAAGCGCTATTCTAAAGGAGAGGAGGGAAGGTCTGTAAAAAGATTCCTTCTATAATACATCATTTTGGAGGATTCGTAAAGACATTACACAAAATTCGGGATTGACTCAAAAGCCTAAAAAACTGCGCCAATTTTACTTTGCAAGAAAAGAAACCCGCATAAAAACGCGGGTTTCTTTGACTTTGGTGGACCTTCAGGGACTCGAACCCCGGACCGACCGGTTATGAGCCGGTTGCTCTAACCAACTGAGCTAAAGGTCCTTATTTTTTTGTTGTAACCCGCCGAAAACTGCAACTTAAACGAAAGTAAAAATCCGCCCACCCGGCCTAAGATTTCAAGTGCGCTATTTTCCATCCGGGTATAGATCATTCGGGAGAAGCACGCCGAAATTTCACCCTGGCAGACACGTATTAAGGACAGTCTTTCCGGTAGAAATTTAGTGTTAATACATGATAAGCAACAGCCAAACTGACTGTTGCTTATCCGCTTGGTGACTCCGAGGGGAATCGAACCCCTGTTACCGCCGTGAAAGGGCGGTGTCTTGACCGCTTGACCACGGAGCCATGGCTCCTCCAGTTGGACTCGAACCAACGACCCTGCGGTTAACAGCCGCATGCTCTACCAACTGAGCTATAGAGGAATATCCACCATAAAAACAATTTTTCGGGAACAGCTTTACTGTTCCCGAAAGGTTCCGGCGACGACATAGGTTTCCGGGCGGTCACCCGCCAAGTATGATCTGCGCAGAGGAGCTTAACGACTGTGTTCGGAAAGGGAACAGGTGTGACCTCCTCGCTATAGTCACCGAATGGCATGAATGAAAAAGAAATAAAGGAAAAGCAAGCCTTACTCACAAAGTAAATTAGGTCAAGCCCTCGACCTATTAGTATCGGTCAGCTGAATGTGTCACCACACTTACACCTCCGACCTATCAACCACATAGTCTACGTGGGGTCTTACTTGTTTAAAACAATGGGAAATCTTATCTTA
>CAKSFQ010000007.1 GCA_934454115.1 uncultured Clostridia bacterium
TTTGCGGAAATTCCGCAAACCCTTGTCATTGCTGACCAAATCGACATTATATCTTTTTGGTTCGGCATTCGTGGTACGCCCGATGCGATTCGAACGCACGACCTTCAGAGTCGGAGTCTGACACTCTATCCAGCTGAGCTACGGGCGCATACAACTCTTTTAGTATAGCATAAATATTTACATTTTGCAAGTCTTTTTTGAAAAAATCGCCTGTCATATAACAATTACGGCCTTTCTTCCGCAACCATACAAACCGCATAGGCAGAAATCCCATCGCCGCGGCCGGGAAATCCCAACCCCTCTGTCGTGGTCGCCTTGATGCTGATACAGGAAACCGGAACCTTTAACACTTCAGCAAACCGCTCCCGCATAGCAGGGATATACGGCGCAAGCTTTGGCTGCTGCGCTACAATCGTTGCATCAATATTACTGATGTAAAATCCGGCCTCTTCAAGGTGCTGCTCCACCCGTTTTAGGAGCGCCATGCTATCCGCACCGGCAAATGCGGGATCGGTATCCGGGAATAATCCGCCGATATCGCCCAATGCCGCAGCGCCCAAAAGCGCGTCCATCACAGCGTGGGTCAAAACATCGGCGTCAGAGTGTCCCAGAAGCCCCTTTTGGTACGGCACGGTAACGCCGCCCAAAACTAATTTTCTCTTGTCCACCAAGCGATGGACATCATATCCAAATCCAACACGCATCGCAATCTCTCCTGTTTTTATTTGATATCATTCTCCACCGGCCGAGCTTCTGTCTGCCGGATTCCGACAAAGGGAAAGACAACATCTGCCGCTCTCAATCAATCTACGCTGATTTCATTTCGGCTGAGCAGCGCCTCGGCAAGGGCAATGTCCTCCGGCGTGGTAATCTTAATATTCTGATACCGCCCCGGCAAAACCTGTACCGGGATATGTAAAAACTCAAAAAGCGCACAGTCATCCGTCACCGCGATTTTCTCGCGCTGCGCCCTCTTGTGCGCCTTGATAATCTCTTTGGTATAAAACCCCTGCGGCGTCTGCATTTGCACCAGACGCTCTCTCGGCACGGTTCTTATCACAGTTCCGCGCTCATCGACTTCTTTGATGGTATCCTTGACGGCAACACCAAGCGCAGCGGCACGGCAATGATTCAGCGCATAGACAACGGACTCGATCTCCTCGACGTCAATCAGAGGACGCGCACCGTCATGAATCAACACACGCTCTTCCCTCGCCTCGCAAAGCCCGATGAACACGGACTCCTGTCTGGAACTGCCTCCGGGAACGACCGATTTCACCTTTTCGATTTGATACTCCTTTATCATATCCCACGCAAGCATCATATCCTGTTCTCTGGCGACAAGCGTCACGTCCGTGATATTTGCCGCCCTGTCAAATGTAAGAAGGGTACGTGCCAGCGCCGGAATTCCCGATACCATTAAAAACTGCTTGCTCCCGTCCATCTTCATGCGGCTGCTGTTTCCTGCGGCCACAATCACCGCTGACGCGAGACTGTTTTCCTTTTTTTTCAAAAAATCCCCTCCACTGCGCCCCTTTGCATCAAAGCATCTTCTGTGTTTTGCAAGCCGTTTGCAAATAACAAGGAATCAAAGCCAAAGGCCGTTTTAGATCGATATCCGTTCCATCAGCATGGTCTCCACCTGCTGACAGTCCATATTTTTGGACAAGCCAATCTCCGAAACCAAGGCTGATTTTGCATAATTTAACATTTTGCGTTCCGCATTGGATAAGCTCTTTTTCTGATCCTTGCGCAAAAGGTGCTTTGTAATTTTCGCCACCTCACAGAGCTGTCCGTCCTTTAATTTTTCGATGTTGTCGCGATAACGCTTGTTCCAGTTCCCATCCTCATGCGAATCCTCGCATTCAATAAAACAGCGGATGGCCTCATCTGCCTCCTGCCCGGAGGCCACATAGCGAACGCCGATTTCATCAATGGAGGCCGTCGGCACCAAAACCTCCACGTTGCCGATTGATAACTTTAAAACGTAGTATTGATGCGCCTCACCCAAGATACATCGTTCTTCCACACCTTCGATGATGCCGGCCCCATGCATAGGATAGGCAACCTTATCGCCGATCTGAAACATTTTTTTACCCTCTTTCTGCTGATCTACAAGACATCCGTCAACACCTGACGAATGTTGCTGTATGCGCTCACTTCAATTTTGTCAAACTTTTTAAGTCCTTCCCGATTAGACGCCGGGATCAGACAACGCTGAAATCCCAGCTTTTCTGCCTCGGCAATCCGATTTTCCAAAAAGTTGCAGGATCGCAGCTCCCCGGTGAGCCCCACCTCACCGATGGCAACCAGTCCGCTGTCTAACGGACGATTCCGAAAACTGGACGCAATGGCAAGCAACACGCCAAGATCCACAGCCGGCTCCAGCATCCGCAGTCCTCCCACAACATTGACATAGATATCATAGCCGGAGGTCGGCATCCCCATGCGTTTTTCCAGCACGGCAAGCAGCATTAAGACGCGGGATAAATCCACGCCGGTGCTCATTCGGCGCGCATTGCCGTAGTTTGAAGTTGCCGCAAGCGCCTGCACCTCTGCCAGTACCGGGCGCGTCCCCTCCATAGTACATAAAATGCAGGATCCGGCCTCTCCTTCCGGCCGACCGGAAAGCAAGGCAAGCGATGGATTGGGAATCTCGCACAGTCCGGATGCCGACATCTCAAAAACACCGATCTCGTTGGTAGAACCAAATCGGTTCTTGATGGCACGGATAATCCGATAGGCACGCTGCTGCTCTCCCTCAAAATAGAGGACGCAGTCGACGATATGCTCTAAAATCTTTGGTCCGGCAATGGATCCCTCCTTGGTAACATGTCCTACCAGAAAGGTTGCGATCGATTCCTCCTTGGCAATCCGCATCAGTCCGGCTGCTACATCGCGAATCTGCGTCACGCTGCCCGGCGCCGGTGTCAGCGCCGGATTAAACATCGTCTGCACCGAATCCACAATCAAAATATCCGGTTTTTCCTGATAGATACAGGCAATCACATTGGACATATTGGTTTCGGAATATATGCGCAGATTTTCAGCCTGTACCCCAAGACGGTCGGCGCGCAGCTTGATCTGCCGCTGCGATTCCTCGCCGGAAACATAAAGAATTTTATGTTTTTTCCCCAGGGTTTCGCAGCACTGCAGCAGGATGGTTGATTTTCCGATGCCCGGATCGCCGCCAATCAGCACCAGCGAACCCGGCACAATGCCGCCGCCCAGCACGCGATCCAGTTCTCCCATGCCGGTAGAAATCCGCATTTCCTCTGCGGTTGAAATATCCTTAAGCGGCTTCGGTTTTCCGGACGAGGCAATCCCTGCGGCCTGGCTATTCCCTTTTTGTATGGGCACAACCGTCTCTTCATTCATGGTGTTCCAGGCGCCGCAGCCCGGACATTTCCCCATCCACTTCAGGGATTCCGTTCCGCAGTCCGAACACACAAAGACTGTTTTCTGCTTCATAATGATCTCCATTTTACTTTTATTTTACCAATCATCTCCTTTCAGTATACCATAAATATTTAATTTTGTCCAGATTTTATCACGGATTTTGACCTTATTTTCCATTTGATAACAGAAATTCAAAAGGAAAAGTTTTTTCGGATTTGACCGATAAAACACGGATTTTGGCTAAAAAGGAGGGAATTTGTGTTGACTTTTTGAAAAAAACCTTTTATAATAGTGGATGTGACATCATGTGATTACAAAGGAGAGCATTATGGATCAGTTAACAGCACTGATAAAGCAAGAAATCAGAAAACAGTTTAAAAGTGTGAGAAAGTTTACCGCCTACCTTGGTCTGCCCTATACTACCGTGTCCAGCGCACTCCGCAACGGAATCGGCGGCACCTCTTACGAGACAGTCATGAAGATTTGCCGGGCTTTGGGGATTGCTCAGGTCAACTATCAAGATCCTGTTTTAATCAACGATGACACGCTCAGCGTGCTCAGCCGTTACCATCTGCTGGACGGGCAGGGCGCGCATACGGTACGTATTGTTCTTGAGATGGAATTTGCCCGCTGTGCCGGAAAACCGTTTTCCACCTATTTTATTGAAAACGGCGCCGGGAAACCCAAATCATAATAGAAAACACGAGGCAGAATTTTGCTGCCCCGTGTTATTTTTTTCTTATTTTATAGTTCAGTGCATTTTACCGCATTTTTAAGAAGGATTTTTCTGTCTCATGCTTCTTTTCGCGCCCCATCAGATTACGCACTGCCTCCTTCGGTGAAATCCCCTCAAACAGTACCCGATACGCCTCCTGGACAATCGGCATTTCAACGCCCGTCTTTTTTGCAAGATCATGGGCGGCACGACAGGTTTTTACACCCTCTACCACCATTTTGACCTCCTTCTGCGCTTCTTCCAGGCTCTTTCCCTGCCCGATCAGGATACCGGCGCGGCGGTTACGAGAATGCATACTGGTACAGGTTACAATTAAATCCCCGATGCCGGAAAGACCGCAAAACGTTTCCGCCTTCGCGCCCATCGAGACGCCCAGACGGGAAATTTCAACAATGCCGCGTGTCATCAGCGCCGCCTTGGTGTTATCCCCAAGCCCCATTCCGTCCAGAATCCCGGCACACAGTGCAATGACATTTTTCAGAGCCCCGCCGAGCTCCACACCCAGCACATCGGGATTGGTGTACACTCTGAAATCCGGGTTCATCATAATATCCTGAATCAAATTGGCAACCGTCTCCGAATCGGCGGCCACAACATTGGTGGTCGGAATCCTGCGCGAGACTTCCTCGGCATGGCTCGGCCCGGACATCACCGCAATTTCACAAAGCGGCAGCTCCTGTTTTAAAACCTGTGACATGGTACAAAGACTTTCTTCCTCCAGACCCTTGGAAATATTCAGTACCAGCTGCTTGGGCTTTAAGACGCCTGCCAGGCTCTTTGCCGTCTGCCGCATGGCATGGGATGGCACCGCAACAATCACCAGCTGCGCATCGGCACAGTCCTCCATCTGACCGGTAAACCGTACCGTCTCCGGAATTTTTACCCCGGGCAAAAACCTCCTGTTTTCATGGCGCTCCTTTAGTTCTTCGTATTCTTCTGTCAGATAGGACCAGAGCATGATCTCGTGCCCGTTTTGCGCCAGCATAATTGCAACGGCGGTTCCCCAGCTTCCCGATCCTATCACACTGATTTTAGCCATAACCATGTGCCCCTTTCTATCTCTTTTTCTGTCCAAGCTTACTTTCTGTGCCGGCAAGTAAGCGGCCGATGTTGGCGTGATGCATTACGATCACCAAGGCGGCGAGCACGGCCGAAAAGCCGATATACCACCAATCACCGAATCGGAAAATCAGCGCCATCGCCAAAAGCGCCACGCCGCCCAAAATGCTGCCGAGTGACACATACCTTGTGACCGCCATCACCAAAATCGCAATGGCCAGCACGGCAAGGCCGATTTTCCAATCCGCAAACAAAATGGCAACCGCCGAGACCAGTACACCCTTACCGCCGTGAAAGTGAAAATAAAGCGGAAAGTTATGTCCAAGCACCACCCCGATGCCGGCGGCATAAACCGCAAGATCACGCTGATCCTCCGACAGCGGACTGAGGTACGCAATCAGCATCCCGATCAGAATCGCAAAAACCGCCTTCATGCCATCGCCAAGGACCACAAAAAGCGCGGCTTTTTTTCCGTATGTACGGAGCGCGTTGGTCGCCCCGGCGTTACCGCTTCCGTGGGTGCGGATATCGTCACCGGCAATGATTTTTCCGGCGATAATGGCGGTACTGATACTGCCGATCAGATAGGCCGCCGCCATAATGATCATGAACCATAATCCTCTCATACCGAACTTCCTCTCATTTACTTTTTCTCGTTCTTTTCCCGGATCAGCATCCGAATCGGCGTGCCCTCAAACCCAAACTTGGCACGCAGCTGATTTTCCAGATAACGCACGTAGGAATAATGCGCCAGCTCCGCCCGGTTGACAAACAATAC
Organism: uncultured Clostridia bacterium; assembly: GCA_934454115.1. Classification (GTDB taxonomy): domain Bacteria; phylum Bacillota; class Clostridia; order Monoglobales; family Monoglobaceae; genus Ructibacterium. The sequence goes on from CAKSFQ010000007.1 coordinate 5,973, forward strand.
AAAAGTAGGGGGTTTTACGGACGCCTGCGTTGCATAATAAATTTTCAGGCGCTTTCCCTTGTCGGAGGGCGGCTGCACCATAGCAATCGCCTCATTGATGACATCGTTTAAGATACCGGTAGAAATCCTCTTTCTGTTTTGCTCCAGCACCGACTGAATCATCGGAAAAAGCGTGTCCACCCGAAGTCCGGTCTTTGCCGAAACAAAGACGGATGGCGCGTACATCATAAAATTAAGTCCCTCTTTGACGCGGTTTTGAAAATTCTTCATGGTGTTGGTTTCCTTTTCGACCGCGTCCCATTTGTTGATGACCACAATGCTCGCCTTGCCGCTGTCGTGAACATAACCTGCAATTTTGGAATCCTGTTCGCTGATTCCTTCTTTGGCATCGATCATAATCAGGCAAACGTCCGCACGGTCTACGGCGGCTAAGGCGCGCACCACGCTGTACCGCTCCACCGTCTCGTTAATATGTCCGCGTTTGCGCATGCCGGCGGTGTCGATCAGCACATACTTCTGACCGTCGCGTTCATAGACGCTGTCAATCGCGTCGCGCGTTGTCCCGGCAATATCGCTGACGATGACACGGTTCTCTCCCAAAATATAGTTAACCAGCGAGGATTTCCCGGCGTTGGGCTTTCCCACAATGGCGACGTGAATGATCTCTTCCTCCGCCTCTTCTGCCGCCGCGGCGGGGAAGAGTGCCACCATCTCGTCCAGAAGATCGCCGAGCCCCAACCCGTGAATCGACGACACAGGATACGGCTCACCAATGCCAAGGTTATAAAACTCATACATTTCCATCGGCGGATTACCGGGGTTATCCACCTTGTTGCAGACCAAAAGTACTGGACGGCTACACTTTCGCAACATGGCCGCAACCTCTTTATCGGCTGCCGTCACGCCATCGCGGACGTTTACCATAAACAAAATAACGTCTGCCATATCCAGCGCCATTTGCGCCTGTTCCCGCATTTGGGATAAAATCACGTCTTTGCTGGACGGTTCGATCCCTCCGGTATCGATCAGCGTAAAGTGGTGTCCGCACCACTCCGCATCCGCATAGATACGATCCCTGGTGATTCCGGGCGTATCCTCCACGATGGAAATTCTCTTTCCGCTTACTTTATTAAAAAGGGTAGATTTTCCCACATTCGGGCGTCCTACCACTGCTACAACCGGTTTCATATACTTCCTCCTTCATCTTAGGCAGCGTACCGCACTAGTGCAGCAACGCATCCAGCAGCGCATAGCCATCATTTTGCACGATCACGACCCGAACACCAAGCGCCTGCTCTACGTCCTGTACCGTCTTATCGTCTAAAAATACATCCTCATCATGCCGCAGCATCGCCGAGGACAAGAGCAGTTCCTCACCCAAATCGCGCCCGCGAAGCTGCGCAATCAAATCACCGCCGGTAATCAGTCCCGTCACCGTAATCCGTTCTCCGAAAAAGCGGTTTACGATCGGAATTACCCGCACTTTTTCGCCTTGCAGCTTTGCAGCAAGACCGCTTAAAATTTCATAGGCGCTCTGACCCGTCGCAATCGTCTTTTTGTGTTTGGGGACGCGTTTTTTGGTTTCCCGCAGCGCCTCCTCAAATTCATAGCAAAGCGAGGTGCATAGTCCGACGCCGTTTTCCAGCTGCGGAAACCCCTCGTAGTCATCATAATCCGGAAACGGCATTTTTGCCATAATATAAAACTCATCGCCAAGATACACCAGGCGCGTACCGTGGCTTTGCAAAAACTTTTCCTGCCATGCATGCACCCTAGCAATCGTTTTTTTTGCCATCTCCGCGTCAAACGGCTGCAGCTCCGCAAGTCCCTCCCGGTGCGCCGACAATCCGACCGGCACAATCGAGATGCTCTCTACATTTTCACCAAGCGCGCCCAGATCGCCGAGCGTCCGATCCAGCTCTGCGCCGTCGTTATAGCCCGGGCAGAGCACAATCTGTGCGTTGATACAAAGTCCGCCCTCGGCAAATCGCTTGAGGTAGGACAGAACCTCTCCGGCGCGGCGGTTATGCAGCATATGCTTTCGCAGCTCCGGATTGGTGGTATGAACCGAAATATTGATCCGCGGAAGATGATACCTTAAAATGCGGTCAACGTCCTCCGGCGACATATTCGTCATGCTGACGTAATTTCCCTGCAAAAAAGAAAGCCGAAAATCATCATCTTTAAAGTAGCACGTCTTTCGCATGCCCTTTGGCAGCTGGTCAATAAAACAAAAGACACAGCGATTATGACACGAACGCGGCGCATCGATCAAAAGGGTATCAAAGCTGATACCAAGCGGCACGTAGTCCTCATTTTCAATGGTGACACTGCGATCCGTCAGCACAATCTGCACGTTTTCCTGACACGAGGCATACATAAAATCAAGATAATCGCAGATCGTAATCCCGTTGATGCTCTCAATGCAATCACCGGGGCGCAGCCCTGCCTTTTGTGCGGGGCTTTTCGGATCTACTTGTGCAATTCTGACTGCCATAGCCTTTACTTCCTCTTTCTCATAATATACTCAGTATAGCACAGATTCTTGCATGTTACAAGAAAAAAATAAAAAACGAAGCCGCGTTAGCCGCCAAAAATCAGACCGAACCCCAAACAAATGAGAGACCGATCATTTTCTTATCGGGCGGCGTTTTTTTCACAAGAAGAAAAAAGAGCTATGACGCATGTCACAGCCCTCTCCATCATCCATTTACGCTTCGACCGAGATAACTTCCTTGCCCTTGTAACTTCCGCAAGCCTTGCAGACTCTGTGGGGCAACTTTAATTCGCCGCAGCTTGGGCAAGCAACCATGCCCGGCACAGCGAGCTTCCAGTTTGCTCTTCTCTTATCGCGTCTAGCCTTTGATGTTTTTCTCTTTGGAACTGCCATGTTCTTACACCTCTTTCCGTGGTTACTGGAATATGGGGTAACCCCCAAACAAAGTTAAACTTTGCATATTCTACAACAATTGATTCAAAACGTCAAATCTGGGATCCGTCTCCTCGGTATCGCAGTGACAGGAACCAAGGTTCAGATTCCGGCCGCATACGGGACAAAGCCCCTTGCAATCCTCGCGGCAAAGCATTTTGCCGGGAAGCACAAGATACAACGCCTCATAGACAACCGCATCAAGATCCAAAACGTCGCTTTTTAAAATTCGGATATCCGAATCGCCGTCTGTCTCCTGATAGGGATCCGCCTTCTTCATTCGCTCATCCACCATAAAGTCAAGCTGCATGGTATACGGCTCTGCACAACGGTCACAAGTCCCCCCGATCTCCGCAGTGCACGCAGCGCGAAACTCCAAAAGTCCGCTGACGTTGACCACTTCTCCCTTTAAAAGTACCGGCTCCAAAATCCGGAACCGATCTCCCCGGTGCGCCGTGACCGCGACCTCGGTATCGATCTGCATCCGTTTTCCATCACAGTTTAAGACAGGCAAAAGATTCCATTCCATCTGTTTCTTCCTCTCCGATACCCATCCAAAACAAACAGACGGCAATTATTATACCTAATTACCATCTGTTTGTCAAGAGTTTTTTTACTTTTTCGCGAAAACCTCCGGCCACGCCGATTATTTTGACGCCAGATAGGTATTGATCTTTTCTACCAGCTCGTCCGCGTCCACACCGTGAACCTGACAAGCCTCTTCAATGCTCTCACCGCTGGCTGACGGACAGCCCAGGCAGTGCATGCCGATTCCGAAAAAGAAATCTGCCGTTCCCGGATCCAGCTTTAACACATCCATAATAATCATATCTTTGGTTACCTTCTGCATAAGAAAACATCCTTTCCGTTTGCTAAATTGCACCCAAGTATAAAATCCGAATACTTTATACTTAAGTATTAGTATACCGCAAAATTCTTAAAAAATCAACCCTTTTCCAAGAAATATTGCAAGAACTTTTCCGTTAAAATTCACGGTTCCAGATACGGAGCCGGTCTTTCGGGGCAAGATACATGCCATCCCCCTCTTTGACATGGTAATAATCGATAAATTCCGGAAAATTTGATAAAACACGGTTGACCCGCACCTCGTCCGGCGCATGGGTGTCCGTTTTCAGCATACGCTTTTGATAGGTCTTTGTCGCCTTGCTGCGCCAGATTGTCGCGTAACCGTAGAACAATTCCTCCAGCTTTGGATTTCCCTCTCCGGCCACGTCCAAAATACAGGCCATGGCGGCAATATCCGCCAGGTTCTCGCTCAGCGTTGCCTTGCCATTCACCGTCTCGCCCGGTATCACCGAAATGGTATCATACGCTGCGGCCGTTTTGGCGCAGATTTGCGCAAAAGCCTCCCGATCCTGTTTTTGCCACCAGTCGCGCATATTCCCGTTTTCATCAAACTGCGATCCGATCGCGTCAAACGCATGGCTGATCTCGTGGGCAATCACCGACCCGATTCCGCCCAGGTTGCGTTCCCGTACCGCCCGCTTCTCATAAAACGGCGCGCGCAGCATTCCGGCAGGAATGGTAATACTGTTGGCGGACGGTTCATACATTGCATTGACCGTCTGCGGAAGCATGGTCCATCTTTCACGTGCGGCCGCGCTGACCGGTTTATTCAGGTTCTTCGCCGCCTCCTCGTAATAGCGCTTGCAGTAACGGCTGCGGTACTCGATCAGGTTTCCGCCCTCCGTCATACTGTCGATCTGAAGCTCCGGATCGGTATACGATGCCGGATCTTCCGGGTATCCCACCCGAATCTGCATCTGCTCCAGTTTACGCAGTGCGGTCTGTTTGCTGCTGCTGCTCATCCAATTATTTTTTTGAATGCGCTTTTGATAGGTCGTTAAAATCTCCCGCGTTAGTTCCTTCACCGCCGCCTTATCCTCGGCCGATGCGTATTGTTCCGTATATAGCTTTGCCAGGTCCCAACCAAGCAAATCCTCCGTCACCTGCACCGCATAGTCCGCAGGATAGGCCTTCGTCTCTGTTTGGTTGAGTGCGTTCTGATAGTCCTGCCACAGGGAAAACGCGTCCGAGTTTAAATATAACGCCGCGCCGTCCATCACGCTGGCACGCAAATAATCTTTGAGCAGCGCAAGCTCCTCTTTTCCAAAAATCTCATTCACAACGCCGGCCAGCGGCAGATCGTAAACCACAACGTTTTCAACGCCGTGAAATCCCAGCTTTTCCAAATAGGTCTCAACGTTCAGTTCGGAAAACACCGTGCGGAGCATCTCTGTGTCAAAAACCATATAATTTTTTTGAATTCGGTTATGCTCCTCCAGCGAGAGCGAATTTTCGGCCAATTTTCTGCAAAGCGCCGCGACCTTTTCGGCACGCAATGCGGCATTCTCCTCTCCGTACAGGGAAAACAGCGCCGAAACATAGGCTTCATACGCCGCGGCAATCCGATCCGCGTCCTTGCTTTGGATTAAATCGGGATTCATGCCGGTGTACACCTCGGAAAAGGTCAACACATTCTTTGTGGAATCGTAAATATCGCGGCTCATCGAAAGCGGCAAAAACCCGTGAAAACCGGCACGTTCCAAATCTGCCATGACCGCCAGAAGTTCCTTTTGATCCGCGGCCGCGTCAATGGCCTTTAAATAAGGCTGTACCGGCTGCAAGCCCAATTTATCACGGTAGACCGTATTACCGGCCGCCATAAAGACATCCACCAGCTTTTGTTCACTGCTCCCCTTTGCAAACACTTCTCCGTCCCGGACATGCCGCCGATACAGCGAATAGATGATTTCGCCGATTTCTTTCATAATTTTTTGATCGATCGCATAGACATCCGACCATGCCGAATACCCTTCGGGAATCTGTGTTTCGCTTAGCCACTTTTCGTTGACATATTCATAATAATTGCCGCAGGGGCCGGTCATGCGAGCCGCACGTTCTGTCAAGAGCTCCGCCTGCTGCCAGGTCAGATCATCACCGGCGCCTAAAAAGCCGTTACCGTAGCCGCGCACAACGCCGGCCGCAGCCAGACGGTTGATGTCCGCATCCGCCCACTTTGGCGTATCGACAAAGGTCAGATCCCCCTGCACCGGCAGCGTCCGCCTAAAAAGCATACGGTTTAAAATCACCAGAGCCTCGACACGGCTCATCCGTTCCATGGGGCGAAAGTTCCCGTCCTCATAGCCGGAGACCAAGCCTGCCTCTACCGCCGCCGCGACCTCACGGACACAGGTGGACGCAATCTTGCCGGCATCATGAAATTGCTTTAAAATCTCCGTATCCGCCCGATCCGTATTCATATTTGCGGCGTGAACAAAGGCCGCAACCACCTCTTGGCGCAGCGCATAGTCACTCTCTGTCTCAACATACGATCCGTCGCCGACCTCATAATCCGCGTACGCAAAAGGAGCAAAGACCGGCAAAAGCAAAAGCGCAATGAGCAGTATCGCAGCGCATCGTTTCATCGTGTCTCCACTCCTTTTTTCTGCTGAACCGAAATTCGCTTAAAAACGAATCCCGATTTCTCTGTTATTCGTTTGATCAGCCGTTTTTCTTTCTTACGCAGTTGATGGCGCTCACCAACGCGTTAAGTGAAGCCGTGATGATATCGTTGTCCATACCGACGCCCCACACCGCCTTACCGCTGTCATGCACCAAGCCGATGTATGCGCACGCCTGCGCGGTCGATCCGGTACCGACCGCATGCTCGGTATAACTGTCTATGGTATACCCCTCCGGCAGCACGTCACCGAGCGCCGCATACACCGCGTCCAGGCGGCCGTTGCCGCAGCCCCTTACCGTGCGTTCATTGCCGTCTCGTGTCAGGGTTACATAGGCCGTCATGCCGTTCTTTTGCTCAAAGTGGCATTCCTTCAGGGCAACGGGGTCTGTCAGATTGACGTATTCCTTCATAAAGATGTCGCGGATTTCCTCCGGCTGCAGCTCCTTATGCAGGCGATCAGATACGTTTTTAACTCGATAACCGAAATCCTCCCGCATGTCTTTGGGCAAATGGAACCCAAACCGCTGCTCCATCAGATAACCGATGCCGCCCTTGCCGGACTGGCTGTTGATACGGATCACATCGCCCTCGTATTCCCTTCCGACATCCTTCGGGTCGATCGGCAGGTACGGAACCGTCCAAATCTCCTCGCTTCTCTCCTGACGGTAACGCATTCCCTTGGCGATCGCATCCTGATGCGATCCGGAAAATGCCGCAAACACCAGTTTTCCGCTGTACGGATGTCTGGGCCCGACCGACATTCCGGTCAGCCGTTCGTAGGTTTCCACAACCTCCGGCATATTTTCAAAGTGAAGTTTAGGATCCACACCGTGCATAAACAGGTTCATGGCAAGCGTCACGATATCCACGTTTCCGGTGCGTTCACCGTTGCCGAACAGCGTTCCCTCAACACGGTCGGCGCCTGCCAGCAGTGCAAGCTCCGTATCCGCAACGCCGCAGCCGCGGTCATTGTGCGGATGCAGCGAAATTTCCACCGCGTCCCGATATTTTAAATGATCATTGATATATTCCACCTGAGAAGCATAAACATGCGGCAGCGACATCTCCACCGTAACCGGCAAATTGATGATCGCCTTTTTCTCCGGCGACGGCTGCCAAACGTCCAAAACGGCATTGCAGACCTCCAGTGCATAGTCTACCTCGGTACCGGTAAAGCTCTCCGGGCTGTATTCAAACCGGAAATTCCCCTCGGTCTCCTTTGCCAGACGGGAAAGCAATGCTGCGCCGTCCACGGCCAGCTGCTTGATTTCCTCCTTCGATTTTCCGAACACCTGTTCACGCTGGGCAACGGAGGTCGAATTATAGACGTGTACGATGGCCGATTTAGCGCCGCGCAGCGCCTCAAAGGTCTTTTTGATGATGTGCTCTCTCGCCTGAGTCAAAACCTGAATCTCCACATCGTCGGGGATTAACTGATCCTCGATCAGCTTACGCAAAAACTGGTATTCCGTCTCGGATGCCGCCGGAAATCCCACCTCAATCTCTTTAAAGCCAAGCTTAACCAGAAACTTGAAAAACTCCACCTTTTCCTCAAGGCTCATCGGAACAACCAGCGCCTGATTGCCGTCCCGCAAATCCACGCTGCACCACGAAGGCGCTTTTTCGATGGCGTCCTTTTGGGCCCATTTCATCTCACAAACCGGAGGCATAAAATAGCCCTTCTTATACTTCTGATAGTTTTTCATTGTCAAACTCCGCCTTTCTCTGTACATTTTATCCGCCGTCGGGCTGCCGCGCCGTCCGCCGTACTCATACAGTATATTGATAGGATACCAGTATATCACACTCCCCCCTATTATGCAAGCTATTTTTCTACGAAAGTCTTGGGATTTCGCCACACTTTTCCCCTGCCTTCAACGTCTTTTCGCCGCTGTTTTTTTACCTGTCTTATTTTGTCGCACGAATTGAAAATTTTTTGAAATATTATTGTAAACCAATTGTTACATGCCACACACCCGGCTTTTGCCGATTTTCCGTTTCCTGTGGATAACTTTTGGAATCAGGTCTTTTCCACTACAAAAACCTGTGGAAAATGTGCGTAACTCTGTGAATAACTTGTAAATTCGCACTTTTTTATGATGGATAAGCTGTGCATTTTATGGTTTGTCTCATCTTGTTTTGTTACATTTATGTTACAATTTAGTTTACATAATATTTATTTTTTTTCCTTGACAAATTTCGGATTTTAGTATATAGCCCCCTTTTTTGTCACAACGCATACCGGTACAATCAAAAAAAGCGCTGCCCTGTTTCTTTTGCGATATTTCTCTCAAAACATCTTCCGTTTTCTGAAAAAATCGGAAAAGTTTTTTAAAAACCGCATTGACAAAGCGCTGAAAGACCGATATACTTATAGTAATAAAACTGTTTTTTTTCAAAGATAAGGAGTGTAAAATATGAAGATTGCTTTAATTAACGAAAACTCACAGGCGGCAAAAAACGCGCTGATTTGCGAAACGTTAAAGTCCGTTGTCGAGCCCATGGGGCATGAAGTTCTCAACTTCGGGATGTACAGTGCGGAGGACGACACGCAGCTGACTTACGTGATGAACGGTCTGCTCGCGGCAATTTTACTGGGCAGCGGCGCGGTTGACTTTGTTGTAACGGGCTGCGGAACCGGACAGGGCGCTATGCTGGCGCTCAACTCCTTCCCCGGTGTTTTGTGCGGTCATGTCACCGACCCGACCGACGCCTACCTTTTTGCACAGGTGAATAACGGCAACGCCGTTGCAATGCCCTTTGCGCAGAATTTTGGCTGGGGTGCGGAATTAAATCTCAAATATACTTTTGAAAAGCTGTTCTCCGGTGAATTTGGCCTGGGCTATCCCAGAGAGCGCGCCGTACCGGAGCAAAGAAACAAGAAAATTCTGGACGAGGTAAAAAAGATTACGCATCAGGATCTCTTAACCATTTTGAAAACCATCGACCAAGACTTTTTAAAGACTGCTGTCAGCGGTGAAAAATTTGCGGATCTGTTCTTCCCGAACTGCAAGTGTGAAGAGATTGCCGCTTACATCAAAGGCATTTTATAAAAACTGCGGCGGTGTTGGATACACCGCCTTTTTATTGACAGAAAGGAGACAAGCTATTTTATGGAACCGATTTTACTGACACCGGCTTTTAAGGACTATCTTTGGGGCGGCACAAAATTAAAGACCGAATACGGTCTGAAAAGCGACCTTGACATTGTGGCAGAAAGCTGGGAGCTTTCCGTCCACAAGGACGGGCAGAGTACCGTGGCCTCCGGGCCGGACGCCGGGCTTTCGCTTTCTGACTACCTGAAAAAATGCGGCAGATGCACACTCGGAAAAAAGGCGGAGGCCTTTGATTACTTTCCGCTTTTGATTAAGCTGATTGATGCCAAGGACAACCTTTCGGTGCAGGTGCATCCCAGTGATGCCTACGCGCTGAAAAACGAGGGCGAATACGGGAAGACTGAGATGTGGTATATCCTAGAGGCGGAGCCGGACGCATCGCTCTATTACGGCTTAAATAAGGCGATCAGCAAAGAGGAGTTTCAATCCCGTATCGAAAACAACACCGTTTTAGAGGTGTTGCATCAGGTTCCGGTGCATCGCGGCGATGTGTTCTTTATCGAGGCCGGTACCATTCATGCCATCGGAAAGGGCATTGTAATCTGTGAGATTCAGCAAAATTCCAATACGACATACCGCGTTTATGACTACGATCGCCGTGACAAAGACGGAAACACTCGGCCGCTGCATATCCAAAAGGCGCTGGAGGTTGCCACCCTTGCGCCGGCTGTCGCCCCGGATATTGACCGCACCCCGGTTAATAATGACGGCTATCAGAAAGAGCTTTTGGCGTCATGCCACTACTTCACGGTCGAAAAGCTGACCGTAACGGGAAAGGCCGTCCTGCCTGTCACCGGCGAAAGCTTTCAGTCCCTCATTGTGACGGACGGCAGCGGAACCCTCCGCATGGGCGATACGGTTCTGCCGCTCAAAAAAGGCGGCAGCGTCTTTATCCCGGCACAGGATAACACTTATACTGTCGAGGGCGATTGCAGCCTGATTTTGTCCTATTTATAACCAAAGACATCATGCGGCTCCTCTCCGCTTGCTGCATACCAAATATATTAAACGAGGCGATGCATTCCGCAATGCATCGCCTTATTTATGTTTCTCCGTAGTCAAAATTCGGTACATATTCTTCTTTTGCAGAGGAACGCTCCTGCATATAACCGCGCACAAATCCCAATTCCTGTGCGGCCCCGACCACCTTTTTATATTCAAAGGTGGTAATTCTTCGGTTCAGCGTCTGATCCTCCTTTGCCAGATGTGCCGGAAAATACTGGCTCATCAGGCTGATCGCCATCTTTTCGGCGTCATAATGCTCCGCCAAGTAATTTAAAATCCGGATGCTGTCCCGGTAACCGCCGGGCAAAACCAGGTGCCGCACCATAACGCCCTTTTTCATATGCCCATCCTTGTCTGTTTTCGCATAGCCGACCTGGCGCATCATCTCATCAAGCGCCGCAGCCGCCACTAAAAAATAGTCCGGCGCGGCAGAATACCTTGCGCTCATCGAGGAGGACGCATACTTAAAATCCGGCAAATAAATATCGATCAGCCCCTCAAGGGCGCGTAGCGACTCCGCCTTATCATAGCCGGAGGTATTATAGATGATCGGAATAGAAAGCTTGGGTCTGACCCTTTGCAGCAGCGGAACCAGCCGGGACACCATATGGCTTGGCGTAACCAGGTTGATGTTTGCCGCGCCCCTGTCCTGCAGCGCCAAAATTTCTTCTTCCAGCGTTTTTGCGCTGACCTTTTTTCCCTTTCCCTCTGCCGATATCGCATGGTTTTGACAAAACACGCACCGAAGGTTGCAGCCGGAGAAGAAAACCGTCCCGGAGCCGTTGCCGTAAGAGATACATGGCTCTTCCCACAGATGCAGTCCCACTCTGGCAATCACAAACGCGTCGCCGATGCCGCAAAACCCGGTTTTCTTGCTGCGGTCAACACCGCACGCTCTGGGACATGCATTGCAGAATTGCTGATTCATCTTTCTTCCTCCCAAATACGTTTAAGGGGCTGCCGGCGGCAGCCCCTTCAGACTGTCGAAAAAGTCGGTTTTTAGCAAGATATTGCTTCGAATTGATAGCCCTTCGCCCATAACTCCGCCGCCGCGCCCGTTTGGGCAATGGCGCAATATCTTGCCAAAAACAGCATGAAATCGGCGAAAAATTTCATTTCTGCGCCGCCGCGGTGGGCAATGGCGGAACAGGGGACGGCGATCAAATCAAAATGAAATTTTTCGCGAAACATGTTTATCGACACGCTCAAGGGGCTACCGCCGGCAGCCCCTTAATGTTTCTTTCTTGTTTATCGTTTGTAATGATAATAACCCTCGCCATCAACCGCGCCGTCCTCAATCGTGGGAATCAAGCCCAGCACGGGAAGATGAAAGATTGTCTCAATCTCCTCAGCGCTTTTGATGGTCTGATCCAAAAGAAAACGCAGAAATACATAGCCTGCTGCAGCGACAAAACCGATGATTGCGCCCAGCGCCGTATTCCGCGGCACGCTCGGAGAAGCCGGAGCCTTCGGCGCCTCGGCCGGGTCGATAATCGTTGCGCTGCCGGCCACTACCACGCGTGCAATCTCATCCGGCGCAAGGTTTAAAATTGTATTGGCAAGATTGGCCGCCATCTGCGGATTGGTATGACTGACGCTGATTTTCAGTATACCGGTCCCCTCCACATTGGTAATCGTGGACATTCCTTGAATTGCGGCATAGCTGTATCCGCTGTCACTCTTATCCGCAACATCTTTAAAAAAGGTGTTGCTGCTCAGTATCTGGCCGTAGGTTTTTGCAAGCTCCTGTGATACCATCAAATCACTCAGATTGGTATCCTGTTTAATACTGCCTGAAATCGCGTTCACGTCACCCGTAATATAAAGGGTTCCGCTTGCCACATAAATCGGATCCATCATATAGCTTGTATAAAAATACGCTCCAATCGCCATAATTAAAGTCGAAATCAAAAGTAAAGGCCATCTGGGGAGCATCAACGCCACCACCTTGCTTATGCTTAATTCTTCGTTCACTTCTGCCACAATCCTTTCCTATTTTACAAATGCACGAACCGCCCGGTATTTGCTTCCGTCAAGTACAACGTCCATCACCGGTGTCCCTGTTGCAATGTCTATGATATAGCGATCTGCTTTGTATTCTTGTCCAAAGTCATTGTTTGGCAACAGCTGGTTTAAGGTCAGGTGTTCCGGATTTTCTTTCATCTCAAGCTGAACGCGGATGATGACAGTATCCTTTTGCTGCACCACCATGGACGGATAAAAGCTCCATCCAAACTTCACCGAACTCGGGAATTTTTCAGAAATCTGGCTTAAAAATCCTGCAAATGTCGCAGCAAAATCCTCGCCGAACTGATTAAAGTCCGCCGGCTTTGCCTCGGCAGACATCGGCGTCTCGTAAACGGAAACCGGTACCTCATCTAAGATATAGGCATAATCTGCCGCATTCTTCGGATAGGGATAGGTCTGCTTTAAAAAGCGTGTATTGTGTTCATCGCCGTAAGCGTGCGTTAGGCCTACCACCTCGTCAAGCTGAAGCAGCAGACACGCCGCGTCTTTGACCGTTACTTCATTTTTCGCGCCAAGATAAGGCTCACTGTAGAGTAGGACGTTATTCTTACGGGCAAACTGCAACGCCATTTTTGCGTTCTTTTCCGTAATATCTGCATCAGTATAGGTGTCGCTGCCAAAAGAGAGCGCACCGGTTTTCTGCCGCATTGCGTAAAAGCTCAGCATGGCCGCCGCGTCCTGCACGGTTGCCGTCTTGTCCATATATTCCTTATTTGCCTTATCCTCGCCGATGCACTCTTCGGCAACAAGCTGGATTGCCTTGGCGTATTCGCCGTCAAAGGACGGTAGCTTTTTTAGGTTGACATAAGAGGGGGTATCTGCCTCGGTGCCGATACGGACTGCTATGCTTGCAATCTGTCCGTTCGTCAGCGTTTTTGCCTCATCATATGCGATCCCGGTTCTCAGATCATCCCAGACAATACGCAAAATGTCGGAGGAAACAGTATCCTTAAACCCGATATGCCCAAGCTCTCCCTCACAGCGTACAATCATGGTTGCCGCCTCGGCACGGGTCAGTGTCGAATCCAGACGGAGGTTAAACCCATCGTCCCCCTTCATCACGCCGCGCGCATATGCCCAGGCAATTGCATCGGGATTATCACTGGTTCTCGTCACCGCAGCCGGTGCAACCTCTGCCGGTTTTCCGGCTCTCTCCCAGAGATATTCCGCCGCCTCGTCACGGGTTGCCGGCCGATCCGGGTAGCGCATGGCGTCCGGGTCGCCGCCTGCCATTTTGGCAAACTGCCAGCGCGTCACCAATTCATCCGGCTTAAACTCGCCGTCGGGAAACCCGTTAACACGACCGTCGCTGTGCATTTTATCCACGGCGCTGTATGCCCAATGCTCCTCCGGCAAATCCGGGAAAGCCGCCGCAAACGCGGACGTGCAAAGCATTGCCGCACAAAGCGGAAGGACAGTCCAAAACTTTTTCATAGCGATAACTCCTCTCTCACGGTTTTCACCGCATCATAAGAAATATTACAGGTTAAACGATAGATCGGTACACGTTCTATCAGTGCGGCGCAATGCTCTGCCGCAAGCGACATGCTGTCCGCAAAAGGAAACTTTCTGCATTCGCCGAGCAGTCTGCCAAATGCCTGCGCGGTCGGCAGCGGCGCTATGGCATTTTTTTCGCCGCGCTCTAAAAATACGATCGCATGGAGCGGAACGGAAAGATTCTCGTTCAGTCTGGTCTTGCCGCTCCAGGGGCTGCCGCAGGCCAAAACATGATCCGGCCTGTCCAGCCGCAGCACCGGCGTATCATCGTTAATCATTACCGTGTTTGGCACATGCTCTTGCCAAAGCCCGGTATGGGTACTCTTTCCCGTGCCGGACGGCGCAGAAAATAAAATTGCCTTACCGTCTACCGCGATGCAGGAGCTGTGCAGCACCATGCGCGAATGCCTTAAGCACATATCGCTAAAGGCCTGTCCGGCAAACAAAAAATCACGGGAATCAACCATATCGGGATCATCACCATCTGCCGTCTCTTCACCGTCATCCACCGAAAAGACGAAAATATCCGTGCGATCCTGTAAAAAATCCATTCTGGCGCTGACAATATCATCAAATCCCGGCAGCGTCCGCCAGGCGGTGTTGATGCCGTCCTGCTCTGACAGGCGCCAAACCAAGTGATTGGATAAAATTTTACCCGCCGGCTTTGGAATTTTTGTGCCGCGCTCAATAAAAATCCCCAAATCGCAGATACGCTCCCTCTCGTTTTCAAGAGGGAGCGTATACTTTGCCATACAGGATTTCATATACTCTCTGCCGCCCTGCAACTCCACCGCAAGGCCGGAAATCTCGTATTTCATCGCGTTTTATACACCGGTTCCACCGCTGATGGTAGCATCCAAGAGATTTACCTCCGCGTCAGTTGCCGCCTTCATCAACGCATCATGACCAAACGAACTACCGGTTCCTTTGTACACCGAAGTCGGCACCTTCCTTGCAAAAGCAATGTGGCTATCTTTTTCCAGGTTTACCGGCTGCAATCTGGGCATCTCAAAGCTACCTGCACCGGCATAACCAAAAGCTAACTTTTTCATCTTCATTCTCCTCCTATCAATGATTATTTCAACAACTCGCCGGCTACATCCGTAGCACCGTTAATGGATAATTTAACATACTTTGCTGCATGGTCTGTTCCGTAATACGCTCTTGCATATACCGTATTGCCGGTCAAACCACCGTTTGCAAGATCCTGCAGCTTAACTGCGAATTCGCCGTTGCTGCCCTTACCCAATGCCTTGTACTTGGTTGCGCTGGTAAAATCAGCATTGTCAGCAATCTCAATACCGTAATCGGTAGTTGCGTCATTACCGGTTACCTTACCTGCAACGATCAGAGACTTCACACCGCCGTCATTTGCGAGGTAACCGCCAGCGAGTGTATCATAAGCAACCGCTACTGCTGCTTCTGCCGTTGTAATCGTAACCGTTGCACCGTTGGTCAAATCACCTGCCAAAATCCATACGCAACCACTACCTGCAAACCAGTCAACACTCTCCTTACCGGAAACGGTAACACTACTTACCGGGTTAGTATCCGTAAAACTTAATTGTACATAAGCCGTTGTATCGGACAAATCCACTTCCACACGCGTTGCATCCCCATTATTTACCTTTACATTGACTGCGGTTGCGAGCGCCGGAATGGTGTTCGTATCGTTAGCTTCAAACGCTGTGCCGTCAGCGCTCTTACCGCCGACCTTAACCTTAGAACCAACATTGTCATTTTTTGTCACATACTCAAACGCTACTGTTACACCGTCTGCCGTCTTCTGATCGATGTAAACGATCTCACTACCCTGTGTCACAGTCGTTACATTCTTATCATATGCCAGATAAGTGTAAATATTGCCGGAACTTGCACCACTTACCGTTGAAACAACCTTGATTGTGCCCGTTCCGTTATAAACGGTCGATGTCGACACGTTCGGCGTTGCAGCC
Source organism: uncultured Clostridia bacterium (assembly GCA_934454115.1). Taxonomy (GTDB): domain Bacteria; phylum Bacillota; class Clostridia; order Monoglobales; family Monoglobaceae; genus Ructibacterium. The sequence continues at coordinate 21,990 of CAKSFQ010000007.1, forward strand.
GATACCCCAACTGTTGCCGCGATGCAGGTCACCCCCACCACTGCACTAACCAATCTTTTTAACACTTGCATCTCCTCCTTATGCCCTTGACATAAAAATATATAAAGTTATTTATTCTTATTCGTGTTGTAGTGTGATCTTGCCGTCTTGCATATGCAGCACACGGTCACAAAGTGCGGATACCGTATCGCGGTGTGTTACAAAAATCACCGTTCTGCCGCTATGACATAAATGACGTAAAATCTTTTCTTCCGTATCGGCAGACAAGGCTGATGTGGATTCATCCATCAAAAGAACCTGCGCACGGCTGTACAGCGCCCTGGCGATCGCCATCCGCTGCCGCTGACCGCCGGAGAGTCTGCCGCCGCCCTCACCCAAAAAGGTGTAAATCCCATCGGGGAGTGCGTCAATCACGTCCTCACATTCTGCCATTCGTACTGCCGCTTTGAACCGTTCCATATCCGGTTCTTCTTCAAAAAGAGTGATGTTTTCAAGCACGCTGCCGGAAAGCAAAAGGAAATCCTGCGGTACATAAGCAAACATGCCGCGCAGCGCACTGTTTAGCGGAACGCCGCCGTTTGCAGTTTTTAACGTAATCGCGCCGGAATCCGGCCGTAAAATCCCTGCAAGCAGGTTCAGCAGTGTACTCTTTCCCGCACCGGAATGACCGGTGACTGCTGTCAGTTTATTTTTCAAAAACGAGGCATCCGCATGCCGCAGCACCGGCAATGTCCCGTACGAAAAATCCAAATCAGAGATTTGTATCTCGAAAAGGCTTTGATAAAGCGCATCGGTATCTGCCGCAGGGAGTTCTTCCTCCTCCGGCAAATTCCAGATTTCCTCCAAGCGTTCTTCCGAAGCATGGATGGACAAATACTGCGGAAACAAGGATGCCAAGTCGCGAAACGGCGTTGTCACGTCCCCGGTGAGTCCCAAGACCGCCGTCAAGGTACCGAACGTCATCACACCGCGGGATATCTGCCACGCACCGTAGGCCAACGCCATATAATAACCGGCCGACATTGCAACATAAAAACAGATATTTGCCCCGATGCTCAAACGATTTTTGCGGATCGTCAAAGCATACGCGTCATCCTGCGCCCGTCCCAACTGACGCAGCACCACAGAATAAACGGAAAAAGCCTTAATTACCGTCAGATTCTGGGCGGTTTCCTGGATAAAGGATCGGATTCTGCCCTCACATGCGCGGCATTCCCGAAAGATGTCGCCCGTCATTTTGCGATAAAGCCGCGCAAAACCCAGCATCAATATGCCGGCAAGCACGCACAAAACCGCCAGAACCGAATCCAGCATCAATAATGCGCCAAAGCTGAGCAGAATCCGCGTCCCCACGGAAATCAGCGAAGGAATCACATTGCCCACGCCCTCTGCCACGATTGAAGAATCCCCGGATATCCGATTCACCAGTTCTCCGGAATGAAACCCCTCCACCGAACGCTTTTGCTTATGTAAATATCTTTCAAACAGCTGCGACTGAATCTTAAAACGAATCTTCGTCACGGTGTCAACGTGCAGCACGGTTAAAAGAACTTCTAACAATAATTGTAATAACAAAACCCCTAAAAGGAGCAACCCGATCGGCAGCAGTCTGCCCGGAACCTGTCCGGTCGCGGTATCGACCACCTTTTTGGATATCAGTGCCATATAGACGCCGCAGGCAGAGCCGAGCGCCCCCAAAACGGAAAGCACGGCAATCTTATGCCAGGATCCGGATAGGAATCTGCGGAAAAGATGCTGGTTCATAATACCCCTCCCGCGGTCAGGATGTCTGACACGAATCCTCAAAAAGGAGCTGATTCTCACGAAGCAAGGTCAAAAACGCGGAAACTGCCTCCTGCGCGGTATCACGGGAGATACGATACTCCTCAGCTAAGGTATCAACGAGCGTATTCTCGTCCGTTTCTTCTTCCAGAAGCTGCCACAAAAATGCGCCGGTGCGGTTTAGCGACAACATCTGATCCTGAGATTCATACGCCGCGTCATAAGGGATTGCAAAGTATTCGCCGGCAATTTCTTTCACCATAAAGCCGTGCTTTATCTGCATTCCGTTATGCCCCCCTCGCAAAGATTTATCATACCGATCCATGATCCCATTTTCTGTTATATACAGTTAGATTATATACTTATTGAAAGCTTCTGTCAAGCACTTTTCTTACAAAAAAATTAATTTTTATTACACTTTGATTAAGATTGTCAGTATTATACAATATTTCATCTGTTTTTTAGATAATCTGCCAAATACTCACCGTGAAACCCATATAATGTCCGGATTTCTGCGAAACCAGGTCAACTGCCGTTTGGCATATCGACGCGAGTGCAGTTTGATAGAATCTACAGCCTCTTGGAGCGAAAGCTCACCCTTTATATGGGCGATCAGCTCCTTATAGCCGATTGCCTGCATTGCGGTCACATCCTCCGGCACGCCGCAGCGCAGCAGGTTTTCTACCTCCGATAAAAGTCCTCTTTCCATCATACGGTCAACGCGCAAATCGATCCGCTCATAAAGCCGCTCACGCGGCATGGAAAGCCCGTAGATTTCCGCATCATAGACCGGCGTTTTTTTGGAAAGCCGATCCGACTGCGTCTTGGTCATTTTTCCTGTCTTTATCATTTCCAGGGCGCGGATTACCCGTTTTACATTGTTGGGATGAATCGCGTCTGCCGCCTCCGGATCCAGCGCTTTTAACCTTTGGTGCAACGCCTCGTTCCCCTCCTGTTTCGCAAGTGTGCGCATCTCCTCACGAAACGCATCGTCGCGCGGCATCGGCGCAAATTCAATCTGATGGAGCAGACTGTCCACATAAAGACCCGTCCCTCCGCACAGTACCGGCAGCTTGCCGCGATACAGGATATCCGCAATGCACGCTCTGGCATCGGTCACAAAGTCCGCAACGCTGTAATTGGTCGCAGGCTCAACCACGTCCAGCATGTGATGGGCAATGCCCTGCATTTCCTCTTTGGTTGGCTTGGCCGTGCCGATATCCATGCCGCGGTATATCTGCATCGAATCACAGGAGACTACCTCGCCGCCGCGCTCTTTGCACAGCTCAATGGCAAAATCCGTCTTGCCGGACGCGGTCGGCCCGACCACACAAAGCAGCTTTGGCTTTTCCATCAGATCTCCTCCCTTTCCGGCCTTTCCGATTAAACCCGCCGTTTAAACATTTTTTCAATCTCCGCCTTGGTGATCGTAACGCGCACCGGCCGACCGTGCGGACAGGTCTTTACGCCGCCTGTCTCCATCGCCTCGGTGCGGCGCACCAAATCCTGCATCTCGGCCATGCTCAAATGATGGTTCGCCTTGATGGCGTACTTGCAGGAGATCATATCGAGCGCACGCTCTTCAAAATCCGCAACCGGGTGTCGTCTCTGCTGCTGCATGGCCTCGCTAAGCTCCAGCACCAAATCCCGGATGGTCTCCTCGTCTGCCGCAATCGGCGCAGCATGAACAATCACGGAGCCCATACCAAAATCCTCAATCTCAAAGCCAAATTTTAAAAATTCTGCCCGATGCTCCCAGACAGTCTGTTTTTCCTGAAAATCCAGGTTCAGCACCGCTGGGGTCATCATCATCTGCGCCATGCGCTCCCGTTTTAAATAGGCGGTGCGCAGCTGTTCAAACCGCAGCCGCTCATGCGCGGCATGCTGATCAATCAAAAAGATACTGTCACCCTTTTGACAAAGGATATAGGTGTCAAATGCCTGACCGATGATTCTGGTATGCTCCTCCGGCGCCGCCCCCTCTTCCATATCAAAGAGCGCCGTCTGCACCGGCTCAACCGGCCTTGGCGGTGCGGCCGTCTCAATCGGCTGCACCGACGCGGCATCACCCGGCCGCGGCTCACAAAAAACATTGGTCTTGGGTGCAGGCTCCGGCTGCGCGGCAGCCCCCTGTTTTTGCGTTTCCTCTAAGCCGGGGCGATCCTGCCGCTTAGGGATGGTATACTCCATATACTGTCTGACCAAGTCCGGGTCTACCCTGCCGCCCTGTTTCGGAAAACCCGTCATCGCCCCATGTCTTGGGCCAGATGGCGCCGCGTCCGGCACAGCATAATTTTCCGCCGCCCGGTTTTGCACGGGAGCCGATTCTTCGGCGTGTTCGGCATCCGTCCGATACAAGGCGCTGCGAATGGCGCGGTATGCCACATCATAAATCTGCTTTTCGTTGGCAAACTTCACCTCAGTTTTTGCCGGGTGGACATTGACATCCACCATGTTTTGCGGCAAATGCACCGAGATAATGAAAAACGGGAACCGACCCACCATGATCGCGTTGCGGAACGCTTCCTCTGCAACCTTTGCAATCACATGGTTTTTCACATATCTTCCGTTGACAAAAAGCGTCTGTCTCGTCCGATTGCCTCTGGCAAGCTCCGGCTTTCCGATCAAGCCGGTGATATGAATCTGATCCTCGGTATAATCCACGGGGATTGTCGCTCTGGCGTGATCCAACCCGTAAATTTTCAACACGGCATTTTGCAGGCTGCCGTCGCCGGCGGTTGAAAACACCTCTTTTTCATCACTCGTGTAAGAAAACGCGATATCCGGACGTGAGAGCGCAATACGGCTCAGCACATCCGCAACATATCCGGCCTCGGTCGCATCCTTTTTTAAAAACTTCATGCGTGCCGGGACGTTGGCAAACAGCTTTTGCACCAGCATGGTTGTCCCGTCCGCGCAGGCAATCGGCTGCTTGTCCTTTACGCTTCCGTGCAGCGCCGTAAGGCAGCAGCCCTCCGCTGCGTCCTTGGTTTTGGAGATGACCTCCACCTCTGCCACGGCGCAGATGCTTGCCAGCGCCTCACCGCGAAATCCCATGGTCGTGATTTGCTCCAGATCGGAGATGGCGGTCAGCTTGCTGGTGGCATGCCGCAAAAACGCAGTCTCGAGCTGGGCGGCCGGGATTCCGCAGCCGTCGTCAGTCACCCGTATGTAAGCAATACCACCCTTTTTAATCTCGACCTGGATATGGCGTGCGCCGGCGTCCATCGCATTTTCTACCAGCTCTTTGACAACGGCAGAGGGGCGTTCCGCAACCTCGCCGGCCGCAATCTGATCCGCAACATTTTGCGGCAATACCTGAATCTCCGGCATACTCTCACCTTACCTTTCGGATGAATTTTTTGCTTTTGCCTGGAGGTCATAAAGCTTTGTCATGGCCTCCACCGGCGTCATCACATTTAAGTCAAGCGCTTTCAGCTCAGAAAGCACCGGGCTTTCCTCCGCACCGAAAAAGTCCATCTGCGCCCGGTCGGCTCCCGCATTCTTCACGGCGGAACGAATTTTTGCATCTTTTACCTCGTGGTTATCGTCCAGCTCTAACGACTGCACGATCTCACGGGCGCGCTTTACAACCGATTTCTTCACGCCGGCCAGTGCGGCTACGTCCACACCGTAGCTCTCGTCCGCGCCGCCGCGAATGATCTTACGCAGAAAATGAATGGTGTTATCCCTTCGTTTGACTGCGATACAATAGTTTTTGACATTGGGGATTTTACTTTCCAGCTGGGTCAGCTCATGGTAATGCGTGGCAAACATGGTCTTTGCACCGCACTTTTGCACGTCCGCAATGTACTCTGTCACCGCCCAGGCGATTCCAAGCCCGTCATAGGTGCTGGTACCACGGCCGATTTCGTCCAGGATAATCAGGCTCTTTGCCGTTGCGTGATCCAAAATGTAGGCGACCTCATTCATTTCAACCATAAAGGTACTCTGTCCCGACGACAAATCGTCCGACGCCCCGACACGCGTAAAAATCTTATCAACAATCCCGATCTCCGCCTCAGTTGCCGGCACAAAGCTGCCGATTTGCGCCATCAGCACAATCAGCGCGGTCTGCCGCATATAGGTTGACTTTCCGGCCATGTTCGGCCCGGTAATCATGGCAATCTGGTTTTCCGCGCAGTCAAGCGTCGCATCGTTTGGAATAAACATGGACTTTTTTTCCAGTTCCTCCAATACCGGATGCCGGCCGTTTTTGATGACGATTTTATCGCCCATATTCACGCTTGGCATACAGTATCCGTTTTTCTCCGCTACGGCGGCAAAGGAACACAAAACATCGAGGGTCGCAACGGCCTTTGCCGTCCGCTTTACCCGATAGATCGCCTGTCCCACGCGGTCGCGAACCTGGCAGAACAGCTCATACTCCATATCAATGACGCGGCTGCTGGAATCTAAGACCCGCTCCTCAACCTCTTTTAACTCCGGCGTGATATAGCGTTCGCCGCCGGCTAAGGTTTGCTTTCTGATAAAATAGTCCGGCACCTGATCCGTGTACTGCTTTGTGGTCTCGACATAATAGCCAAACACCTTGTTATATCCAAGCTTTAACAGTTTGATGCCGGTTTTTTCTTTTTCCTTCTCTACCAGCTCTCTCAGCTTTTCAACACCATGCTTGGAAAAATCCCGTTCGCGGTCAAGCTCTTCGTTGGCTCCCTCCTTGATCAGGCCGCCGCCGCGCAGACTGGCCGGCGCATCGGGATTGATGGTCGTGTCAATCAAGGTACAGATGTCATCTAACGGATCGATTTTTTCCGCACACTGGCGAAGCAGCGTGGTTTGCACACCGCTCAGGCAGTGCAGAATCTGCGGCATCTGCACAAGCGAGAGCATCAGCGCCGTCAGGTCGGCACAACCGGCATTTTTATAAACGATGCGGTTAATCAGCCGCTCAATATCCGCGATATTTTTAAGCGCTTCGGTGATTTCGGCACGCATCATCGGATCATGCAAAAGCTCACCCACCGCCGTTTGCCGGTTGGCAATCAGCGCACAGTTTAAAAGCGGCGCCGTAATCCACTGCCGCAGCATTCGGGATCCCATAGAGGTTTGGGTGTGGTTCAGCACGTGAAGGAGGCTGCCCCGCGTATTGCGGTCGCGCAGCGTCTCTAAAATTTCCAGATTGCGCAGGGTATAGATATCCAGCTGCATTTTATTTTCGTCCCGGCCGACCTCGACCGATTTTAGATTTTTCAGCTCGGTTTTCTGGGTCTCCTCCAGATACAAAAGCAACGCCCCCAGCGCACAAAGGCAGTGGGCGCTGTCTCCAATTGCCTCGATTCCCTCGGCGCCAAACTGCTGCCGCACCTTTTTCTCTGCCGCTTCCTTATCGTATGCCCAGTCATAGTAGCTGTGCAGTGCGCCGTGGGTACGATCCGCGATGTGCGTGCGCAGCGATTCGTCCTGATAGGCGTAGGAATGAAAGATGGTTTCCATCGGCATGGTTTTTGCCAGCTCATTCATCAGCGGCAGAAGATAATCCTCATCCGCAAATTCCCGTGCGATGCATTCGCCGGTTGTGATATCCACCATCGCCACACCGGCGCCGTCCTCATCGGCATAAAGGGAACAAAGATAGTTGTTTTTATTGGCGTCCAGCGCCGCCGTGTCCATAATCGTACCCGGCGTAACCACGCGGATGACCTCACGCTTTACGATACCCTTGGCCGATTTGGGATCCTCCGCCTGTTCGCAGATTGCGACACGATAGCCGTTTTCTACCAGTTTTGCAATATAACTGTCCGCAGCATGAAAAGGAACGCCGCACATGGGAGCCCTCTCCTCCATACCGCAGTTACGGCCTGTCAGCGCAATATTCAGCGCCTTGGCCGCGATTTTTGCATCGTCAAAGAACATCTCATAAAAATCGCCCAGACGATACATCAAAATACAGTCTGCGTATTCTTTTTTGACTGCAAAATACTGTTTCATCATCGGGGTCAAATCTTCGACCCGGATTTCCTGACTCATCTGTTCCCTCCCCTTTCGGCAGCCTGATATTACAAGACCGATAGGAAGAAAACCGCAGGCCAATGATTGCCGGCGGTTTTTCTTCTTTATTTTAATGGCATCCGCCGCATGTCGAGCAGGAACCGCCGCAGCTATGTCCGCTGTGAAGCGCGCTTTTGATGATCTGGTCCATTTGCGAAAGCACCTGTTCCAGCTGCTGATTGGCCTCGATATATTCACGGATTACGGCATTTTGTGCCATCTTATTAAACTCCTGCTGGAGATATTCGTTGATTTCCTTTGCCTCGTCCGCCGTTGGCTGACGATCCTGAAAACGCTCCATTTTTTCCTGGCGTTTATCATTGTAACCGTTGATTAAATCCACCGCCTCGGCATCGCCGGTCAGCGCACGGTTTGCCTCATCGGCACGTTTTTTGACGTCACTGTGCGCAATCAGTTCGCTCAGTTCTTTTGCTTTTTCAAATATTTTTTCCTGATCCATTTTCTTCCTCCTCGATGATTTCACCAAACAGAGACCACGTCTGGGTTTTTGTAATCTTCACCTTAACCATCTGCCCGATCTGCTCTTTTGTGCCCGGAAAGTTCACCACTTTGCCGCCCTCAGTTCGTCCGGTCAGCGTCTCTTGATTGTTTTTGCTAAATCCCTCGACCAGCACGGTTTCCGTGTTGCCGAGATATGCGTCATTTTTGCGTCTGGAAATTTCGTTCTGCACGGCGAGCATCGCCTCAAAGTTCTGATGCTTTTGCGCCTCGTCCATCACGTCCGGCATCTTGGCCGCCGGGGTGCCGTTTCGTTTGGAATAGATAAACGAAAAAATCGTGTCATATTCCACTTCCTTTAAAAGCGAGACCGTCTCGGCAAAATCCGCGTCCGTCTCACCGGGGAACCCTACAATAATATCGGTCGTCAAAACAATCTCCGGCATGGCGGCGCGCACCTTTTTCACCAGGGAAAGGTACTGATCCCGGGTGTATTTTCGGTTCATAACCTTTAATACACGATCCGAACCCGACTGTACCGGAAGATGCAATTGCTTGCAGATTTTCTTCTCGCTTGCCATCACGGCAATCAGCTCGTCTGACAAATCCTTGGGGTGCGAGGTCATAAAACGTACCCGTTCGATGCCGTCTACGCGGCAGACCGACTGCAAAAGTGCAGCAAAGGAAAGATCGCCTTCAAGATCGTTTCCGTAGGAGTTGACGTTTTGCCCCAGGAGCATAACCTCCCGATAACCTTTTCGCGCTACCTCGCGTACCTCATCGAGGATATGCTCTGCGTCCCGGCTGCGTTCCCTGCCGCGCACGTAGGGAACAATGCAGTAGGTGCAAAAATTGTTGCAGCCGTACATAATCGGAATCCTTGCAAGCGGCGGTTCGGAGCGAAAATACGAAATCTCCTCCGCGATGCGGCCATCCTCGTTTTCGGTCGCAAAAACGCGTTGCTTTTGCATCGCCTCATACAAAAGTTCCGGCATCCGATACAGAGCATGCGTGCCGAACACCAAATCCACATGGGTATATTTTTTTTGAATCGTCTCGGCAATATGCGCCTGCTGCATCATGCATCCGCATACCCCGATGATCATATCCGGTCTGCGGCGCTTTTGATGCTTCAGCGCGCCCAGGTTGCCGAACACGCGCAGTTCCGCATTCTCACGCACGGCGCAGGTATTATAAATCACAAGATCCGCATGCATGGCGTCCTCACAAAAGTCATATCCCATCTCAAAAAGCATACCCTTGATCTTTTCGGAATCGCTGGTGTTTTGCTGGCAGCCGTACGTCTCAACAAAGGCGAGGGGCTGGCTTTCTCTGCCCTCTGTCACGGTACGGATTTTGCGGATATAGTCCTGCTGCTGCGCCATCTCCTCTGCGCTGATTTCACGGTTTTGCTTCATGCCTGACCTCTGTACTTATTTAAGATTTTTTCAATCCGGCTGATCGGCGTCAAAAGCTCACTGATAGAATTGTCATCATTGAGCGTTTTGATAATCAGCGCAATGTATTTTGACATATCCACCTCATGATACCACGGCGCCCTTAAAAGCTCCGGCATACGGTATACCAGGTTGGTGGTAAACACCGCATCAATCAAGCCGGACTCGTATGCCTGGTTAAATTTATCCACTCCTTCGGTAAACAGACCAAAGGTCGAAAATACCAGAACGCGTCTGGCCTTTCTCTTTTTCAGCTCTTTTGCCACGTCAATCATGGAATCCCCGGAGGCAATCATATCGTCAACAACGATAACGTCCTTGCCGGCGAGATCACTGCCCAAAAACTCATGCGCAACAATCGGGTTCTTCCCGTCGACGACCGTCGCATAATCGCGCCGCTTGTAGAACATACCCAGATCCATCCCCAGTACCGAGGAATAATAAATACAGCGGCCGACCGCACCCTCATCGGGAGATATAATCATGGTATTGTCTTTATTTAAAATAATCTTGTCGTCATAGCGCAGACACGCTTTAATCATCTGATACGTTGCATGGACATTTTCAAACCCGGTCAGCGGGATTGCGTTTTGAACCCGCGGATCATGAGCATCAAATGTGATGATGTTGTCAACGCCCATTGTCTCAAGCTCCTGCAGCGCCAATGCACAGTCGAGCGACTCTCTGGCAACCCTTTTGTGCTGACGCCCCTCGTAGAGCATCGGCATAATCACCGTGATGCGCTTTGCCTTACCCCCCATTGCCGAGATCACACGTTTCACATCCTGAAAATGGTCGTCCGGGCTCATCGGCCGTTCCTGTCCGTACATTTTATAGGTTACGCCATAGTTAAACGCATCCATCACGATGTACATATCATAAGTACGGATCGAATGCATAATCAACGCCTTTGCCTCACCGGTACCAAACCGCGGCGAGCTGACCGGAATCAAAAACGAATCCGTCTGCTTCCCCTCTTCCTGATTGAATTTCTGAAGATGTGCGTTGATTTTTTGCACCATCTCCTCGCAGCCCTTCATGCCAATGACGCCGAGTTTGCCCAAGTTACAGGTCTCCCCTGTACAATCCATGCCTACATCAACCCTTTCTCTTTTGCCAATTTATATTAAAGTTTATCTGCTCTGTGTTATCGGCTGTACTCTGACAGCAATGCATAGCGGATATCCCAAAGCTTTTGGGATAAATCCACGTAGTATTCATGCGGATTTTCAAACCGCTTTACCTCATCCCAGATCGTGGCAAGCTTTTCCTTTGCATAGCCGCGGATTTCCTCCAGCGTCGGCGACTGATAAACGCAAACGCCGTCTTTAAAAATCGGCACCTGCAAAGGCTCTGCCTGAAAGTCCGTTACGATTTTCCGCTTCCAGGTGTTTCTGGGATCAAAAATCTCATACGGCTTGGTATCGTCAATCTTTTCATCATAGGTAGTAAGCACATCGGCAATCGCCATCTGTGTGTCCTTCGAATAGAGACGGTACACCTTTTTAAAATACGGTGTAGTAATCTTTGCCACATTCTCACTCACCTTGATGCGCGGCTGAATCACCCCGCCGTCTTCAATCGCTACCAGCTTATAGACGCCGCCAAACACCGGTTCGGACTTTGAGGTAATCAGCCGCTCCCCCACGCCGAAGGAATCAATCCTTGCCCCCTGCTGCAAAATATCACGGATAATATATTCATCCAGGGAGTTTGAAATCACGATCTTCGCGCTCTCCCAGCCGGCATCATCCAATATTTTGCGGCATTTTCGGGTAAGATACGTAATATCGCCGCTGTCAATCCGAATCCCGCAGTTTCTGATACCGAGCGGCTTTAACACCTCATCAAAGGTACGGATCGCATTCGGCAAGCCGCTTTTTAAAACATTGTAGGTATCAATCAAAAGCGTGCAGTTATTAGGATATGCCTTGGCATAAGCCATGAATGCGTCAAGCTCCGTATCAAAGGACTGCACCCAGCTGTGCGCCATGGTGCCGAGCGCCGGCACATGAAACATCTGATCCGAGATCGTACACGCCGTGCCGCATACGCCGCCGATATACGCCGCGCGTGCGCCGTAAATCGCCCCGTCATAGCCCTGCGCCCGGCGCGAGCCGAACTCCATCACCGGAATATCCCCGGCAGCACGGACGATTCGGTTGCTCTTGGTCGCAATCAGGCTCTGGTGGTTAATCGTCAAAAGAATCATAGTCTCTAAAAACTGTGCCTGCATCAGAGGGCCGCGCACCGTCACGATCGGCTCATTCGGGAAAATCGGCGTCCCCTCCGGCACGGCCCAAACATCGCAGGAAAACCGAAAATTTTTTAAATAGTTTAAAAACGCCTCGTCAAAAATGCCTTTATTCCGAAGGTAATCAATATCCTCCGCGGTGAATTTTAAATTCTCAAAATATGCAATCAGCTGCTCTACCCCTGCCATGATTGCAAACCCTGCGCCGTCCGGCGCCTGTCTGAAATACATGTCAAAATAGGCGATCTTCTCTCCCATGCCCTCCTTCAGGTAGCCGTTCGCCATCGTTAACTCATAAAAGTCCGTCAGCATGGTATAATTCATGCTATCTGCGCCCTCTTTCTGCATTATAACTTCCTTGTTTTCACACTAGCAAGGACAGTATATCATATCTGCGGGGTAAAAAACAAGCATTTCTGATAAAATATTGACAAAATCTCTGAAAATCGTTATGATTCTCTAAGAAGTCCAATCTTCACCGTAAATAAAATAGATAATTTGTCCAGTCCGGGGCGTTCCCCGACAAAATAAAAAAAGGGTGATTTTCATGAAAACCAGACACTGGATTTTGTTGTTTTCCACACTTTTTCTGCTCTGCGGCGTTATGATTTTTCAGATGGCGCACCGGAAGCAAAAAATACAGATCGCCGAAATTTACCAAGACGGCATCCTGGTACAAACCGTTGACCTTTCTCAAATCGATGCGCCGCAGGAAATCCCGGTTTACGGCGACCACAGTGCGGAAAACATCATTCTCGCCGCGCACGGAAGCATCCGGATGCAATCCGCCAACTGCCCCGATCAGCTTTGCGTCCGCCAAGGCAGTATACAAAATGCCATGATCCCGATTGTCTGCCTGCCCCATCGCGTTGTCATTCGTATATTAGGCGATCATGACGGCGGCGCGGACATCGTCACAAACTAGCCAAGCCAGCCACCCAAGGAGGAATTTTTCATGTCCGTCAAACGTCTCGCATCGGACGGCGTACTGACCGCCCTTGCGCTCATCATCTTTATTTTGGAAATGCAGCTTCCGCCGCTTTTGCCAATTCCCGGCATCAAACTGGGGCTTTCCAATATTGTCACCCTGTTTGCCCTCTGCTTTCTCAGCGGCAAGGATGCTTTTTTGATTGTCACGGCGCGCATTCTGCTGGGTGCGGCGCTGACCGGGAACCCGGCCGCCATGCTTTACAGTCTTGCCGGCGGGCTCTGCTGCCTTGGCATCGAGTTTCTCTTGTTTTTTGTGTGTCATATCAAACCGATCTGGGCGGTCAGCGCGGTCGGCGCCATCACCCATAATACGGCGCAGCTTGCCGTTGCCGCACTGGTCACCAAAACCGCGGCGGTCTTTGCCTACCTCCCGTTTTTGTGGGCGGCGGCAATTCTGACCGGGTTGTTTACCGGGCTTTGCATCACTTATCTTGCAGCGCGCCACAAGGACACCCTTGACCGCCTTCTTTCAAAGTAAACGGCTCTTTCGGCATATAGGTTCCGACATCAATGTTGTTTTCCAGCCGTTTCATCCGATCATGAAACCGCCGTCCGTCGTCCGACGGCAGCACACCCATCAGGCGCTGATAAATTTTTGAAAAATAAGATAGGTTTTTAAATCCGCAAAGGGCGGCCGCCTCACTGACCGTCACATTCTTATCACATAAGAGCGCCTTTGCCTGACTGCAGCGGATATAATTTAAGTAGGTAATCATCGAAACATCAGTGTTTCTTTTAAACTCCCTGGAAAAATATGCTCTGGAAAATCCCACGTGCTTTACGATGTCATCAATTGTAATATCCTGCGCATAGTTTTCCCGGATAAACAAAAGCGCCTTTTTGATCGATTCCGGGAATTCTTCCTGCTTGGTCTGTTCTGTCGCATAGCGCTCGGTCAATGCGATCATCAGCCTCAGCACTGCGGCACGGATTTTGGCACAGTAATACGGCGGCTTTTCACTGTACAGCGCCGCAATCCTTTTAAAATCCGCCTCGACATCCGCCGATCGTATGCAGTGCCGGTAGGAAACGGCATCAATCGGAATCCCGTTTTCTCTGAAAAAGTCTGCGTCCACAATCAGGCAAAAATATTCCACCCGTTCCTTCGCGGAAACGGCGTGAAAGCAGTCGGGATTGATGATTACAAGATCCCCTGCCGCGACCTCGTAGCTGTTTCGGTTATAGAGCAGGCTTCCGCTGCCGTTTACAAAGCACAAAAACTCCGGATTTTCGTGCCAGTTCCCAAAATCGCCGCACTCTGCCTCAACCACGTCAAAGTGAAAGATAAACGGAAGCGGTTCGTTTTGCAGCATATGGTTTTCGTATTTCATACAAAATCCTCCAAGGCATAATTGTGTTAAAAATAGTCATAATACATTCTTGCAAATTTTCTGCTTTTATTATACAACAAAGATAGAATAAGTCAAGAAAGGAAGTGTGTTTTATGTTTCAAATCGGGGTTATGACGGATTCGTTCCGAATCGATACAAAAAGCGCAATCAAAAAAGCGGCAGAGCTCGGCGCCGCAGGACTGCAAATGTATGCTACAAAGGGTGAAAACGCTCCGGAAAATCTCACAAAAGAAAAACGCCGTGAGCTGTTAGACTTTGTAAAGTCAAACGGTCTGGTGTTTTCGGCGATCTGCGGCGACCTGGGTCAAGGATTTATCCATCCCGAAAAAAATCCGCAATTGATTGAAAAATCCAAACGCATTTTAGAGCTTGCCAAGGATTTGGAGTGCGACATCGTGACAACGCATATCGGCGTTGTGCCGCGTGATCCCAATCACGACCGGTACAAGATTATGCAGGAGGCCTGCTACACGCTGAGCCGTTTTGCCGATGATATGCATTCTCATTTTGCCGTAGAGACCGGTCCGGAGGTCGCAAGCGTGTTAAAGGGCTTTTTGGACAGTCTGTCCTCGCACGGTGTGGCGGTGAACTTTGACCCGGCCAATCTGGTGATGGTACACGGACAGGATCCGGTGGAGGCCGTCCATATTCTTGGCGACTACATCGTACATACCCACGCAAAGGACGGCAGACAGCTGACGCCCTGCAACCCGGAGGTCATTTACGGCGTCATCGATCACGACACCTTTGCGGAGCAGGAGCCGTCTTTTGAAGAGGTTCCCCTTGGCGAGGGCGACGTTCATTTTGAAACCTATCTTCAGGCGCTGCGTGATGTCGGCTATGACGGATTTTTGACCGTTGAGCGTGAATGCGGCGAGAACCCGGCGGCAGACATTGCCAAAGCCGTAGACTTTTTGAAAAAACTAATTTAGCAGAAACGGGGCTTTATGATGAAAACGGTATTTAAAAATGCAAACAACGGCGCCTTTGACATTGTCACCGAGGACGGAAAAATCGTCGCACTGGAAAAAACCGTCCTTTCGGGATTTGATTTAGACGGCGCGGACGTTTATCCCGGCCTGTTTGACATGCATTCGCACGGATGCATGGGCTACGACACCATGGATCAAAAGTATCTGCATGAAATGTCTGTCTTTCAGGCAGAACACGGAACAACATCCTGGCTGCCCACCACCATGACCGTCTCAATGGACGAGATCCGCGCCGTGGTAAATGCGCCGCTGCCTGACTTTAAGGATGCCGCATCAGTGCTGGGCTATCACATGGAAGGGCCGTACATCTCCCCGCGCTATAAAGGCGCGCAGAACGAATGTTACATCAAGGCGCCCGATTTAGAAGAATTTTCTGCGCTTTCCCATATCCGCGTTGTCACCATTGCGCCGGAGCTGCCCGGCAGTATGGACTTTATCCGCGGCTGCAAAAGCGTTGTCTCGCTGGGTCACACTGCAGCAGACTACGAAACCGCCGCCGCCGCGATGGATGCCGGTGCTGCCTGCCTGACCCACACCTTTAACGCGATGCCGCCGCTGCATCACCGCGCTCCCGGCCCAATCGGCGCGGCCATTTCAAAAAATGCCTATGTACAGGTGATTTCGGACGGGCTGCATCTGCACCCCAGCGTTGTTTTGGGACTGTATAAAATTTTCGGTGCCGACCGTATGCTGCTGATCAGCGATTCGATGCGGGCAACCGGCATGCCGGACGGGAATTATGAATTCGGCGGACAGGAAATTACGGTGAAAGACCGCGTCGCACGGACACAGGACGGCGCGCTGGCCGGCAGTACCACACCGCTTTTTGACTGCGTAAAATGTGCCATCTCCTTCGGCATCCCCAAACAGGACGCCTTTCGGATGGCGTCTCTCACCCCGGCGCAGCTTTGCGGAATCCAAAACAAAGGTTTGCTTGCGCCCGGCTATGACGCCGACTTTATCGCCGTGGACGATGCCCTTAACCTGTCTCACGTCATTATCGGCGGAAATAAAATCAAATAAAAACAAAACCGATTACATAAAAATTCCCCTCCATCGGAGGGGAATTTTGTCGTTACAAAGTCTATTGCGATTCGGATTGCGAATATCAGGTTAGCCGTTTAAAAAATCGGGGTCGGTATCGATTTGATAATCATGATTGAGTACCACCCAGTTTTGCGGGAACTCGCGCATGGCGTTCCAATAGCCGATACCGCGGAGTCCAAAGCCTTTGGCAAGCTCCAGCTTGGCCCGGATGCTCCTTGCGTCCTCAAACCAGACCTCATGCAGCGTTCCGCTCTCGTCCGTATAGCGAAACCACGGGGCTTTCGACGTCTCATCAAACAAAATCTCGGCGCGGTATCGCCTCGCAAGATCGATCGCCTTGACCGGCGAGACGGAGGGTGCGCCGGGATTGCCGGATGCATAGGGCAGCTTCCAGTCATAGCCGTAAGTCGGTACGCCCATAAATATTTTATCGCGCGAGATCCTTGTGACCGCGTATTCCACCACGCGGCGCACGTTTTCAATCGGCGCGACCGCCATGGGCGGCCCGTAGGTGTAGCCCCACTCATAGGTCATCAGCAAGACGCCGTTCACCGCCGCACCGATGCCGGCATAGTCATGCCCCTCATAGAGCATTCCCATCTGCATATCGCCGGTCTTGGGCGCAAGCGCCGAAAACAGGGGATATCCCAGGGGGTTGAGCCGCAGGCGCAGATTCTGCAAAAAAGTGATATAGTCATAGCGCTCTTCGGGAAAGATAAATTCAAAATCAACATCCACACCAAGATAGCCCTTTTGCTGCACAACCTGCAAGATTTCTTCGATCAGCGCCTCCTGCTTTTGACTGTCGTTAAATATCATGCTGGCGCGCTCATTGCTGAATCTACCCTCCTCGGTCAGGGTAGAAAGGTGCATCAGCGGCTTGGTCTCGTACTCCTCCGTCACCGCCAGCATAACGGCATCCTCCAGATCAACCAGGCCGCCGTCCTCGCAGATACCGTAGGTAAACGGCGTAAAATACGAAAAATAGGACAGCTGCTCACGCAAAAGCTCGGTGGTGATATACGGATACGCGTAGCTGTTCGTCACAAAAACACCGCCCGCGCCCTGGTTCTGATAGTGAATCACCAACTCTTCACCGGCTGTGATCTCCGACCTGCCGCGCAGCTGGTAGTTGTTGCGAAAAAGGGCGTAAACCGTCATTTGATATTCTCTTGCAATGTCAAAAAGGCTCTCTCCCGGCCTTACAATATGTACCTGCTCCGGAATCTGTATGACGATGGCCTGTCCGGTGACAGGCTGCTCGGAAAGCGTCAATCCGTTATCCGCCAGCAGATGATCAAGATTTACCCCGTACCGATTTGCGATTTGTCCCATGGTTTCTCCTTCTTTGACAACATGGATCATCATTTGCTTTCCCCTCCTGCATTTGTCTTTATTAAAGTATAATGACAATGCCGCAGGATTATGCGTATCATTTTGCCGCCAAACGATAATTTTTCTCTTATCTCCTTTCCCAATTACTTCACGCCGACATGGTATGCCAGCAGCAAATGATGAATCCGCTCAAAAATAAGCCCGACCGCAAACCAGAGCGGCGCGTAGTCAAGACGGATTACCCCCAGCACCGAGGACCACCCGGTATAGTGCCACGCCTCAATGCCAAACACCTTCAGCAGCATGCCGCTGACAAACTCGATGGCAAAGATGAACACGGTCCAGATACAGCCGCGCCAGAACCAATGAAAGCCGCCGATCCAGGCATGCACCGGCTCTAACAAAAAAAC
Source organism: uncultured Clostridia bacterium (assembly GCA_934454115.1). GTDB lineage: Bacteria > Bacillota > Clostridia > Monoglobales > Monoglobaceae > Ructibacterium. Next base: position 40,080 of record CAKSFQ010000007.1, read on the forward strand.
CGCCGCACCGTAAATAAAAAACATCCACACCGAGGTATGGCCGACCAGGTCGCGGCTGCCGCTTCCGAGCGAGGTAAAGCCTGTCCAGATAATCTCAATATTCCACCCTAAAAGTCCGTAAATCATATATCGTATCAGCATGGTTTTAGTATAAGTGAAAATGAAAAAAAATATACCGTGGATTTCTCTTCCCAAAGCAACCGTTTTAAATCAATAATATAAATTTTTTGGCATATTGTGTAAATACATTTTTTCGCTCTCATGCTATCATGAAATTAAATAAAATATGCTGATTTTACGCCTTTTGTTGCGATAGGAGGAGCAGATCATGAAGTTAATCGTATGTAATAATTATGATGAAGTTTCCAAGGCGGCGGCAGAGCTTGTCGCGGATCAAATCAAACAGAACAAAAACAGTGTGCTCGGACTGGCTACCGGTTCTACGCCGATCGGCATGTACCGCGTTTTGGCCGAGATGAACCGCCGCGGTGACATTGATTTTCAAACCATCCGTTCCTTTAACCTGGATGAATATTATCCCATCGCGGACGACAATCCGCAAAGCTACCACTATTTCATGAATGAAAATCTGTTTTCAAAAATCAACATTGACAAGGCCAACACACACATTTTAAACGGTCTCTGTGAGGATACTGAAAAAGAGTGTGCAGACTTTGAACACCTGATTGAAGAAAACGGCGGCATCGACTTGCAGATTCTTGGCATCGGCCAAAACGGACATATCGGCTTTAACGAACCGAACGAAAGCCTGAATTCTTATACCCACTTAACCGACCTGACCGAAAACACCATTGAGGCCAACGCCCGTTTCTTTGACCGCATTGAAGATGTACCGACCAAGGCGCTCACCATGGGCATCGGCACCATTTTAAAGGCACGCAAGATTGTTCTGCTTGCCACCGGCGCAAGCAAGCACCACGCAATCCGTGAGCTGCTCAACAGCAGCATCTCTACTGAGAACCCTGCCTCCATGCTGAAGGTGCACCCGGACGTAACCTTAGTCTGCGACAAAGAGGCCTATGCCAAAGAGCGGATCGGTATTGATATCGGCGGCACCGAAATCAAATTTGGCGTTTTGGATGAGGAAAATAAGCTGATCTGCAAAAAGAGCGTTCCGACCGTGGCAGACAGTGTTGATACCCTGATTTCCACTATGGAGCAGGAGTGCCGCGGCTTGATGCGGGAGCACTTTGTCAGCAGCGTCGGCATCGGCACGCCGGGCACCATTCACGACGGATTGGTCAGTGCAGTGAATCTGCCGTTTTGCCAGACTGATCTAAAGAAGGCGATGGAGCAGCGCCTGAATATTCCGGTATCGGTCAGCAACGATGCAAACTGCGCGGCACTGGCAGAAAACATCTGCGGCATTGGCAAAAAGAGCGAGAATCTGCTTATGATTTCTCTGGGTACCGGCGTCGGCGGCGGTATCGTCTTAAATCACAAAATCTATGAGGGGCGCGGCAGCGCCGGTGAAATCGGGCACATCTGCATCGATATCCACGGCAAGGCATGTCCCTGTGGTCAAAAGGGTTGCTGGGAGCAATACGCTTCTGCCAAGGCGCTGATCGATGACGCCAAAGACGCGGCGCTTTCGGCGCCAAGCAGCCGCCTATATGCCATGTACCATGAAAACGGCGACCGAATGGACGGCATTCTGTTCTTCCGGGCAATCCGAGAGGGCAGCGAAACCGCAAAGAAGGTCTTAGACCGCTATACCGACTACTTAGCTGCCGGAATCCGGGGGCTGATTTATGTATTCGACCCGGATCTGATCGTACTGACCGGCGGCATCAGCAATGCCGGCGCGCTTTTGCTGGATCCGCTGAAGGCGAAGCTCACAAGTGACATTCCGATTGAGATTTCAACTTTAAAAAGCGATGCCGGTGTCATCGGCGCTGCGCTGCTCGACTAAAAAATGATTAAAAGAAGAATCCGACCGTGGACTAAGCTTCCCGGTCGGATTCTTTTTCTAAAATGATAAAATCATAAATATTGCACACCAAAATACTGCGATTTTCGGTTAAAAGAAAGGATTTTGCATCAAAATCCACCTTTCGCACCGTCACACGCTCCGTTTGATAGTATCCGCCTTTCTTTTTTCTATCGGGAATAAAGTGGGTTAGACGAATATCGGCATTTTTTCCCTCCTCCAGCATCTCGCAAAGCTGCAAAAGCTTTAAATCCAGCTTTTCCCGCTCATCGCCGTCCAATTCAATTTTTTGATCCGTTAGCCGCCCGGTCTCCGCAATGGCCTCCTCATGGCCGTGGAGCGCCGCAAAGGAGCCAAACTGCGCCGCGCGCGCATGCATCGACATTTGCGGATGCTTTTTGGATACCGGACGCGGCAGATGAATGATATCTTCGTAAGGATTCATGCCTTATGCCCCCCGATCTGATTGTTGCGGTTTCTTCCGGTAGCACCGTCTTGCAGATTCAGCCCCTTTAACACCGCGTTTTTACCATATCGCTTTTTGATGGCAATCATCGCCTTTTGCATCTGCTTTTCCCGGCTGAGCCGCTTTTGCTCTTCTTCCGCACGGGCGCGCTCTGCTTCATAATCCACAAAAAGGCTCAGCTGCTGCGGTTCCCTGATTTTCGTGCTGTCGCGCTCGTCCGTCAAATGATTCAGCGAGATATTCATCCGTCGAATCGAAAACGATGGGTTTACAATTCTGTCATACAGGGCAATCACCGCCTCGGTAATTTGTCTTGCCGATGCCGTCTTTTTCTTTAAATTTGCCGTTCCGTGCGCCGGTTTGGGCACCTTTCTTCCGTACCGATCTGTCTTGATTTCTTCATTCTTTAGCCCCCGGGCGACAGGTTTTCCCAAATTTTCAACATCATAGCCGACCGTCAGAACCACCTGATCGGTAAGCCGTCCCTGATCCACCAGTTCCAGCGCAGCCGCCTCCAGCATCTCACGCAATACCAGCTTGGCCTTTTCAAAACAATAGGGACAGGAGAGCACCTGTCCGTTGCCCATACTAAAGTTTTCCGGCCGGTACGCTTTGATGGCATCAATCGTACATGGCTCCCATCCCCAAGCATGGTCAATCAAGAGTTCCGCATTCACCCCAAATAAACGGTAGAGCAAATCCTCATTGTTTGTTTGATGGGGTTTTCCAATCGAACACCGCGCGATATCCCCCATGGTGTAAAGACCGTTTGCCTCCAGCTTTTTGGCATATCCGCTGCCCACTCTCCAAAAATCCGTCAGCGGCCGGTGCGTCCACAAAAGCTCTCGGTAACGCGTCTCATCAAGCTCGGCAATCCGCGCCCCGTTTTGATCCGGCGCTATCTTTTTGGCAACGATATCCATAGCAACCTTACAAAGATACAGGTTGGTGCCGATCCCGGCCGTTGCCGTGATGCCGGTGCTGTCTACAACGTCCTGTAAAATCACAGATGCCAGCTGCCGCGCCGTCATCCGATAGTTTTCGAGATAGGGCGTCACATCCATGAATACCTCGTCAATCGAATAAACATGCATGTCCTCCGGCGCCACATATTTTAAATAAATCTGATAAATCCTGGTGCTGTATTCCATATAATGTGCCATGCGCGGCGGCGCGACCAAATATTGAAGCGCCAGATTGGGCGATGCCGCCAGTTCTTTGGCAGAACAAGACTCACCCATAAGTTTTCGTCCTTTTGCCGCCTGCCGCCGCTTTTCATTGACCGCCTTGACTCTTTGCACCACCTCAAACAACCGGGCGCGGCCGGAAATCCCATACGCCTTTAAAGAGGGAGAAACTGCAAGGCAAATGGTCTTTTCCGTCCGGCTCTGATCCGCCACAACCAGGTGCGTATCTAAGGGATCCAGACCCCGCTCCATACATTCGACCGAGGCATAAAACGATTTTAAATCAATCGCAAGATAGGCTTTCTCTCCCATGCGTGTTCCTCCTTTCGCCGCTGCATTTTTTCCTTTTTTCGGCATACTTTAACTTTAGTATACCACAGTTCTTTCAAAAAGTCACCCGTATCCCGGCAGAAATTTTTTCCGCAATTTAATTGCAAAACCGTTACAGTCCCATTACAACACACACAATCCACAAGGTTTTCCACAGCGTATTTTGCATAAAATCGGTCTCTCTTGTCGTTTTCCCAATCATGGGGAAAAGTCCCTTGGGGATAGATAAAAAAGCGGTGGCTCCGGCCACCGCTTCATTATTTTGTCTCCTCCCACCTGATCTCTAAATCAAAGGGGAGCTTATAATAGCGCTTGTACCAATTTTGATGATACGTGCTGACATAAGGAAACGACCATCCATAGTCATCCTCTTTCATTTTATACTGCACCAGGGTATCGCCGCCGCTTTCCAAAAAAGCCTGAATCTGTGCGCGGTTTTGATCATCGATCGGCGCATTGGCCCGGTATCCCTGCACCGTTGGTAAAAATACCAAAAAGGCATGTGCCAGCATCACCAGGGAAAGCATTGCAAACAACACCTTGGTCTCGCTTTTCCCCTTTTTCAGCGGTAAAAACCGCATCACGGTATAGGCGGCAACAATCCCAATCAGAAAGATTGCACAAAGCACGGTTCTGGGGCCAAGCATCGGCGAGATCAGCATCATGCCCTGGGATCCTGCGGCAAGCACAATCGCTGTCAGCGGCACCAGATATCCACCGGGGCGGCGGAGCAGCAGATACCAAAACAGCAGTATTACCCCTATGAGTTCATAAAACGCCATGATTCCGATCGGGAGCAGATAAGAGCGCAGATTGGGAGCGTCCAAATAAGATGCCCAGAGCGCTATTCCCATCACAAGGACACCGCAAAGTGCGTAGAATTTGAAAAATATGTTCCACCCAAGCCGCATGCCTCTCGACACCGAAACAGCAAAAATTACAATCGATGCGAGAAACATCAACTGATAGGGTCGCATATAATCGCTGACAAAAAGGTCACTGAATATCTGTTTTCCGTTAAACAGGATCAGCTGCGCCGTTGTCATCTCAGTCAATTTTTGCTGTTCGTCCGCATAACGGCTCCACTGAGACGGCGCAGCCAAAACTGTCGCCGCGCCGATGAACGCAAAAATAAGCGCAGTCAGAACCGCCCAATCCGCCTTTTCCTTTCGCACCAGCTTTTGATCCAGAAGGTACAAAACAAAAATACCGATTGTCATCATGGCATTTTGCTCTGTGGTTGCCGCCGACAGCAGCGCCGTCAGCGAAAGCAGCGCCGCATTCCCCCTGCCGGCACGGCGACGGGATAAAAGACACCAGCAAATCAGCAAAAGCACAAAGGGAAACACGTAATTCCAGGACCCTGTCTGCCAGTATACGCTTTGGTTGGTTAAACGGATATTCATATACAAAATGACCGAAGTAAGAACCGCCGCGCCGCAAAAGCCCTCAAAAAATCCGCAGCCAAAGCGATCGGAGCAAGCCAGCCGCACCCCTAAAAAAACGATGCTTCCCAGCAGCAGCGCGTTGAAAACCTGCCAAACCGCAGGCGGCAGCATCAGGCCGACCGCATCCAAGGCATGTACCATAGCACGGCCGTTGGAGTGCAGGTAGTGATCCCGATTGGCCGAAAGATATCCGCTCCACCCGTTTTGGGTAAACGTTGCATAGAAGTAATCGTCTCCGTACATCTTGACGTTGCGCATCACCATATAGGTCAGCACCGCCGTCAGCACGGCAAATAACCAGACCGCCGTCATCTTATCCCTGCCCTGTTTTACGGTATACTTTTTCCCGTTTGGCATAAGACCCCCTCCTGTTTGCGCAGTTTGCTATTGCACAGGTTAAATCTCCGCGATCACTTCTACCTCTGCCAGTACGCCCTTCGGCAGTGTCTTTACCGCCACGCAGGAGCGTGCCGGCTTTTCGGTAAAATATTGTCCGTAAATGTCGTTAAATGCTGCAAAATCGCCCATATCCGCCAAAAAACAAGTTGTCTTTACCGCCTTTTTAAAATCGCTTCGGGCCTCAGCCAAAATCGCGCCCAGGTTCTTCATAATCTGCTCAGTCTGACCCTGGATGTCCGCAGCCTCTACTTCGCCGGTTGCCGGATTGATGGCAATCTGACCGGAAGTATAAAGCATTCCGCCGGCGATCACAGCCTGCGAATACGGGCCGATTGCCTCCGGCGCATGGTTCGTGTGTATTTTTTTCATCTTTTTCTCCTCCTGTCTATTTTGCATTGATAATATGATAACCCTGTTTTGTCAGTTCCGCAATGATTTCATCCAGATGCTCCTGATTTCTTGTTTCCATCGAAATCCGCAGCACGCAGGCGTTAATGTCCAAGTCCACATCCGCACGGGAATGGAATACCGAAACTACGTTACCGCCGAGCCGCGAAATAATCTGCGATACGCCAAGCAGCTGTCCGGGCTTGTCCACCAGTTCAATCATCAGTTCTGCCAGCCGTCCCGCTTTACGCAGGCCGCGGTCAATCACACGGGACAAAATCGTCACGTCAATATTACCGCCGGAGACCAGACAAACCACATTCTTCCCTTCAATCGGAACCTTGTGGAACATGGCCGCCGCAACGGATACGGCGCCGGCGCCCTCTGCAATCATCTTTTGCTGCTCAATCAACTCAAGAATCGCCGTCGAAACCTCGTCATCGGTCACGGTTACGATTTCATCGACATACTTTTGTACCATTTCATACGTAAGATCACCGGGTCGCTTTACGGCGATACCGTCCGCGATGGTCTTTACAGTCGGCAACGTCTCAATTTTCTGATCGTGGATTGCCTTCTGCATTGAGGGCGCTCCGACCGACTGCACGCCGTAGATCTTGATTTCCGGCTTTAATGATTTCAGCGCAAACGCCACGCCGCTGATCAGACCACCGCCGCCGACCGGCACAATCACCGCATCCACCTCCGGCAGCTGCTCTAAAATTTCCAATCCAATGGTACCTTGCCCGGCAATCACCTGTTCATCATCAAACGGGTGAATAAAGGTAGCCCCTGTCTCTTCAACCAGCGAGACCGCCTTTTCATAGGCGTCATCATAAGCGCCCTCTACCAGACAAACCTCCGCGCCATAGCTCTTGGTTGCCTCAACCTTCGAGATCGGTGCGCCGTCCGGAATACAAATCAGTGATTTAATGCCGCTTCTTGCCGCCGCAAGCGCTACGCCCTGCGCATGGTTCCCTGCGGAGCAGGCAATGACGCCTTTTTCCTTTTCTTCCTCTGCAAGCTGGGAAATCTTATAGTATGCGCCGCGCACCTTAAACGAGCCTGTCACCTGCAGATTCTCCGGTTTGAGATAGAGATTGGTTCCGCCGCAGAGTCCCGGGGACTTAATGAGTGCAGTAGGCCGAATCACCTCTTTTAACACAAAAGAAGCATGATAAACCTTGTCCAGTGTAAGCATAAAATCTTCACTCCTTATGATAAATATGAAACGCTGCAAAGCGCAGTGAACAAATGTTATGATTTTGCCATCAGACGGCCTGTCCGCCGTTTGACCGCCTGCCACAGAAGGCACAATAAAATGCTGCCCGCATATGCGATTAGCGCACGGTATGCATACCTTGTCATCAGATCTGTGATTTTCATCCGATACATCCATTCGTTGGCGATAAAAATCACCAGACAATGCACCAAATAGATATCATAGGTCGCACGATCCAGCATGGACAGCGGCTTTAATGTGATTCTTCCGCCGTCAGTCAGAAGCTGCGCCAGCATGTAAAAGAACAAAATCGCGCTGATGCAGTACAGCATATGGATTTGATCCGTCAGCCAGAGCGGCAGCTCCGACGATGCCAGCGCCGCAACGCCGGCGTTAAAAAATGCCGTCAGGAGATACAAAATTGTCAGTCCCAGCCAATGCCGCCGAAGCGCACGCTGAAACTCCTGATAATGCATTCCGATCACACAGCCTGCCGTCCAATAAAACAGATAACGTAAAAATGACACATCCAGGTGCGCGATCTCCCGTTCGGGCAGTAACAGCTTTGCAATATCCGTCAGCCCGGAGGAACAGATTCCGCTGATCATCAGCGTAACCAGCAAAAGTGCCGTTGGGCTGACACGCCGGTAAATCAGCCTCCAAAGAGGCGCTAAAATGTAAAACTGAACGATGAGAACGACAAAGTAAAACTGCGCCGAAAGGTTACCCCAAAGGAGATACTGACCCAAGTCATACCAGGCAAAGACCAGTACACCGCGGTAACAAAAATACAGATAGTAAACCGTCACCCAGAACATGTAGGGCAGTACCACATAAAACAGTCTGGAGAGATAAAATCTTCCGTAATGTACCTCCGGCTTTAAAAACAGCTTTACGCCGGAGAGCAGCAAAAAGCCCTGTACCACAAAGCCGGACAGGCGCGACAAAATCCGCACGGCCTGGTAGGCCGTCCTGCCATGATCCATCTGTGTGATGATTTCAGAGGAGCAATGAATAAAGATAACCAGCATACAAAACAAAACATTTAAAAAAACAATGTCCTGTTTTCGTTTGCTCTTCTCCCGTGTCATCGCGCTCCCCCCTTATCAAAGATTATACCAGATTCTCTTCAATTGTCAATCAAACGCGGCAGATTCTTACAAATTTCGTCATTTTGCATCCAGATAGGATTGAATCTGAGCAAGACTTCGTGCAGCAATTGCCTCCGCACGCTCCCTTTTATCCCGAATTCGATCCGGCAGCGCCTCCATAATGCCAAAGTTGACGTTCATCGGCTGAAAATTGGTGATACCCTCGTTGCTGATATAGGCGCCAAGCGCACCGATTGCCGTCTTTGCGTCAAAATACGGCATTTCCTTTTGCAGCAGCATTGATGCCGCGGACAGCCCTGCAATCAGGCCGGACGCCGCCGACTCCACATAGCCCTCCACCCCGGTAATCTGACCGGCAAAGAAAATCTTTGGCTGCGTTTTCATCTGATAATTGGCGCTTAAAAGTCCCGGCGCATTTAAGTAAGTGTTGCGGTGCATCACACCGTAGCGGTAAAATTCGGCGTGTTCCAGCCCCGGAATCATCGAAAACACTCTTTTTTGCTCCGGGAACTTAAGGTGCGTCTGAAACCCCACGATGTTGTACATGCTGCCGGCCGCATTATCCTGGCGCAGCTGTACCACCGCATAAGGACGGGACTGATCGTGCGGATTGGTCAGTCCGACCGGCTTTAAGGGGCCGAACCGCATGGTGTCCTCACCGCGGCTTGCCATGATTTCGATGGGCATACATCCCTCAAAAACCTTGGGGTTCTCCACGCCCTCATGCACCTGTGCCGCCTCGGCGGAAATCAATGCGCGGTAAAACGCAAGGTATTCTTCCCGGTTCATTGGGCAGTTGATATAGTCATCGCCGCCCTTTCCGTAACGGGCAGCGCGAAACGCCTTTTCCATGTTAATACTCTCAAAGCTGACAATCGGCGCCGCCGCATCAAAAAAATGAAGATAACAAGATCCGGTCAGCGAACGGATCGCCTCTGCCAGCGCATCGGAAACCAGCGGGCCTGCCGCAATAATGGTCGTCTGCGCTATATCAACGGTTTTTACCTCCTCGCGGCATACCTCGATATTGGGATGGTTCGTAATTTTTTCTGTCACCAGGGCAGAAAACCCCTCGCGATCCACCGCCAGCGCGCCCCCCGCCGGGACGCGGGTTTGGTCGGCGCAGGATAAAATCAGCGAATCCAGGCGCCGCATTTCCTCCTTTAACAGGCCAACGGCGTTATGGATTCCGTCCGCGCGCAGAGAGTTGCTGCACACCAGCTCCGCAAACTGACTGCTCTTATGCGCCGGGGAGGATTTTTTCGGTTTCATTTCATACAGTGTGACCTTGACGCCCTGCTGTGCCGCCTGCCATGCGGCCTCACAGCCGGCCAGTCCGGCGCCGATAATATTAAGTTTCATACTGACTTTTCACCCTTTCCGTCATACGTAAAACGGGATGCAGGTAGAAGCCGCCACCCGCATCCCGCATATTAGGATTTCTTCTCCGCTTTTTTCTTTGCCGCAGGCTTTCTGACATAGCCGCATTCTTCGTTAAAGCACTTATACGAAACTGGGCCACGGCGTTTAAACGCCCGCACCTTCATCAAGGCGCCGCCGCACTGCGGACATTTTTCGGCGGTCGGCTCGTCCCAGGAGATAAAGTCGCATTCCGGACTGTGGTCACAGGTATAAAAGGTCGCGCCCTTTTTCGATTTTCTCACAATCACCTTGCCGCCGCATTTCGGGCAGGGAACATCCAATTCCTTGGTGATTGCCTTGGTGTTCCGGCATTCCGGGAATCCCGGACATGCCAAAAACTTTCCGAACCGTCCCTGTTTATAAACCATCATTCGTCCGCATTTTTCACAGGGGACATCCGACACCTCGTCCTTGATTTCGATATTGCCGATTTTCTCCTCCGCCTCTTCCAGCGCGTGCGAAAACGGACCGTAAAAATCACGGATAATATCCTTCCATCCGGTCTTGCCGTCCGCGACCGTCTCAATCTTATCTTCCATATTCGCGGTAAACTCGATATCTACGATATCCTTAAAGTTCTCCTTCATCAAATCTGTGACGATATATCCAAGCTCAGTCGGGTAAAGGCTCTTGCCGTCTCTTGCCACATAACCTCTGGCTGAGGTAATCGTCGCAAGCGTCGGCGCATAGGTGCTCGGCCGTCCAATGCCATCCTCCTCCATTGCCTTTACCAGCGATGCCTCGGTATAGCGTGCCGGCGGCTGCGTAAAGTGCTGCTCCGGCTCGATCTCTTTGAGTAAAAGCGTTTGCCCCTCCGTCAGGGTCGGGATTTTCTTCGCCTTTTCCTCTTCCTCGTCTTTTCCCTCCACGTACAGGGTCATAAAGCCGGGGAATTTGATTTCCGAACCGTTGGCACGTACCAGGTAAGCGTCCGCATAGATATCCACCGAAACCGAATCCAGTACCGCGTCCGACATCTGGCTCGCCATAAAGCGCAGCCAGATCAGACGGTAAAGCTTATATAAATCCGGCTTTAACTTGTCCTTGAATTTTTCCGGCGTATTGGCGCACACCGTTGGGCGGATTGCCTCGTGCGCGTCCTGGGCGCTCTTTTTCGCCTTATACTGTTTGGGTGATTTTGGCACAAACGCCGCGCCGTACTGCTTCTCGATATATCCTCTGGCCTCCTGCTGTGCCACCGGCGAAATCCGCAGCGAATCGGTTCTCATATAGGTAATGTATCCCATTTCATACAGCTGCTGCGCTGCGATCATGGTACGCCGGGAGGTAAAGTTCAGCTTTCGGGAGGCTTCCTGCTGCAAGGTACTCGTGGTAAACGGCGGCGCACTGCGGCGCTTGGTCTCCTTGCGCAGCACCTTGCCGACCCGATATTCCGCTGCCTTCAGCGCTTTTGTGACCGTCTCGGCGGCTGCCTCATCGGCAAGCGGCAATTTTTTGCCGTCTGCCGTCCCATAAAACTTCGCGATAAAGGGCAGTTTGCCCTTATCGTTGGTCAGCTTTAACGAAATCGTCCAATATTCTTCTGGATCAAACGCCTCAATCTCTCGTTCACGGTCTACAATCATCCGCACTACGACCGACTGTACGCGGCCGGCGCTGAGCCCTTTTTTCACCTTTTTCCACAAAAGCGGACTGATCTGGTATCCCACAATACGATCCAAAACGCGTCTGGCCTGCTGCGCATCAACAAGATCCATATCAATCGGGCGCGCTTCTTTGACTGCCTCTTTCACCACGTCACGCGTCACCTCGTTAAAGGTAATTCTGCAATCCTTTGACGGATCAATGTCAAGCACATTGGCCAAATGCCAGGAGATGGCCTCTCCCTCGCGGTCAGGGTCCGTCGCAAGCAAAACCTGATCGGCATTCTTTGCCTTTTTCTTAAGCTTTGCAATCAGGTCGCCCTTTCCGCGTATCGTGATATATTTTGGCTCAAAGTCATGGGCAATATCGACGCCCAGCTGACTTTTGGGAAGGTCACGCACATGCCCCATCGTTGCCTCGATGACATATCCGCTTCCCAGATATTTTTTTACGGAATCCACCTTAGTCGGGGACTCCACAATCACTAGTTTCTTCTTTTTGGTTTGGGTTTTTACAGCCTTTTTCTCGGCCATTTCATCATCCTCCCAACTTTCCCTATCCATTCGGCATACGGGCGCTGTTCCCGGTATGTCCTGTAATTCCAAGCTGATACTGCCCGCCCGCATGGGGGATCACAGCCTTTTTCATCTGTAAAATAATCAGCATGCTGCTCAATATGCCGGAATCTATCTGACAAAAATCTGCGATTTCATCATATTCTGCCATGCCGCCCTTCTGGAACAGAAAGCGCAAAATATCCTTCTCTTCTTCCTGGATCGAATGCGCGTTCATCCACTGTTCCAGATCTTCGGCCGATAATGCCTTTTCTTTGGGCGGCGTCTGTTTTTTGTTTTCTCCGGGCTTTGCCCGGCTGACCGGCTTTTTCTTCTTTTTCATGCTGCCAATGACCGGCCTTTTCTTCTGCTCTGCCCCATATGCCAGTTTTTCCGGATAGAGAGAAAGATATTCCTCTACGATATCCATTGCGTCAGTCAGGGGCTTGCAGCCGTCCGCAATCAGATCGTTGGGCAAATGTGACATGGGATTGAGCGGATTGCCCGGCACCGCAAAGATGTCACGATTATTTTCCTGTGCAAGCCGCGCCGTCATTGAGGTACCGCTCTCCCTCTCTCCTTCTACAACAGCAACGCCAACGCTGAGCCCAACAATAATGCGGTTACGCTGACGGTAGTAATACGGCTTTCCCACCTGGCCGGGCGGCCGCTCCGAAACAATGCATCCATGAGTCTTAATATGCGTATAAAGCTCTGCATTTTCTTTCGGGTAAATAACATCCACACCGCCGGCAAGTACCGCAACGGTATTTCCGCCTGCCTCCAGCGCGCCCCAATGGGCGGCTGCGTCCATTCCCTTTGCCATGCCGCTGATTACCAAAACACCGTTTGCGGCCAGGTCATGACCTAAAATTCCGGCAAATCGTTCCCCCTCGCCGGTTCCTCTGCGCGTTCCGACTACGGCAACACCAAGCATTTGGTTAAAGTCCGGCATCTCGCCGAAAACATATAATATCTGCGGCGGTGCGTACACTTCTTTTAAGCACGCCGGATAGTCCGGATCATCGATGGACAAAACGCGGATTCCGCTTTTCTCACACTGTTCTAAAATGCGTTTGGCGCCGTCGAGCTTTGTGCTGAGCCGAATCCGCTGCCCCAGCTTTAATTTCCCGGCATACGGAGACCGAAATAAGTCCGCGCGGTAAATTTCCTCCGGTGTACCGATGGTATCCAAAAGGCGCCTTACCTGCATGGGCTCATGATCGCAGCATGCGTTGAGCCAAATCCGATAAAGCAGTTGTTTTTCATCCTGCACCGCAATCGTCTTCCTTTCCTGCGTCTGCCCCATAAGGCGTCAGCCCTGCTCCGTCTGCTGAAAATAAAATCTGATCCTTTTTGCCATATCTCCAAGGTATTAGACTGTATTGTATCTGAGCTGATACATGGCAATTCCGGCAGCAACCGCCGCATTTAAGGATTCTACCTTTCCCTGCATCGGAATCCGAACCCTTTGATCGGCACGGGACAGTATCTCCTCTGATACGCCGGCCGCCTCACTGCCAATGACTAAAATCTGTTTTTCCGTCCGCGTCGCCTCAGCAAGCGGAACCGCATTGTCAAGCGCCGTGGCCGTCACAAAAAAGCCCTGCTTTTGATAATCAAAAAGCGCAGCTTTTTCTACCCCGGTTTTGCAGCTGACGCGAAACACCGAGCCCATGGTGGCGCGCACTACCTTCGGATGATACAGATCGGCGCAGCCGCACAGCAGCCACACGCAATCAACGCCGGCCGCCTCGGCCGTACGAATCATTGTCCCCAAATTTCCGGGTTCCGACACGCCGTCCAACGCTAAAACAAACGATTCCTTTTCTGCAAAATCAGCCTGATTTTGCGGCATTTTTAAAAGCACACCCACACCCTGCGGCGTTTCGGTATCACAAATGCCTGCAAAAAGATGATCCTTGACAGTGTATACCAACTTATCATCAATGTCAATCTTTTTTACGAAATCTTCGTGTTTTTTTGCAAATTCCTCCGCGATCAGTACGGCACGGATCTGCTTTTTCGCATCCCGGAGCGCCTCGCCTACAATACGGACACCCTCCGCAAAGTACAGACCCTCCGCATAGCGGTTTTTCTTTTTCTGAAGTGAACGTGCCAGCTTCAGCATTTTATTATCACGGCTGCAAATGGTAATCATTACGCCACCTTCTCTACCTCACATTACAATTTTTTTGCAATTCCGCGCCGCTCTATGAACTTTAAAAGTACGTAGCACACCACAGACTGCACCGGCAGGAGCAACAGATTCTTTAAAATTCTGGCCGGCAGAATGCCGATAAAACCGCTCCCGGCAGTCGGCGCCAGCGCAATGGAATTGAGCAAAATATTCCCGATCAAAATAACCAGCAGCTTTGCGCAAAAAACGCGCCAAAAGGTGACCTTTTTTTGATATAAAACCATCCCGTAGAGCATACCGCTGATGCCGACCGACAAAGTATAAGCCGGAAGATAGGCGCCGGTGGGGTTTAGTACCATAGAGATGGTGTCCTGCAGCATTGCTGTCATACAGGCCGTAAGAGGGCCAAACAGCATAGCAACAATCGGCTGGGTCACAAAGCCGAATCCAATGCGCAGATAAGCGCTGAGACGTATGGAAAAGTACCCCAGGATGATATTAACCGCCATCATCAGCGCACAAGTCGCCAGCACTCTGGGGGACCGCACCTGCCGGCGAAAGCTTTTGCCGCCATGTAAAATGTGATAACATACCAGGGCGGTAAATACGACAGCAACCACCGCAAGGCTGACCCACATATGGGACAGACAGGCGAACAACCGGCTCAGCGGATCAAGCAAATCCTTCAGCCGCAGCTTTTCGGAATCCAAAAAACGGTCAAAACTTTCTTGCATATAAAATACCTCCTTATATTCACTGCTAGTACAGTCAAAGAGGTATCATTATCTGTCTAACAGCGGGATGCGGCATCCATATCGCGACGTTTCGTACTTCGTCCGGCTATCAACTCCCTGTATAGCCGGCACTGCCAGTCACAGGCCGTGACTAACGCATGAATGCCTACTCTGTATTTTTCTTAAATTCTGTCCTTGTTCTCAACCTGATATCAGGTTATGCAGAAAGAAATTCTTCAGTGCCGAAACAACCGTTTTGACGACTGAAGAATTTCACCCTAACATCGAATTAACGAACCTGATCGACCAGCTTCTTGAAAGCCTCCGGATCAGAAACAGCGATCTCAGAGAGCATTTTTCTGTTGATCTCGATGCCCTTCTGTTTCAGACCGTTCATAAACTTACTGTAACTCATACCGTTAGCACGGGTTGCCGCATTGATACGGGCAATCCAGAGCTGTCTGAATTCTCTCTTCTTTGCTTTTCTGTCCCTGTAAGCGTATGCCAGGGACTTCATCACCGCTTGGTTTGCGGTCTTATAGAGCTTGCTTTTTGCACCTCTGTAACCTTTTGCAAGCTTTAAAATTTTCTTATGTCTGGCGCGGGTTCTCATAGCGCCCTTTACTCTTGCCATGTTAAAAGCTCCTTTCTCAAATCACGTTTTCAAAGCCAAAGCCGTATGGCTTATTTGTAAGGCATCATACTCTTGATCGTTGCCTCATTGGCAGCGGAAAGATATCCGCCTTTTCTCAAATGTCTTTTTCTCTTGGTGGTCTTCTTGTTTAAAATGTGGCTCCGAAACGCCTTGCTTCTCTTCACCTTGCCGTTTTTGGTGATGCCAAAACGCTTTGCCGCGCCTCTGTGTGTCTTGATTTTAGGCATAGTATTTCTCTCCTTCCATCTGATTAAGTTCCATTAAGCCTTTTTGGGTGATACTATCATAGCCATGCTGCGGCCTTCCATTTTGATGTCCTTGTCTGCACCGCCGACCTCCCCGATGCCTTCTTTGAAACGGTTCAGAAGATCGCGTCCCAAAGAGCTGTGGGTAATCTCACGTCCGCGAAAACGAACCGAGACCTTTACCTTGTCACCGGCCTTTAAAAATTTAATGGCCTGGTTGAGTTTGGTGTTAAAGTCGTGATCATCAATATTCGGAGTAAGCCGAACCTCTTTCAGGGCAATGACCTTTTGATTCTTGCGGTTCTCTTTTTCCCGCTTTGCAAGCTCAAATTTATGCTTTCCATAATCCATGATTTTGCACACGGGCGGCTTTGCCTGAGGTGCGATTTTCACCAGATCCAGATTCTTTTCTTCCGCCATGTTCTGTGCAGTCCGGTTATCCACAATCCCAAGCTGCTCGCCATCCGGCCCAATCAAGCGGACTTCTTTGTCTCTGATTTCCTCGTTAATCATCAAATCTTGCCTTGCTATAACAAAACACCTCCAAAAATATAGCTTAAATGAGCAGCCAAACTGTCCCTTATTCTTCCGCCGTTCCCGTTATGACGCAAAAAAGCGGAATGCAAAGGCACTCCGCTCGTATTGTAACCATTTTTATCAAATACGGTCTCAATATGTCCTGATTCAGGAAACCCTTTTGCTTTGCGCGAAGGGGAGAAGCGGATGTCTTCTGCTTTACCGAATTATTCTAGCACATTGTTTTTAGATTGTCAAGGCTTTTTTTCAAAGTTTTTTACCGTTATTTTCAAAATTTTTTATCGCTATTTATTGTTTTCATCTGACAATTTCCGGCGTCCGTATGCTTTTTTCAACAAAATATATCCCATTTTTTCGTTCATATTTATTCTTGTTTTTTGGAAAGGAAGCGAATCAACCATGTCTGCACATCATAAAAATACCTTTCTTGGACGGAGGTATTTTGCGGTTTTAACCTTAGCCTTTGTTATAGGCATCTGTTTTGCACTCCGTTTCCCGATTTCTAAAGTATTTTTCACCGATTTTCTGCAAATCAGCCTTCTGTTACTCGGGGCTCTCTTTCTGCTTTGTTCTCTGGCCGGGCTAATGACCCATTCCTTTTCTGACTTTTTCCTGATCTGGTTTATGCTCTTTTTCTGCATTTTGGGCATCCTGCGCGTTTATGTCTTTGACAATCTGCAATACGCAGACCTTATGGCACACGCCGGAGCCGCTTGCCGATACGATGGCATGATAACCGAGGACCCGACGCCCAGCAGCACACAAAAGACGCTTGGATTTTCCGTCAGGATCTTTGCCATGCACGAAGATACCGAAGAAAAACCGATACAAGGCAGCATCAAGCTTTATGCCGATCCTGCATCCGCCTCCTCTTTAAAGCGCGGAGACCGCATCACCTTTACCGCCAAGCTGCAAAATCCCGAAACCGCCCCGTATTCCGGCGGCTATTCCTATCATGATACCCTGCGCCGGCAAAACCTTTGTTTTTCTGCTTATGCAAAGGAGCTTGCGCCCTGCCCCGAGAAGGATTGTCCCGATACCTTGACAGAGCGCCTGCAAGGCCTTGGCCTTACAATCCAGAAAAGCATTTTAAACGCCATCGACCAAAGCTTTGGGAGCGTGACGGAGGAAAGCGCTCTGCTCAAAGGCATCCTAATGGGAATCCGTGACGATTTCACGCCGGAACAGTATCAGAGCTTTGCGGATTCCGGTCTTATTCACATTACCGCCGTATCCGGTATGCATGTCATGTTTTTGTCCACCTTTTTGTTCTTTCTCTCGCGCACACTGCGGCTGAAAAAACGCATTGCTAACTTATTTCTGATTCCGGTTTTGATTTTGTTTGCCGCCGCCACGGCTTTTACCCCCTCCGTCTGCCGTTCTGTCATTATGATGCTTCTGTTTCTTCTTTCCATGCTGGTACAAAAGGAGCCGGACAGTTTGACCTCGCTTTCCGCGGCAGCCTTTCTGCTTTTGCTGATAAATCCTTATACCCTGACAAGTTACAGCTTCTTGCTCTCTTTCAGTTCTACGCTCGGCATTTTACTCTTTGCCACGCCGCTGACTCTGTCGATCAAACACATTCTGTACAAGACGCCGTCCGCTGCGCCGCAAGACGCCGCATCCCTCTTAGCCCGCATTGCCGCCGGCGCAAGAGAACAGGTTCTTTCCTCTGTCTCTATGTCGGTTGCCAGCAATATCGGCGTCGGCTATTTCTCTGCCCGATTCTTTCAGCGCATCAACTGGGGCAGTCTATTTGCCAACATTGCAATTCTTCCGCTTGGTGCATGCAGCTTTGTCCTGGGTCTGATTCATTGGGTTGTCTACCTGCTGTATCCGCCGCTGGCTCGCCTGATTGCGACATTCTTACTGCGGCCGCCTTTGTTTTTGATGAACCAGATCGCCAAGTTCTTTTCCAACGCCTTTTTCCTGATTCAAACGCCGGTACCGCCGGAATCCTTTCTTCCGGTCTATGTCATTCTCAGCCTGATTCTGCTGATTGCGCTCCGTCCCGCGATGAACAACCGCAATAAGGATCTATCCTTTACAGAAGCAATGAATTATGATAAAATAGAACCGCTTTCGATAAATATAACAACTCATCCCGGAGGAACAACATGAAAAAAATTCTATTTGTGTGCCACGGCAACATCTGCCGCTCTCCCATGGCAGAATATGTCATGAGAGACCTTGTAGAAAAGGAGGAATTATCTCACCTCTTTTTTATTGATTCTGCCGCCACCAGTACGGAAGAGATCGGGAACCCGGTTCATCCCGGTACCCGCCGAAAATTATATGAAATGGGCATCGCCTGCGGCGACCACCGCGCAAGACAGATTACACACGCCGACCTTGCCGCGTTTGATTACCTGCTTGGTATGGATCGCGCAAATATCAAAAACATGCGGCGGCTGCTTGGCGAAAGTCCGAAGATCATGCGGCTTTTGGACTTTTCATCGAGTCCACGTGACATTGCCGACCCGTGGTATACCGGCGACTTTGACGCAACCTTTCGGGATGTCAAAGAGGGCTGCCTGTCGCTGCTTCATCATATGATACCGAAGGTCTGCAGGGAGGAACCCAACCGATAAAAAAGCGCGGAAAACCGCGCTTTTTTATCTAAATTCTGTTTCCGAGTACGGCGACCTTTTCTACGCGGTACTGCGCAAACCGATCCTCGTCCAACGCCTGCCGGATTTCTTCCATCATGTGATTATAAAAATACAGATTATGGATAACCGAAAGCCGCATCGCCAGCATCTCTTTTGCCTTAAACAGGTGCCTGAGATAAGCACGGGAAAAGTTTCGGCAGGTATGGCAATGACACGTCGGATCCAGCGGCGCGTCATCGCGCTCATATTTTGCATTCCAGATATTGACGATCCCTTGTGAGGTAAACAGCGTACCGTGCCGCGCATTTCGGCTTGGCATCACGCAGTCAAAAAAGTCCACACCGCGCGCAACCCCTTCTAAAATATTGACCGGTGTTCCGACGCCCATCAGATACCGCGGTTTCTCCTTCGGCATAAACGGCTCGACCGCTTCGATAATTTCGTACATCTCCTCTGCCGTCTCGCCGACCGCAAGCCCGCCAATGGCATAGCCGTCCAAATCAAGCTCTGCAATTTCTTTCATATGTGCAATTCTAAGATCCGCATAGGTGCTGCCCTGATTGATACCAAAGAGCATCTGATGCGGATTGACGGTCTGCTCCATGCCGTTAAGCCGTGCAAGCTCTGTCTTGCAGCGTTTCAGCCAGCGCGCCGTTCTTGCGACCGAATCCTTAACATAGTATTTTTCGCAGGGGTTTTCAATGCATTCGTCAAACGCCATCGCAATGGTCGAACCCAGGTTCGACTGAATCCGCATACTTTCCTCCGGCCCCATAAAAATCTTTCTGCCGTCAATATGGGAGGAAAAATAAACGCCCTCCTCCTTGATATTTCTGAGCTTTGCCAGAGAAAACACCTGAAAGCCGCCGCTGTCGGTCAAGATCGGACGATCCCAGTTCATAAACCGATGCAGGCCGCCCATATCGCGCACCACCTCGTCACCGGGGCGCAAATGCAAATGATACGTATTGGAAAGCTGCACCTGACAGCCAATCTCTTTTAAATCAAAGGTCGTAAGGGCGCCCTTAATCGCGGCCGCCGTTCCGACATTCATAAACACCGGCGTCTGAATCGTGCCGTGCACTGTCTGAAAACTGCCGCGGCGCGCCGCACCGTTTTGCTTAATTAACGTGAACATGAAGTCTCTCCTTCCAGGTACATTGCGTCACCAAAGCTGAAAAACCGATACTTATTTTCAATCGCCTTTTGATATGCATTTAAGATATGCTCCCGTCCGGCAAATGCCGAAACCAGCATCATCAGTGTGGATTCCGGCAGATGAAAGTTGGTAATCAGCGCGTCCACCGCCTTAAACCGATATCCGGGATAGATAAAGATATTGGTCTCACCCGTCTGCGCACGCACCATTCCGCTTGCATCCGCAACCGTCTCTAAGGTCCGCACCGAGGTCGTTCCGACCGCAATGATTCTGCCGCCGCTTTTCCGGGTTTGGTTGATTTTTTCCGCGGCGGCGGCAGAAATCTCATAATGTTCCGTATGCATCACGTGTTCCTCTGCGTTTTCGACCGAAACCGGGCGAAATGTGCCAAGCCCGACATGCAGGGTCAGATATGCAAGGGAAACACCCTTTTCTTCAATTTCTTTTAATAATTCCGGCGTAAAATGCAGACCGGCGGTCGGCGCTGCCGCACTGCCGTCAATTTTAGAATACACCGTCTGATAACGCTCACGGTCGCTTAGCTTTTCTTTAATATAGGGCGGCAGCGGCATCTCGCCCAGGCGATCTAACAGTTCTTCAAAAACACCCTCATAGCGGAATCGGACAATCCGTTTGCCATCGTCTGCAATCTCCAGCACCTCGGCGTGCAAAAGGCCGCCGCCAAACACAAAGCGGCTGCCGGGCTTTGCCTTTTTTCCCGGTTTTAAGATAACCTCCCAGGTATCAAGATCAATCCGCCGGAGCAGCAAAAATTCAATCCTGCCGCCGGTCCCCTCTTTTTCGCCGTGGAGTCTGGCCGGAATCACGCGGGTATCGTTCATCACCAGGCAATCGCCCTGCCGCAGAAACGTTACAATATCCCGAAAATGCCTGTGTTTGATCTCTCCCGTCTCCCGATTTACCACCATAAGCTTTGAGGCCGACCGATCCGCAAGCGGCGTCTGCGCAATCAAT
Organism: uncultured Clostridia bacterium; assembly: GCA_934454115.1. Lineage (GTDB taxonomy): Bacteria > Bacillota > Clostridia > Monoglobales > Monoglobaceae > Ructibacterium. Next base: position 61,220 of record CAKSFQ010000007.1, read on the forward strand.
TCGGGCGGCAAATCGTAGTAAAAGTCCTTGGTTGTTATCATGATGATGCTTCACTCTCTTTTCAATATGCGTTTTCCAGGTTGGTGCCGACAAAATAGTGTTTTAAAATATCCACATAGGAAAATCCGGCTTCTGCCATACCTTTGGCGCCGTACTGGCTCATGCCGACGCTATGACCCCAGCCTGTCCCTTCAAAATAAAAGCCGGTGTTGTCACCGCTGCCGACGCTGACGGATTCGTAGGTTTTTTGATACTGACCGTTTGAGGTATACAGCGTACCGCTCTGTAGACTGACACGTCCGGACGCCGATAAAATTGTCAGCTTGTCGATGCCCTTTTCTGCCGTGTTGGTGCCGTCGGTCACGTGAACCGATGCAGGAATCGCATTCCCTGCTCCGTTGCCGGTCACGCGAAACATTTGGCTCTTGGTCACGGTGTTAAAGATAGTACGACAGGCCTCCCTCTCAAAGATTTTTGACCCGTTGGTGCCGGTGACCTCCATCCTTAAAACACGCTGATTGGGCGTATACTCCAGCACGCTGATATTGGTGACATCCCCAATATCATAGCCCTTGTTCCGCATGATGGCGGATGCCTCATCACAGGTTAAAAAACCGGACCAGATTCCGTTGGGAATGTTCTCGGTATCCTCATACCCGTTGTCCACACTAATCAGGTAGGGAACGGTGTTACCCCAAACATACTGCACATCCTCGGTGGTTGCCCCCATGGACGCACAGTAATAAAGCTGCGCAAGCTCTCCGTCATAGGTCAGCACCTGCCGCGTTGTCTCGTCCACCGGCGGATAGGAATCCTCCGTCTCAAACTTTGTACCGGCATAGGCTTGACAGTCCACGCTGCTGCATAGATCAAACCCCTGATCCGCATGCTTATTCAAACTCTGCATCGCATAATTTCTGGCGCAGACCGCCTGTGCTTTCAATGCCTGCTTCGGCCAGGAAGGGCTCATCTCCCGCGAGATCACGCCGTAGAGATAATGATCCAAAAAGACCACATTGACAACCGTCATCGCACCGCCCTTACGGACACAATGGATTCCGCCGCGATAGGTCGTCCCGTTCAGTGCCAGCACTTGATCCATGCCGGAGGCCGCCGGGCGGACGCCGACACTGCCGTCACCGGTATACAGTGTCTCTCCCGCTTCGTTTTTTACTTCTACCGCGGCGCCGTTTCCGACGGATACAGTCAGCTTTTTATCCGCCACCTTCTTCTTTTCTTCAAATTCACGCTCTTTATAGTTGCCGACAGAAAAACCGCAGTCCGCCTCCAGCGTGACGGAGGACGGCGCGCTGTTTCCGTACAGCAGTCCGATACGGACATACTGCACCAATGTGTAATCCGCAAACACGGGCGATACCAGGGAACATAAAAAAAGAAAAACCGCCGCTATCAAAAACAACCGCTTCATGGTCTCACAGCCTTTCCGCAAATATTCTGAATTTCTGAAAATTCTTTCTTATCATAAAATTCTTTCTTATCATACCACAAAAAACGAGAAATTACCAGACTTTTTTCACGGTTTCCGTCAGCTTTTTTCGGCTTTTGTCGGAATCGTCAAAAGACATTTCATAAATTTAGGTAATTCTGTCCAAAAAACATTTGACATATCCGAAAACTTCGCATATAATTTTGTATTAAGAGAGTATGCATAAATATTGTATCAGGTACAACAAGGAGGAAACTTTTGTGAAACAGTATAATGTGGGTATTATCGGCGCAACCGGTATGGTGGGACAGCGGTTTATCACCCTGATGGAAAACCACCCGTGGTTTACGCTTAAGGTATTGGCAGCTTCTCCGCGCAGCGCCGGCAAACCGTATGAAGAAGCCGTAGGCAGCCGCTGGGCAATGAATACGCCCATCCCGGAAGCCGTGAAAACGATGAAGGTTTATGACGCAACGGCAGATATCAATACCATTGCCAAGCAGGTAGACTTTGTATTTTGTGCCGTTGATATGAAAAAGGATGAAATCCGTGCGCTGGAGGAGGCCTATGCAAAGGCAGAATGTCCGGTCGTTTCCAACAACTCGGCACATCGTCATACACCGGATGTTCCGATGATTATACCGGAAATCAACCCGGAACACGCAGAGATTATCCCGGCACAGCGAAAACGCCTCGGCACCAAACGCGGTTTTATTGCAGTAAAGTCAAACTGCTCGCTGCAAAGCTATGTACCCGCGCTGCATCCGCTGAAAAAATACGGCATTACACAGGCGCTTGCCTGCACCTATCAGGCAATTTCCGGCGCCGGAAAGACCTTTGCAACCTGGCCGGAAATGGTTGACAACGTCATCCCCTACATCGGCGGCGAAGAAGAAAAGAGCGAAATTGAACCGCTTAAAATCTGGGGCGCCATCCAAGGCGATGAAATCGTGGACGCTGTCGCTCCCTCGATCACCACACAGTGTCTGCGTGTTGCATCTTCGGACGGTCATATGGCAGCCGTATTCGTAAAATTCGAGAACAAACCGACCATCGAGCAAATCAAGGCTGACTGGGCGGCCTTCTCCGGTGAGCCGCAGTCATTGCAGCTCCCGTCCGCACCAAAACAGTTTTTGCATTACTTTGAAGAGGATAACCGTCCGCAGACCAAGCTGGACCGCAACCTAGAGGGCGGCATGGCCGTATCCATGGGACGTCTGCGCGAGGATACGCAGTATGATTATAAGTTTGTTTGCCTGTCACACAACACGCTGCGCGGCGCGGCCGGCGGCGCGGTATTGATGGCAGAGCTTTTAGCCGCAAAGGGCTACTTTGACTGATTCAGGAAGGAGCTGGCACCATGAAAACCCCAATTTTTCAAGGCTCGGCGGTTGCATTGGTTACTCCGTTTGATGAAAACGGCGTAAACTTTCCAAAGCTTGCCGAAATCTTAGAGTACCACGTCAAAAATCATACGGACGCAATCATCATATGCGGCACGACCGGCGAACCGTCTACCATGCCGGATGAAGAACATAAAGCAGTCATTCGTTTTGCGGTAGAAAAGATCGCCAAACGGATTCCGGTCATTGCCGGCACAGGCAGCAACGACACCGCCCATGCCATTGAACTGAGCGTTTACGCCCAGGAGGCCGGTGCGGACGGCGTTTTAGTCGTTGCCCCCTACTATAATAAGACAACGCAAAAGGGTCTTTGTGCCCATATCGAGGCCATCGCAAAAAGCATCACGATTCCGATGATCCTCTACAACATTCCCGGCCGTACCGGCGGGCTTGGCTTTAGCATTGAAACCTTAAAGATGCTGTCGAAAATTCCGAACGTCAACGCCATCAAGGAGGCAACCGGCGACCTTGCCTTTGCGGCAAGAATCGCAGCGGAAACCGATCTGGTTATTTACAGCGGCAATGACGATATCATTGTTCCGATTATGTCCATCGGCGGACAGGGCGTCATCTCGGTGATTGCCAATATCCTGCCGAAGGAAACGCACGATGTCTGTGCAAACTACTTAGCCGGCGACACCGCCGCCGCGAGAGAGCAGTTTTTAAAACTGTTAAAGCTGGTTCGCGCACTGTTTATTGAGGTCAACCCGATCCCAATCAAAACGGCAATGAACCTGCTCGGCTACGGCGTTGGGCCGCTGCGGATGCCGCTTTGCGACATGACCGAGGAAAACCTGGCAGTTTTAAAATCCACGCTCAAAGAATACGGTCTGCTGTAAATCTCAAGCGGGATTACCGGACGTTTTTGGTATTCCGTACTATGAACAATACACAGCGATCATGGAAAAAGGTGTGAAACGAATGATAAACATACTTCTAAGCGGCGCAAACGGTAAGATGGGTCAGGCCGTGACCCGTGCGGCCGCCGATCTTGACACGGTACAAATCAGCGCCGGTTATGACATCAATACCGCACAAAAATCCACCTATCCCGTCTATGACGATTTGACACAGGCAAAGGAACCGATTGATGTCATCATTGACTTTTCTCATCCGGCGATGCTGGACGGTCTGCTGGATTATGCCGCGGCCAAAAATATCCCGGCCGTGATTTGCACCACCGGGCTGACAACGGAACAAATCTCCAGACTGAAATATGAGTCAAAGCAGCTTCCGATCTTCTTCTCCGCCAACATGTCGCTCGGCGTCAATTTGCTGATCGACCTGGTCTGCAGAGCCGCAAAGATTTTAGAAGACAGTTTTGATATCGAAATTATCGAAAAGCACCACAATCAAAAGCTGGATGCACCCAGCGGTACCGCGCTTGCCATCGCCGACGCAATTTCCGATGCGGTTTCCTACCCGACCGAGTATGTCTATGACCGCCATTCGGTGCGCAAAAAGCGTGATAAGCACGAGATCGGTTTGCACGCCGTGCGCGGCGGTACCATCGTGGGAGAACACGATGTCATCTTTGCCGGCACGGACGAGGTGATCGAAATCAAGCACAGCGCAGCGTCAAAAGAGGTTTTTGCCGTCGGCGCTGTCCGTGCGGCGATCTACCTGCAAACGCAAAAACCGGGTCTGTATACCATGAAAGATCTGATTGTATCGCAACAAAATTAAGTGAAGAAAGGAGACGATAACATGATTAAAACCATTACCGAAATCGGCTATTTGCCGGATGTTGCACTGGTTACCGTCAACAATATTCCCAATACGCCGCAGAATCTTTCTAAAATCATGAATGAAATTTCTGACCGGCATGTGACGGTAGATATGATCTGCCGTACCGCCCCCTATAAGGATAAGTTCAACCTCTCCTTTACCGTGCCGCAGGAGAACCTTGCCGACGTGATTGAGGCCACAGCGGCGTTTAAAGCGCTGAGCGCCGATATCTCCACCGATTTAAACGGCAACAACACCAAGGTGATTTTGTCCGGCGCCGGCATGCGGAATACTTACGGCGTTGCTGCGGAGCTGTTCTCTCTGCTCTCCGATGCCAACATTCCCATCAAACTGATTACGACTGCCGAAACAGAGATTTCCTGTCTGATCGATATCCGGGATGTTGAGCGTGTCAAGGCGCTCCTTGCGGAATAACTTTGCAAGCGACAACATGGTACTTTAGGGCTGCCTTCGGGCGGCCCTTTTGTTATAAAAAAAATTTATAACAAACGATAAGTTTTGTGTATTGGACAAAAGCAGAAAGCTCTGCTATAATGGCAGCATGCAATGAAATAACCACGCAAAAAGAAAGCAAGGAGGATTTTGTCATGAAAGAAAAACAATATCGCTTTGAAACTCTGCAGCTGCATGTCGGCCAGGAAACGCCCGATCCCGTCACCGATGCAAGAGCCGTTCCGATTTACCAAACCACATCTTATGTATTTCACAATTGTCAGCACGCCGCAGACCGTTTCAGCCTGCGTGACGCCGGTAACATCTACGGCCGTCTGACAAATCCGACCCAGGACGCTTTTGAGCAGCGCATCGCAAGACTGGAGAGCGGCAGCGCCGCGCTGGCTGTTGCATCCGGTGCGGCTGCCATCGATTACACCATTCGGGCACTGGCAAAAACGGGCGAGCACATCGTGGCCTCTCAGACCATCTATGGCGGTACCTATAACTTATTGGCACATACTCTTCCGCTTTCGGCCGGTATTACTACAACCTTTGTGGATCCTGCATCTGACGGCGCATTTGAGGACGCCATCCGGGAAAACACCAAGGCAATCTTTATCGAAACGCTGGGCAACCCCAATTCCAACATCATTGATATCGAAAAGGTCGCAAAGGTTGCGCACGATCATCAAATCCCTCTGGTGATTGACAGTACCTTTGCAACGCCCTATCTGATCCGCCCGATCGAATACGGCGCAGACATCGTTGTACACAGCGCAACCAAATTCATCGGCGGTCACGGAACGGCAATCGGCGGCGTGATCGTAGACAGCGGCAACTTTGACTGGAAGGCCTCCGGCAAATACCCCTGGATCGCAGATCCGAACCCCTCTTACCACGGCGTAAGTTTTGCGGACGCAGCGGGCCCTGCCGCCTTTGTCACCTACATTCGGGCTATTTTGCTCCGTGACACCGGCGCAACTCTCTCTCCCTTCCACGCCTTTTTGTTTCTGCAGGGACTGGAGACCCTGTCGCTGCGTGTAGAGCGGCACGTCAGCAACGCGCTGCGGATTGTGGAATATTTAAGCAAGCATCCGCAGGTTGAGGCCGTACACCACCCCTCTTTGCCGGACGATCCGAGTCATGCCCTGTATGAAAAATACTTCCAAAACGGCGCCGGCTCGATCTTCACCTTTGAGGTAAAGGGCGATGCCAAGACCGCCCAAAAGTTTATTGACAATCTTGCGATTTTCTCGCTGCTTGCCAATGTTGCCGATGTAAAATCCCTGGTGATTCACCCGGCAAGCACCACCCACTCGCAGCTCACAGAGGAGGAACTTTTGGAGCAGGGCATCAAACCCAACACCATCCGTCTTTCGATCGGCATCGAGAATGTAGAAGATTTAATTGACGCTTTGGACGATGCTTTTGCGGCAATCCGCACCGGGCAGTCCCTTTGATGCCCTCGCGAAAATCCGTACATCATGGAACAAACATAGAAAAAATATTTATTTTGGAGGTAGTTATGATGAAAAAATTTGTTACAACCGCACTCGCACTGGTACTGGCGCTGACCGCGCTGACCGGCTGCGGCAAAAAGCAGGCTGCATCGGTCACTGTTGCAGTCCCCAACGACACCACGAACGAAGCACGCGCGCTGCTGCTCTTAGAGGACAACGGCTACATTAAGCTAAAAGACGGCGCCGGCATCACCGCAACCATCAAAGACATCGCAGAAAACCCCTATCAGATCACCTTTAAAGAGGTAGAAGCCGCACAGCTTCCGAACGTATTGCAGGATATGGACTATGCGGTCATCAACTCAAACTATGCAATCCAGGCAGATTTAAACCCGGTAAAGGATTCTCTGTTAATCGAGGGGTCTTCCTCCGAATACGGCAACATTTTAGCTGTCAAGGAAGGCGATGAGAACAAGGATTCCATCAAGGCGCTCAAGGCGGCCTTAGAGAGTGAGCAGGTTGCCGAGTTTATTGAAAAGCAGTACAACGGCGCCGTTGTCAGCACGGTTGACAACCCCGGCGATGGCTATGACAGCAGCGTAAATTATGACGCGCTGGCCGGCACAACCATTACGGTTGCAGCATCGCCAACGCCGCACGCCGAAATTTTAAAGATTGTTGCTCCGATTTTAGAGGCAAAAAACATCACCTTAAAGGTACAGGAATTTACCGATTATGTACAGCCGAACAACGTTGTAGAGAGCGGCGAGGTTGACGCAAACTACTTCCAGCATCTGCCCTATCTGGAGGACTTTAACAAAGAAAACGGCACACATATTGTATCGGTCGGCGCAATCCACGTAGAGCCGATTGCACTGTACGGCGGAAAGCAGAAAACACTGGATGCTATCAAGGGCGGCCAGCAATAAAAGATAAGAAACAGACCGAGACTGCACGAATATGATTCTGCGGCCTTGCGCGTCGGTTGATTTTTCAACCGGCGTTTTGTCTGTGTTTGGAGGTTTCTATGATACAACTAAAAAACTTGTCAAAATCCTTTTCGACGGCTGACGGAACCGTGGAGGCCCTGTGCGATGTCTCGCTTACCATTGAGGACGGCGACATCTACGGCATCATTGGTATGAGCGGCGCCGGAAAGTCCACCCTGGTTCGCTGCATCAATATGTTAGAGCGACCGACCGGCGGCGAGGTCCTGATCGGCGGCCGGAGTATCGGGACACTCTCCGATGCGGAGCTGCGCAAGGTACGCCGCAAGATTACCATGATTTTTCAAAGTTTTAATCTGCTGATGCAGCGCACCTGTTTGGAGAACATCTGCTTTCCGCTGGAGCTTGCCGGCGTAAAAAAACAGGCGGCACGGCAGCGCGCGCGGGAGCTTTTAAATACCGTTGGTCTCCCCGATAAGGAAAACGCCTATCCGGCGCAGCTGTCCGGCGGTCAGATGCAGCGTATTGCCATCGCCAGAGCGCTGGCTACCGACCCGGAGGTGCTCTTGTGCGATGAGGCAACCAGCGCACTGGATCCGAAAACGACCCAGTCAATCTTAGAGTTAATCCGCGAAATCAACCGAAAAATGGGGATCACCGTAATTATCATTACCCACCAGATGAGCGTGGTGGAAAAGATCTGCAATAAGGTCGCCATTTTAGACGGCGGCCGTGTGGTCGAAGAGGGCGAGGTTGACCGGGTATTCACCATGCCACAGTCCGAGGCCGCAAAACATCTGGTCTTTCCCGATACGGCAGAAAACGCCGTTGCCGGTGCGGAGAATCGGATTCAGGTTGTCTATCACGGCGCCAAGGTCGCATCCTCGCCGCTCATTGCCAAAATGGCAATGGAGAAAAAGATTGCCGCCAACATTTTAGCCGCGCAGACCAAGTGCATCGACGACAAGGTTTTCGGTACCATGGTACTGGAAATCGAGGGCGGAAAGGAACAGACCGATGCCGCCGTGGCGTATTTAAAACAAACGCCGCATATTATAGTAAGGAGGGACAGCGACCATGCTTAATCAGCTTTTATCCAATCCTACGGTTACAGAGGCCATTGAAATTCTGCAAAGCGAATTATGGCTTGCCATCTGGGAAACCGTTTACATTACGCTGCTCTCGACCCTCTTTGCCGTTGTCATCGGCCTGCCGCTCGGCGTGCTGATTGTCGCCGGCGAAGAAAACGGTGTTCTTCCTCTGCCCAAGCCGATTTTGCAGATTTTAAATGTCATTATCAATCTGCTGCGTTCGATTCCGTTTTTGATCCTGATGATTCTGGTCTTTCCGCTGACCCGTCTGATTGTGGGAACCGTGGTCGGTACAACTGCCTCCATCGTTCCGCTGGTGATCGCCGCGGCGCCCTTTGTCGCCCGTATGGTCGAGAGCAGTCTGCGTGAGATCAACCCCAACATCATTGAGGCAGCACAGAGTATGGGTGCGACACCACTGCAGATTATCTGCAAGGTTATGATCCCGGAGAGTATCCCGTCTCTGCTCAACAACCTGACCATCACCATCACCACCGTACTCGGCTACTCTGCCATGAGCGGTATCATCGGCGGCGGCGGTCTTGGTAAAATTGCCATTAACTATGGCTACTATCGATACAAATATCTGGTTATGACGATCGCGGTTCTGTTTTTAATTTTGCTGGTACAAATTTTCCAGAGCGTGGGAACCCGTCTCGCGGTCAAATCCGATAAACGTTTGCGAAAGAGCTAATTACGACATACCCAATGAGCAGGAAAAAATTTTCATTTTTTTCTGCTCTTTTTTTCGTTTTCTATTGACAAATGAAATACTCCGTGTTATAATGCCTATAAATCAGATAGGTATTAGGTATATTATACGGGGTGATTGGATGCGAGAAAAAGTAAATCCGTTTTGGCGATGTTGGATTTGTCGGTCAAAATAAAAATAAGAGCATAAACAATCAAAAACAAAGATTAAAATAAGGAGTGTTTATCATGAAAGTTTATCAAAAAATTACGGATTTAATCGGCAAAACACCGCTTTTGGAGCTTGTTAACTATGAAAAGGAAGAAAACCTTGCGGCCACGCTGCTCGCAAAGGTGGAATATTTCAATCCGGCCGGCAGCGTCAAGGACAGAATCGCCAAGGGCATGATTGAGGACGCCGAGGCAAAGGGGCTGTTAAAGCCGGACTCCGTCATTATCGAACCGACCAGCGGCAACACCGGCATCGGCCTTTCTGCCGTGGCGGCAGCAAAGGGATATCAGGTTATTTTAACCATGCCGGAAACCATGAGCGTGGAACGCCGCAACCTTTTAAAAGCCTATGGGGCAAAACTGGTGTTGACCGACGGCGCAAAGGGCATGAAGGGTGCGATCGCCAAAGCAGAAGAGCTCGCAAAAGAGACGCCGCACAGCTTTATCCCCAGCCAGTTTACCAACCAAATTAACCCGGCCGTTCACAAGGCAACCACCGGCCCGGAAATCTGGGAGGACACAGACGGCAAGGTGGATATCTTTGTTGCCGGTGTCGGCACCGGCGGTACCATCTCCGGCGTGGGCGCTTATCTAAAGTCGCAAAACCCTGATGTAAAAATTGTTGCCGTCGAACCGGCGACCTCTCCGGTACTCTCAAAGGGCGTTGCAGGCCCGCACAAGATTCAGGGCATTGGCGCCGGCTTCGTACCGGAAACCCTCGACACCTCGATCTATGACGAAATTATCCCGGTCGAAAACGAGGACGCTTTTGCCACCGGCCGCGCTTTGGCACGGGGCGAAGGCTTGCTGGTCGGCATCTCTGCCGGTGCGGCCGTTTATGCCGCAGCCCAGCTTGCAAAGCGCCCGGAAAATAAGGGAAAAATCATTGTGGCGCTGCTGCCGGACACCGGAGACCGCTACCTATCAACCCCGATGTTTGCCGAGTAGCCGAAAGGGAGCGAGCTAAGCCCGCCTGAAAAGGCGAAATTTCGGCATCTTTCGGCTTGTCATCGATGCTCCGCGCCGAGTCTTGTTGCATCTTCCGCACCAAAATCTGCTCAAAATTGAATCCTTTTCAGGTCGTAGAATTTTGAGAGAGCGGATTTTGGGTTGCGCAAGGAAAAAACGGAGGTAATCCTAATGGATTGCCGAGTATTGGGCGCAGCGAAAGCGGAAATCCGCCTCTCAAAATCGGAGTTCGGATTACTCCCTTTCGGCTAAGCGCACGATTCCATTCAAAAAGGCTGGGCGGATCACCGCGCAGCCTTTTTTTCTTTCCATGCAAGGAGATCATCGATTTGGCTTTCACCAAAGACCAAAATACCGTTTTTTAAAAGCAGATCGGCCGTCACGCCGTTCCCATCAATCAGCCTTTTTTGAAAACTGCCGTCATAGATTCTTCCTCGTCCGCAGGAGGGGCTTTTCTCCTTCAGAAGTGCGGCTCTGCAAGAAAACAGCTTTGCAAGATACAACGTCTGCTCCGCACCGCGTACATACTGCCCCGTGACATCCTTTCCGCCTTTTGAAACAACCCGATCTCCCTGCCGTTCGGACGGTTCTCTGGGCGATGCAAGCCCGCCGAGCTGCTCCGGGCAGACGGGTATGAGCTCCCAGGTTTCCTTTAACTGCGCAATCCGCTCCGCCGGAAGCGGACGGCAATCGCCGTCATACCGGCAGCGCAGCCCAAGCAGACAGCCGCTGATGATAAGATGCATCCGTTCCAACTCCTTTTCCCCAATCGGGGGTATTATTTAGGACTATACTAGCACAGGAGCCGGTCGGTGTCAAGCGTCTGCGCGCAGTTTCTACAACAGTTCCTCGATACTAAAGCCCTCCTGGTGCGGCAGATGTGCCAGCTGCATCCGAAACATGATAAACTCCCCGATAAAATCCTCTTTGTCGTGAATTTCGGCATACTTCATGCTCTGCTGCAGCGCAATTTCTATTTCCTCAATTTCTGCGGTATCGACCGTAAGACACGCCCAAAAGCGGCTTTGATTCCAACGGCTCTCCAGTTCCTTTAAGCCGTCCCTCACACGATCCCAATCCTCACTTTCGTACTGCGTCTCCACCCGATCGCAGATTGCGCTGATATCCTTGTCAAGATCTAAAATCTGGTAGGTATGAAAGCCCACAAAACCGGCCGTAAAGACCAAAATACAAAGCGCTGTAATCACGCGGCTCATCGTGCGCTCCCTCCTTTTTTCTTTTCTTTCGGAATCAGCACTGTCTTTCCGCTGTCCTGTTCAAAGCTGAGATAAAAAACATCGCGCGGATGATTTAAATTAGCGATCTTTAACTGCTTGCTCAGCCAGTCGTCCCCCAGCCCCAGGCGTTTCATATTCGGAACTACCACATTTCCGTTATCGATGATGACATAGCTCATCCGCACCGTATCCGTCTTGAGATTGACATCCTTAGGAGTCAGCGGACTTTCTTCCGCTTTCATAATCACGCTAACCTTGCCGTTGGTCTCCATCAAAACGTAATCCACCTGATCCAGACTGACTGCGCCGCTGTTGCGCAGCTCCTCCATCAAATCACCGAGATTAAACCGCTGCTTTTGCATCTCGCCCTGATTGAGACGGCCTTTTTGATAAAACATACTGGGACGTCCGTATAAAAAGGTGCGTATGTTCAGATTGCGATAAGCAGCATAGGACAGACAAATTTCTAAAACCAAAAGAATTAAAATTGCAAGAATGCTCCCTATCAGCGGCACACCGAGATTGGTAATAGGCATTGCTGCGATTTCAGAAATAATGATGGTTACCACCAGCTCCGATGCCTCCAGCTCGCCGATTTGCCGCTTTCCCATCAGCCGCAGCGTGAGTACGACAAAAAAATACATGATAATAGTACGCAAAACCGTTAGAATCAACGCATTCACCTCATGCTTAGTATGGGAAGATTTTATAATGTTATGTGCAAATCTTGTAAATAGTTATTTACAAACGCATGAAAAAGAAGTATAATAAAAGGTGTAGGAATATCATCAGAAACTAATTTTATGGAGGAAATCATTATGTATATAGGAATTGACTTAGGCGGTACCAATATAGCGGTCGGTCTGGTAGACGATACCCCCAAGGTTGTACAGCAGGCCTCCCGTCCCACGGACTCTGATCGTCCCTATCAGGAAATCGTACGCGATATGGCAGAGCTTTGCAAGGAGGTTGCGGCGCTTGGCGGCTGCACCATGGCGGATATCCGGGGCATCGGCATCGGCAGCCCCGGCTCCATCGACAATGCGGCCGGCGAAATTATTTATGCCAACAATTTACACTGGCATCATGTTCCCATTATTCCGGAGCTGAAAAAGTATTATCCGAATATCCCCATGACGGTGGAAAACGACGCCAACGCAGCCGCTTTCGGCGAATATGTTGTCAACGGCGGCGGCGCGGATAGCTTTGTTGCGGTCACCTTAGGAACCGGTGTCGGCGGCGGCATCGTTCTTGACAAAAAGATTTACCGCGGCTTTAACGGCGCCGGCGGCGAGATCGGTCACTTTACTTTGGTTCATGACGGCGTTCCCTGTACCTGCGGCAACCATGGCTGCTGGGAATCCTACGCTTCCGTCACCGCTCTGATCCGTCAGACGGAAGATGCGCTTCGCGCCAACCCGGACAGTCTGATGAAGACCTATCTCAAGGAGGACGGCGCCGCCAGCGGACGAACCGCTTTTGACGCGGCAAAGGCCGGCGACAGCGCCGCAAAAGAAGTGGTCGACACTTATCTGCGCTATGTGGCAGACGGCATTACCAGTGTCATTAACATCTTCCAGCCGAAGATTTTGGTCATCGGCGGCGGCATCAGCCGGGAGGGTGACTACCTGTTAAAGCCGGTGCAGGAATATGTTGCAAAGCATGTTTACTCCAAGGACATGGCGCAGACGCAAATCAAAATTGCAACACTGTTTAACGACGCCGGCATCATCGGCGCAGCGCTTGCCTCCACCGCAGAATAATTGGAATCATAACAAAAATAAGGGCATCGCTTTAGCCACCACCGGATAAGGAAACGTTGCCCTGAGAAACATCTTTTTTGCGAATCTCTGCGTTAAAAAAGTCTCGCAATCCGACAGGATTACTCACTTTTTTGCCTTGACCTTCATCAAAAAATATTGTTTCCAGGGTGCAAAGCAGTTTTGAACATCGTAGTTTAAGCTTTAGACAAGAAGAAAAGCCGCCGTAATACTGACGTATACGGCGGTTTTTTGACGAAGTATAAACTTAAAATACGGCTTCAAAACCAATGTTTCCTTGTCTGGTGGCGGCTTTTGCGATGCCCTTATTTTTTACTCTGTCTTTGAAACACAGGTAAATTTACCGTCCTCTACCGTGACCTCGATATGATCCTCGGCTTTGACCTTGCCCTCCAGCATTTCCTCGGCGATGCGATCCTCAATCTTGCTCTGGATTGCCCGGCGGAGCGGACGCGCCCCGTAAACCGGATCAAACCCTTCATCGGCAATCTTTTCTACCGCTTCCTCCGAGAAGGTTGCATCAATCTTATTGTCTGCCAGCCGACGTCTTAACTGTTCAAGCAGCTTTGCAGCAATCTCTTTGATGTTTTCCTTGCTCAGCTGGTGGAACACAATGATCTCATCAATACGGTTCAAAAACTCCGGGCGGAATGCCTGCTTGACCTCAGCCATAACCTCCGACTTGATGGTCTCATAATCGCGTTCTTCATTCTCACTGTCGCCGGCCGAAAAGCCAAGGTTCTTGCGAGAAGTAATCTGCCGCGCTCCAAGGTTTGAGGTCATGATAATGACCGTGTTTCGAAAATCCACACGCCGTCCCTGCGAATCGGTCAGAATACCGTCATCCAGGATTTGCAGCAGGATGTTAAAGACATCCGGGTGCGCCTTTTCGATTTCGTCAAACAAGATGACGGAATACGGCTTTCTGCGTACTTTTTCGGTCAGCTGACCGCCCTCATCATAGCCGACATATCCGGGAGGCGACCCAACCAACCTGGACACCGCATGCTTTTCCATGTATTCCGACATGTCAATACGAATCATCGCGTCCTCATCGCCAAACATCGCATCGGCCAAGGCCTTGGAAAGCTCCGTCTTACCAACGCCGGTCGGCCCTAAAAAGATGAAGGAACCGGTCGGCCGTTTCGGATCCTTTAGCCCGACACGTCCGCGCCGAATGGCTCTGGCGACCGCCTTAACGGCCTCGTCCTGTCCTACCACACGCTGATGCAAGATTTCCTCCAGCTTTAGCAGCCGTTCGCTCTCGGTCTCCTCCAGCGTCTTGACCGGGATTCCCGTCCACATCGAAATAATTTCTGCGATCTCCTCTTCGGTCACAACCGCTTTTGCGGCAGACGCATTTTCTTCCCAGTTCTTTTTTTGTGCGTCCAGTTTTGCCTGCAGCTCTTTTTCTTCATCTCTCAGCTTTGCGGCACGCTCATACTCCTGTACGGTGATTGCGGCCTCCTTTTCCTTTTTCACGGCATCAATCTGGTCTTCAATGTCTTTGACATCCGGCGGAGCCGTCATATTCTTAATCCGTAGTCTGGACGCGGCCTCATCCACCAGGTCAATGGCCTTATCCGGTAAAAACCGATCAGAAATGTATCGCACCGAAAGATTAACTGCCGCCTCGATGGCTTCATCGGTAATCTTTACCCGATGGTGTGCCTCGTACTTATCACGGATTCCCTTCAGAATCTGAATACTCTCCTCAATGCTCGGCTCATTTAAGGTAATCGGCTGGAATCTGCGCTCTAAGGCAGCGTCCTTTTCAATATACTTGCGGTATTCCTCCAGCGTTGTTGCGCCGATCACCTGCAGCTCGCCTCTGGCAAGCGCCGGCTTTAGGATATTTGCCGCGTCGATTGCGCCTTCTGCCGCACCGGCGCCCACAATGGTATGCAATTCATCAATAAACAGGATGATGTTTCCATCCTTGCTGATTTCCTCCAGTGCTTTCTTCAGACGTTCCTCAAACTCACCGCGGTACTTTGCCCCGGCAATCATCGAGGACATATCCAGCGCCACAACCCGCTTGTTTTTCAGGATTTCCGGCACATGGCCGCTGACAATCTTTTCTGCCAGGCCCTCTGCTACCGCCGTTTTACCAACGCCCGGTTCGCCGATTAAGCAAGGATTGTTCTTCGTCCGCCGGCTGAGGATCTGTACCACACGTTCAATGGCTTCATCACGGCCGATAACGGGATCCAGCTTATTCTCCCTTGCCATCGCAGTCAAATCGCGGCCAAATTTCATCAGAGTCGGCGTGTTACCGCCCTTTCCGCCGCGGCTGCCGGCGCTGTGCGGCACATTCTCCTCACTCGGTTCGCCGCCGCCCTCACGCAAAAGCTGCATAATATCCTGATACAGATTCTGCGGTTCAATGCCCTGCTCACGCAGAATCCGTACCGCAAAGCTCTCGCCCTCGCGCAGCATCGCAATCAGCAGATGCTCGGTGCCGACATAGCTGTGTCCCAGCCGCTGCGCTTCAATATAGCTATGCTCAAAGACTCGCTTGGTGCGCGGCGTTGCCTCCGGCTGTCCCTCGGCAATCGGCGGTTTGGTACCAACCATCTCAGCAATCCGGTTCATTACGGCTTCATCGGTAAGCCCGTTTGCCTCTAAGATTTTGCCGGCTACGCCGTCCTTTTCACGAATCAGGCCGACCAGCAAATGCTCGGTGCCGACATAATCATGTCCCATCTCCAAAGCAGCCTCTGCCGCATCGGAAATGGCTGCTTTTGCACATTCCGTTAAACGATCTCTAAACATTATACACACATCCTTTCCCGTACAATCTCTGCACGTTTAAGATCCCGCTCCGCCGCATCGGTCAGGTTATAATCCTTCATGATGTTGGCCGGCAGAATCTCATAAATCAAACTGTTTAGCCTCTCCAGCGTGGTATCCTTGACAATCCCAAGCTCCACCGCCATGCGCACGTCGGAAAGCCGTTTCATCGCCTCTTCAGACGATAGCTTTACGGCATAGCGCAAGACGCCGTAGGAGCGCATCAGCCGATCCTCCAGCTGATACCGATCCTTCTGATACAAACACCCGCGTACCTCACGTTCCTTTTCCACGACCTCTCCGACAATCTGCTTAAACTTTTCCAAAATATCCGTCTCCGCAGCTCCTAAGGTTAACTGATTGGAAATCTGGTACAGGTTTCCGGTGGCCTTGGATCCCTCGCCGAAAATACCGCGCACAGTAATACCGAGCTGCGCCAGCGAGTCAATCACGCGGTTGATTGTTCCCGTCATGGTCAGCGCCGGAAGATGCACCATCACCGAGGCTCGCATTCCGGTACCGGCATTGGTCGGGCAGCAGGTCAGATATCCGATTTGTTTGTCAAAGGCGTAATCCAAGGTTTCTTCCATAAAGTCATCCACCTTGTTTGCCATCTCAAAGCATTCATCCAGGTCAAAGCCTGCCTCCATGGCCTGAATCCTGATGTGGTCCTCCTCGTTTAAGAGGATGCAGAGACGATTGTCATCGCTCAGAAGTATCCCGCGTTTGACGCTGTTATCCATCATCTGCGGACTGATCAGGTGCCGTTCCGCAATTGCCTGCTTTTCATACGGCTCCATCACGGAAAGGTCAATAAACTTGACGCCCTCCTTGAGCGGATTTTCCCGTTCCAGCATCGCCTTGCGGCAAAGAGACAGAACCTCCTCCTGCTGCGCCTCATTCGCACGGCGCGGGAACGGAATCCCCTGTATGTTTCTCGCCAATCTCACTCTGGACGAGAGTACCACATCGCCGTCTCTTCCGCATTCCGTATACCACATATCCTACGCCCCCTTTTGTTCCTTCTTTTCTTTCTCTTTCAGATCCCGAATCTGATCTCTCAGTTCTGCTGCTCTTTCAAAATCCTGCTTTAATACCGCCGCACTCAGTTCGGTTTCCAGTTTGGCAATCTTTCTTCCGATCTGCAGCTTTCCGCCGATCCGGCTCGGCATCTTGCCGACATGCTCGCAGGTCCCGTGAATCTGTCTGAGCGGCCGTTCCAGCCGATTCCGAAAGACGTTGTAGCATTCACCGCAGCCGAGACGCCCTTTTTGTAAAAAATCTTCAAAGGGCATATGGCAAACGGGACACTCCAAATCCTGCCGCATCGTGTTTTCAGAGGACAGGGTCTTTTGCTTTCCGCCGAACAAACCTCCCAAAAAGTCGCCGATTCCAAAGTCAAATCCGGCCTTCATCTCCTGAAATTCCGGGGACTGTGCCGCACATTCCTGACACAGGTGCAATTCCTGTTTCTGGCCGTTGATAATCTCTGTCATGTGGTTGGTTGCTTCTCTTACCTGACATTTTTGACATTTCATAAATCATTCCTCCTAGACTAGTGTTAATAACACATTTTTTAAAATCTTGGCCCGCAGCAAATCCTGCTGCGGCTGCGCAACGGGAATGGATCGCTCGCTCAGTGCCGCTAAAATCATTCTTGCCTCTTTTTGACTCATTAAATCATAGTCATAACAATTTTGAAGCAAAGCCCTTGCATCCCGGTACGTCAGCCGATCACCGATACTATTTATCGTATGCATCAGCTGGTTTCCCTCCTTTGGCACAACCCGGGTAATCTTAATATACCCGCCGCCGCCCCTCCGGCTCTCCACAATGTACCCCCGTTCCGGGGAAAACCGGGTCGCAATCACATAATTGATTTGTGAGGGCACGCAATGAAAGTGACTGGCAAGCTCATTCCGTTTCAGTTCTACCGCGCCGTCCTGTTCCAGCATCGTCTCCTTAATCCAGCTTTCTATTAAATTACTCAGCTTCACTTTTCCATCACCAATCCCCTCTTTTCAAAAAATCGACTATTGTTTTGACTTTGACTTTCTTTGACCTTTGTCTATATTATATCATAATATTTTTGTTTGTCAAGGGTTTTTTAAAAAAATTTTCAAAAAATTTTTTAACCAATTTCCCCGTTTAATATCCCCCCTTTTTTCCATAAAATAAGTGCAGCTTTCGGCGCCTGTTTCGGCACCGAAAGCTGCACTTTTCTCCTATTCTTTTACAATCTCCATGGACGCAATCACGATCGGCGTATGTGGCTTATCGTTGTTGTCACGCGGAATCTTTAAAAAGTCGTCCACTGTGTCCATCCCCGAAATTACCCTGCCGAAGGCTGCATAATTTCCGTCCAGATGCGGCGCGCTTTCATAGCAGATAAAGAACTGGCTGGATGCAGAATCCGGGGCGCCGGAGCGCGCCATGGAAACCACGCCGCGGTCATGCGTCAGAGTATTTTGACGAAAACCGTTGGCAGAAAATTCACCTTTGATGGTCTTTTCACTGCCGCCGGTACCGTTGCCGTTCGGGTCGCCGCCCTGCGCCATAAAACCGTCAATGATGCGATGAAAGGTCAGGCCGTCATAAAAACCGCTGTCTACCAGAGTCAAAAAATTTTTTACCGTTTCCGGCGCATATTGCGGCGCCGTCTCTATGGTAAATGTTTTGCCGTTTTCCATCGTGACTAAAACCTTTTGCGGCACAGAAGGATCGACGCCGCCGACGGTCTCAGCTTCCTGCTTACCGCAACCGGCAAGGGAAAAACAAAGCAAGCCAACGAGGAAAAGTAACGCCAATTTTTGATACTGCTTCATACAAATACCTCCGAATTTTATTTCGTTTTGTCTCTGTCTTTCCGATTTTATACCCAAACTTATTTCTTGTCAAGAAAAAACAAAGAAAAACGAATTTTTTTATGAATGTTCCGTTCTTTGTTTTCGTAAGTATAATTGTAAAGATTCTGTAAAAACTTTAAAAATGACCTTGTTTTTTTAGGTACGCTGTGTTATAATACTGCTTTAATAAAGACATATATTTCCATTTTGGATTGTTACGGTGTAGTAGGAGGAGATTGAGTGAAAAGATATCTTAAAGGAATCGGCTTTTATGTGATCCTTTTCTTTATTATAGTTATGATTTTCTGGATGACATCCATGCCGGGAAAGACTTCGAAAGAAATTTATTCTGACCTGGTGTTAAAAATCCAGCAAGAACAGGTCACTAAGCTGTCTGTCGTCGATAACATTGCCACGGCGGTGTTAAAGGATGGCAGCACCATTGATGTTGAAATACCGGGGTATAATACGCTAAAGAGTGATGTCGGCGATAAAATGCAGGAGCAGATTAACGCCGGCAGTTTAAAGGTAGACACCCCGCTTCCATACAGTCCGCCCTGGTGGCTGACGCTGCTTCCCAGTCTTGGTCTGTTGGTTATCTTTGTCGTGTTTTGGTTTATGTTTATGCAGCAAGCCGGCGGCGGCGGAAGCGGCCGCGGCGTGATGAGCTTTGGAAAGAGCAAAGCAAAAGTCAGCATGGAGGGCAAAACCAAAAAGACCTTCGAGGACGTAGCCGGCGCTGACGAAGAAAAGGAAGAATTAGAAGAAATCGTTGACTTTTTAAAAGGTCCGGAACGGTTCCGGCAGCTGGGCGCCAGAATCCCTAAGGGCGTTCTTTTGGTCGGCCCTCCGGGAACCGGTAAAACGCTGCTTGCCAAGGCCGTTGCCGGCGAGGCCGGGGTTCCGTTTTTCTCGATTTCCGGCTCGGACTTTGTAGAGATGTTTGTCGGTGTGGGTGCATCCCGCGTACGCGATTTGTTTGATAACGCAAAAAAGAACGCGCCGTGTATCATCTTTATTGATGAGATTGACGCTGTCGGCCGTCACAGAGGCGCCGGTCTCGGCGGCGGTCACGACGAGAGAGAGCAAACCTTAAACCAGCTTTTGGTTGAGATGGATGGTTTTGGTGCAAATGAAGGCGTCATTATTATCGCGGCAACCAACCGTCCCGACATCTTAGACCCGGCGTTGCTGCGTCCCGGACGGTTTGACCGCCAGGTCGTGGTTGACGCACCCGACGTTAAAGGACGGGAAGCTATCTTAAAGGTACACTCCAAGGGAAAGCCGCTCGCATCCGATGTCGATTTGTCTGTATTGGCAAAAACGACCGTTGGATTTTCCGGTGCGGATCTGGAAAATTTAATGAACGAAGCGGCGCTTGCTGCAGCCAGAAAAAATCAATCCGAAATCACGATGATCGACTTAGAGGAGTCGACGATGAAGGTCGTTGCCGGCCCCGAAAAGAAATCCAGACACGTACCGGATCGCGCAAGAAGACTAACCGCCTTCCACGAAGCAGGGCATGCCGTGGTTTCCAAGATGCTGCCGACCCAGGATCGTGTGCATCAGGTTTCGATTATTCCGAGAGGCCGTGCCGGCGGTTATACACTGTCTCTGCCCCAGGAGGACACCTATTATAAATCCAAAACAGAGATGACGGAAGAAATCATCTCACTGCTTGGCGGACGTGTTGCAGAACAGCTGGTTTTAAAAGACATTAGCACCGGCGCATCAAACGATATTGAGCGTGCAACCAACATTGCTAAATCCATGGTCACCAAATATGGTATGAGCGAAAAGCTTGGTGCGAGAACCTTCGGCGACCAGAACAACGAGGTATTTATCGGCCTGGATTACGGTCATACCGTGGATTACAGCCAGGATACGGCGGCAATGATTGATGCTGAGATTAAGAATATTATTGATAGCTGCTATCGCCGCTGTACCGAGATATTAACCCAGCAGATGGATAAGCTTCACAAGGTTGCCGCCCTTTTGCTGGAAAAGGAAAAAATCGAAAGCGATGAATTTGAGGCAGTGTTTACCGCTGAAGAAACACCGAACCGGGACACGGTTGCGCCGACAGCAGAAACGGCCGAAAAACCGGAAACGCCGGAAACAGCAACCGCTGAAAAATCAGAAACAACCGAATCAAAAGAATAGACACAGATCATCCGCAGGCCTCACGTGGTTCTGCGGATCTTTGTATCAGCAATTGATCGATAACTTAATATTAGTAATCCGAACTCGATTTTAAGAGGCGGATTCCCGCTTTCGGTCAGGAAAAACAGGAGGATCGGTATGGAAAAATTAACATTAGAATGCAGAGCAAAAATCAATCTGGCGATTGATGTCCTCAGAAAACGCGAGGACGGCTACCACGATGTCGAAATGATCTTAAAAGAAATTGCACTGAGTGACCGCATGACCTTAACGCTCCGCACCGACGGAAAGATTGTGATATCCTCAGATTCCGCAGCGCTTCCGCTGGGAGAAGGCAACCTTGCCTATCGGGCTGCCCGTTTGTTCTTTGAGCATTTGGGGCGAACCGAAGGGGTCGAAATCCATATTGAAAAACGAATTCCCATGGGAGCGGGTCTTGGCGGCGGCAGCGCGGACGCGGCCGGCGTACTAAAGGGGCTTAACGCCATATTTGGCAATCCGTTTGACGTTGATGCTTTGTTGCGGCTTGGCGCACGGTTGGGGAGCGATGTCCCGTTCTGCGTGCTTGGCGGCTGCGCCAAAGCGACCGGTATCGGTGACATTCTAGCACCGCTTCCGATGCCGCCGGCGCTCCACTGTGTCATCGCGAAGCCGGAACCGTTCGTTTCTACCAAGTGGGTGTACGAAAACCTGGATCTATCCAAACGCCCGGATGGGCTGAACGTCTCTGAGGTCGCCGAAGGTATCCGCCGCGGGGATCTTTCCGCCATTTGTCAAAACGCCGCAAATATCTTAGAAACCGTAACGATTCCTGCCTATCCGATTGTCGGCTGGATCAAGGAGGCATTCTTGGAATCGGGCGCTGTGCTTTCTCTGATGAGCGGCAGCGGCTCGGCCGTCTTTGGATTATTTACAACGCAGCAGAAAGCCAAAGACGGTGTGGCACAGGCAAGACAATATACCGACACCGTATTGATCGTATAGTATCTCTACTAAGAATTCCGTTCAAAAAGACGAATTATGACACCTTTTTACGATCTGTTGCTCCATAGTATATTTTTTCCGAAACGGTTTATACTACCAACGAGGTGATAAATCGTGAGCGAAAACAAGAAAAAGGAAAGTGTTTTTACCAAGCGAGGTTTTTTTGTAGCCCTGGTGGTGGCGGTATCACTGATGGTGATTATGCTGGTTATGAACCTGATTATGCCCAAGGATGCCTCTAATCAGTTGGATGAAGAGGCCTGGAACAACGCGGTACAGCAGAGTACAAGCAATCGCGGGGAAGAGGTCAGAGCCGTCAGCGCCGGTGCAACACCAAAGCCGAGTCCGACCCCCGCAGCAACAAAAGATGTCAACGCCGCAGCAGATACGGCCGCAGCAGCTGCCGTACAAGAAGAAAATGCACAGCAGGACAGTACGGAAAGCGCCGCCCTGTTATTACAGGCGCCGGTCAAGGGAAACATCTTAAAAGATTATTCCGGCGATGAACTGGTCTATTTTCCAACCATGCAGGATTGGCGTGTGCATGAAGGCATCGATTATGAGGTGAACCTCGGCGCTGAGGTTCACGCCGCAGCAGACGGCACAGTGGAAAGCGTGACAGAAGATAGTATGCTCGGCGCCGGCGTTGTTCTCCGCCATGCAGACGGCACGCAAACCATGTACGCAAACCTGGAGGAGGGATCCGCGCCTGAGGTAGGGAAAACCGTCAGGGCAGGCGAAACCATCGGCAAGGTAGGACAAACAGCAGCCTTAGAAATCAACGACGGCACCCATCTGCACTTTGCCGTCATAAAGAATGATAAAATGATAAATCCGCACACCTATTTAGAGGATTTGCCGGGCAGCGGCGGTGAAGAAGACTAGGCGCCAAACGTGTAAAAAAGCTAAAACAGCAAAAGACAACCTTGATTTTTCATGCCTCGCAGTAAAATCATGGGGTTCTTGTGCGGCGATATAATTTTTTTACACTGCCGCACAAGAAAGGATTTTATGATGGAAATCGAACCGATTGCATACATTCACACCGATTTTAAAGAAAAGTTTGGGATTCCCCGCCAGAGCGGCCGTGTTGCATCTCTCATCGGCAAGGTTGTTTTTTTACCAAAATACAGCCGCGAGGATGCTTTCCGGGCGCTGGACGGGTTTTCTCATCTCTGGCTGATTTTTGACTTTTCCAAGGCACATTGCAAGAATTGGTCTCCGACTGTGCGGCCGCCGCGCCTGGGCGGAAATCAAAGGGTTGGCGTATTTGCCAGCCGCTCCCCGTTCCGCCCCAACCCTTTGGGCCTGTCCTCCGTTCGTCTTTTGGGGATTGAACGCTCCGCACAGCACGAAATGGTGTTGTCGGTCGGCGGCGCAGACCTCTTGGACGGAACACCGATTTTTGATGTAAAGCCGTATCTGCCGTCCGCAGACTGTCGTCCGGATGCCATCGGCGGTTATGCGGACGCCCAAAACGGCTACCGTTTGTCCGTTGATTTCCCCAAGCACCTGCTTGGCCTCATCGCGAAAGACAAACAGTGCACCGTTATTGATTGCCTCGCGGAGGATCCGAGACCATCCTACCATTATGACAAAAACAGGGTCTATCACATGCTTTTTGATTGCTATGAAATTACCTTTTTGGTGGAAAATTTATCTTTAAAGGTGCTTTCCGTACATATGATTTAAAGTTGACACGAACCAATGACCGGGGATATTATGCTATTTAGGTACAACGATGCGTTTGTCCACACCGGGACGGCTGCCGGCCTTTTAAAAGAGGATGACGATGAACTTAGCCTGGATGGCAAGGATCTCAAACCCATTACAATGATGTGGAGACTGCGGGGGGAGTAAAAAGAAAAAATATAAAAATTCGGGGATTTTCAGGGATAAAATAAAAAAACCGCCGTTTTTGCGGCGGTTTTAGCTGCTTTGGTCGGGGCGACAGGATTCGAACCTGCGGCCCCTTGGTCCCAAACCAAGTGCGCTACCAAACTGCGCCACGCCCCGACAACCCCCTCATTATACCTGATTCCTGTCTATTTGTCAAGGTTAAATTCCAATCAACGCCGTTATTTCCTGCGCCTGAGTGCATCACAAATGATAAGCCGCAAGGGCTGCCGTAGATCCGCCTTTTCCATCAAAGCCCCGATTTCTTTTCGTCTATACCTCGTCCAATGCTGCGGCAGCGCGCACTTTGCTCTGCCAGCAGAGCGCGCCCTCTTCGATTTGAATCTGCGCGTTGGTAAGATCAATCATTTTTTTGCAAAAGTTTTCAGCCTCGCGTAGCGGAATATAAACCGGCAGAGATACCGTGTCTGTGTAAACCGGCTCAGTGCAGATTAGAGTCTCCCACCTTGCAAGCAGATTTTGCAGCTTGCCGAGGAGGGGATAGGCACAATGTAACGTCAAGGTACGGCAAAGAATTTGGTCTGCGATGCCGGCTTTTTCGATGCCCAGCTTGGCCGCCTTGGAATAGGCATGCACCAGTCCTCCTGTGCCGAGTAAAATACCGCCAAAGTACCGCGTCACCACGACAATCAGGTTGCTCAGCCCCTCTCGTTTTAGAATATCTAAAACGGGCAATCCGGCAGTGCCGCCGGGTTCACCGTCATCGCTGTATCGCATCAGCTGGTTTTCTTCCAGGCAGTAGGCGTAAACATTGTGGGTTGCATCCCAGTACTCCTGTTTGCATTGGTTCAAAAACGCCAATGCGTCATTCTCATGTTCTACCGGGCGCACATGCGCAATAAACCGGGATCGTCTCTCCACAAATTCTGCATCTGCCGCGCCGGCAACAGTGGTATAAAATTCTTTCATTCGTATCATTCCCCTTTGCTGCTTGCCATCCATGTCTTATTATATACGGATTTTACCAATAACGCAAGTTTGTTTTTGGCACAATATGGGTTAATTCGGTATCCTGTAGCTGTAACATAGGATGGATTATCGGATCAATTGTTTTACTGCAAATAAAGGTTGGAAAAAGACTAACAATAAAGAACGCAGCCAGAAATATTATCCGCAAAAGAATGTGTGCCTCAAGAACATCCACTGAGAAACAGATGCGGCGATAAATTTTCGTAAAACATATCGTCTTTTAGAGGAAGGTCAGCCATGCGATATACTCCTATTTACGCTGCACTGATCGTGTTGATAACCCCATTTTGATCTAACCGCCGTCCCCGGCTTAGCCATGCCTTCCCGGCTCTCGCCTCAGTCCGCGATGGACGCCTATTTCGACAATCTAAGGGCAGCGTAAATAATTTTACGCTGCCCCATTATGGAAAATACAACAAGACTCCGGGAATCCGGGCGCAATCTTTCATTGCGTCATAGACTCGGTTTTTTAGCCTGCCTCACGCTGATGCCGATATTTTTCGCGCGTCGCATAGCCGCCGCGAATGTGCCGCTCCTGCTTGTTTTCCAAAAGAATTGCACGCACCTCCTTGGCGAGCATTCGATTGATTTTTATCAGTCGTTCGGTCATATCTTTATGTACGGTCGTCGTTAAAATGATACTTTTTGTCAAGCCCTATGTCGGTCAGTAGTTTTAGGTATATGTCAACCTGTCCGGCGGGCGATACTTCAATTCGGTCGATAACCTGTTTTAACATCTCGTTTGTAATCTCGGCGGAGTTTAATATGTCGCCGATGGTTTTGAAGGTATCTACAAGACCGATTTGCAGCTTGTCGCCCTGTGTGATCCCGTACCGCGCCATTTTCAACTTTTCTTCAAGGTGTTTTATTTCGGCATTTATCGAAGCCGTTTTTTCTTTTAAATCGTCCATTGATATAACTTCGCCCACGTACATATCAATGTATTTCTGACGGCTCTTTTTGAGCTTTTCTATTTCTTTTTCAAGCTCTTTTTCAGTTTTTCGGTTCTTGTTCATCGGCTCATAACTTTTGTTGAAGTCGGACACGATTTTTTTGATAACCCTTTGCTTGTCCGAGATAAGCCCCGAGAGATATTCTTTGATAGAGGTTAAAAGCTCGCCCTCGTCAATAACGATTTTGTTATTGCACGTATTCTTGCCCTGTGAGTTTCGTCCGCAGCACACCCAGTTGATTTTTTCGCCGCTTTTAACCTCGCGCTTTGTACGGCGGAAGAAATGCCCGCAGTCGGCGCATTTAATCAGGGTGCTGAATATGTTCTTGCAGCTTTTTCTCGTGCCGTCCGCTTTGAATTTCGTTGCATTTTCCGCCATAATGCGCTGCGCCTTTTCATAGGTTTCACGGTCTATGATTGCAAGGTTTCGCCGCTCAAATATTTTCCATTCTTCTTCGGGTTTGTTAATCCTCTCATTTGTCAGAAAATCGCCGATTTCCTGTTTCCCGTTTACAATTAACCCGGTGTAAATTTCATTTGCTATCAGTCTGCAAATTGCGTTTTGTGACCATTTATATCCCCGTTTGGTTTTTATGTTCCTTTCGTTCAGTGTTTTTGCGATTTTGCTTGCACCCAGATTGTCGGTGATATACATTTTATAAATCTGCCGGACGATGTCCGCCTCAAATTCGTTGATGTTAAGATTAAAATAGTCGCCGATAATTTTATCATAGCCGTAGACAAGGTTCGGGACTCGCCCTTTTTCGGCATTCAGACGCTTGCTGAATTTTATTCTTGACGAGGTATTTCGGCTCTCCTCCTGTGCAACGGTCGCAAGCATCGTCAGCATCATTTCGCCGTCCTGTGTGGACAGGTTCGTGTTGACGAACAGAACCGGTATCCCCATTGATTTGAGTTTTCTGATAGATTGCAGAAAATCCAGCACATTTCTTGCCATTCGTGACACGTCTTTTGTCACGACCATATCGAATTTCCCCAGCTCCGCATCGTGCATCATTTCCAGAAATTCCGTCCGCTTTTTAAGCTGTGTTCCCGAAATTCCCTCGTCGGCGTATATTTTCACAAGCGTGTGATTGTTTTTTTCGGCAAATTCCTCAAAGAACATTTTTTGAGTTTCCAAACTGTTTAGCTGGTCTAATTTGTCGGTTGATACTCTGCAATACACGCCAAGTCTCATAAAATCTCACTTCCTTTCGTTTTTTCAAACACAACATACCACATAGTGGTCTGTAAGTCCAGATATAATTTCAAAAATGCTCCGCGTCGTCAGAGCAAACTTCATTCCGTTCGCTTTGGCTTGAAAAACCAAAGCTCCAATATTCCGTTGCTCTTCCTCTTTCCCAAAAAGCTGCCGCTTTTCGGGAGCCCTGATTTCAAAAATGCTCCGCATTTTTGGATGCGGAGCATTCTATTTATTTCCTAATCCAAATCACTTTCTGATTCAGAGCTATTTTTTAAGGTACGTTTTTCTTGATTATCTAAAATCATCTTGGTCAATACTCCCGTTGCCGCCCGTGAAATAAATTCACCGGCTATTTTTTCGGAGTCCGACCTTGTATTTGGATTATGGAAGGTTATATGTAAAACTTGTCCTTTCATATAAAGTCCTCCATTTCCAAATCAGATTTATATTACATACTATGTCTGTCAAAATCCAAATATTCAATTTTTATTATTTAATTTTACTGCATATTCATACCGCCGAGTTCGTTTCCTTCATTTCCGCCGAGTTTTTCAACCATCTCCTCTATGTAGCCTTCCGTCAAATCTTTATTACATGTGTTTTTAATCAGCTCAATCAATATGCAAACCGATGCGGCGGACAGACCTGTTATAAGAGACAGCGCCGCCGTGTCGTCCTCGTCATATCCTTTCTTTTTGCTTATCCCCGAAACAGATTTAACAAGGCTAAACACCCTTTGACCAATGCCGTAATTGAGATTATTGAAATCACTAACGCCACTGTTATGCGATACACCGCTATGCGAATTTTCTTTAACCCTTTCTCGGTTTTTGTAAAAAGTTCTTCTTGAATTTTCCCAGCCTGTGTTGAAAGCAAATTCAATTCTGCTGTCAGTCTGTCCCTGTCCTGATGTGACAGAGCGTCGATTTTTTCCTCCAAAATATCCAACCGATTTAAAATCGGTGTTAAGTCCTGCGTCTGTCGGTTCATACTTTTTAATTCCTCTAAAGTTGAATTCATTTTCCATATTCTCCTTCAAA
>CAKSFQ010000008.1 GCA_934454115.1 uncultured Clostridia bacterium
TCCTTAAATGCCAGAATCAGACCAAACATCGGCACATAGCTGAACATAAACACCAGCACCACCGCCGGCAGCGACATCGCCGTCAGCGGTATCTGCGATCGGTTTCGCACTAAAAAGCCCTTTTCTTTGCTCCTCGTTTTTTTCTTTTTCCATACATTTTCCGTATCGACTGACATGTTGCATTCCACCTTTCTGATTGCTCTAAAACAAACGCCGACCCTTTTTAGGAAAGGCTTGTTATTTCCCCCTTTTGCATTGTCAAATACCTGCACATCGCAACATCAAAGTCATAAACCGTTTATAAAACGATCATATTTTCGACTCATCCGCCCTTAGTGTGCATAATATGAAACAATGAAACACCTTTTTTATTGTTCAATTGTCACAATTTTATTTTATCAAGATCACAAAAACTTTACAACATGAAAAACTTACGATTTGTTTGTAAACTTACGAATTATAGACGAATTTCCGCACTTTCCGACCCCGCGAGGCATATTGGGTACACATTGCACAGCTGCCTGTCGCCTTTGGACTTCCAAAACATGTAAAATACGGTTATAATTGAAACAAAAAAGGCACGAAAGCCGATGCTCGGCTTTCGTGCAGTCTTGAAAACAAGTTAAATAAATGTTATAGAATGCGGCATACGCAAAATAAATTATTACACCTACATGGCAAAGGCAGGCGGCGAAACAGTTAATAGCATACTGCAAGCATTTTTTATTCCGTTGGTACAGCATCGAAACACCTCAACGACGCTGTTTGGTCTTATTCTGCCGCAGCGAAAGCCGCAGCAATCCTCAGTCAACCCTCAAGCCCGCCTGAAAACGGCGGGTTTGGGAGTATCTGAGACGGACAAATATAACCTGTCCGTCTTTTTTTCCGCAATCAGGAAAAGACCGTCAGCACACCGCTATCGCCCGTGCAAAAAATCTGCTTTCGATGTATCTCCCAGTCTGTCACGGCGATCGGCAAAAGCGCCGCTTCCAGCGCTTGTCCGAGCAGCTCCGGCTTTAAATTCTGATTCCCTCCGGCGGATAGAACAACGCGCAGACAAAACACATCTTCCGTGATTTCCGTAACCTCCCAGGCGCGGATAAAGTCCATCAGGTTGACCGTGACCTCGCCCTTCTTCTTGCTCTTTTTTTGAATCAAAATTTCACCGCTGCCAAAAAACGCGGTCAGCTGCTCCTTTTTTACCGCGCCGTCCGTGATGGCTTTCATCTGATATTCCGCCGCGACAATGTCTGCAGCCTTTTTTTCCGGCGTGTGTACGTCATGAACGCGCATATCCATCGGCAGATTCCGATTGAGCGCCTCCATAATCTCCGCTGCCGAAACAGTGTCCTCAAACTGGATATCCACCGTCTCGCATTCGCTGGTTACGCCGATGGGAAGCGGCAGCGCAAACGTCATCTTCTGATGCGGATTAAACCCCTGGGAATAGACAACCGGCAAACCGCTGCGCAGAATCGCGCGCGAAAAGCATCGCAGCAAATCCAGATGAGAGATGTACTTTCCCATCCCGGTTTTCGAAAATACAATCCGCCATTTATTCAAAGCAGACACCTCCTCCGAACTGCGCCGCGCCGCAGCCGCTGCAATGCTCCCGGCAGGACGGCGTTGTAACGCCCGCCTTGGCCTTTTGATATTCCTTTAAGAAAAACGCTCGGCTGACGCCGATGTCGGCATAGTCCCAGGGCAGAATTTCATCGGTGCCGATTCTGCGGTGCGCATAAAAAGTTGGATCAATCCCACAGGAAGAAAACGCCTGCATCCACTTATTATAGTCAAAAAAGTCCGACCATCCGTCGAATTTACAGCCCAGCTTCTGCGCCGCAATCAAAACCTCACCCAGACGGCGGTCGCCCTTTGCAAAGACCTCTTCCAAAAAGCTGACGTCGCTGGAATGCCAGTTATACACGATTTTTTTATTGGTGATCGACGCCTTTAAGATGCGCGCCTTTTCCTCCATCTCAGAGATCTTGTTTTGCGGCTCCCACTGAAATGGTGTAAACGGCTTTGGCACAAAAAAGGAGGTGCTGACCGTCACCGAAACGCTGCGCCCCTTGCGCACCTCCTTCGGAAGCTCATAAAACGCGTCAATGACCTTTTGCGCCAGCTGACCGATGCCCAAAACGTCCTCGATCGTCTCGGTCGGAAGTCCCAGCATAAAATAGAGTTTGATGCGGTTATATCCGCCGCCAAAGGCAATCTTGGCCGTCCGTATCAAGTCCGCCTCCAGCACATTTTTGTTAATCACATCCCGAAGCCGCTGAGTTCCGGCCTCCGGCGCAAAGGTCAATCCGCTTTTTTTCACCTTTTGCACCTTTTCCATCAGTTCCATCGAAAAATTATCCACGCGCAGCGACGGCAGCGACAGGTTGATGCGCTTGTCCACCGTCATGGCGAGCAGCCCGTCAGTGAGCGGAAACAGCTTGGTATAATCGCTGGTGCTGAGCGAGGAAAGCGACATTTCTTCATACCCGGTCGCGTCAATCGCGCCCTCTGCAACCTGAAGCAGCCGATCGACCGACCGCTCCCGCACGGGGCGGTAGATATAGCCTGCCTGACAGAACCGGCAGCCGCGGATACAGCCGCGGAACAACTCCAGCATGATACGGTCGTGCACTGTCTCCATAAAGGGAACAATCAGTTTTTCCGGGATATAGGTCTCATCGAGGTTATGGATAATCCGCTTTTTCACCTTTTTGGGAATCCCCGGCCGATTGGGTGCAAACGATGCGATGGTCTGATCCTCATGATACGTCACATCGTAAAAGGACGGAACATAAATCCCCTCGATTTTCGCAATTTCAAGGAGGTATTCTTCTCTGGACTTGCCGCTGTCGCGCCAGGTTTTGTACACGTCCATAATCTCACTGTTGACTTCTTCGCCCTCACCCAAAATAAAAAAGTCCACAAGATCTGAAAGCGGCTCGGCATGATAGGCACAGGGACCGCCGCAGCAGACAAAGGGATCGTCCATGCCGCGCTCTGCCGCGCGCAGCGGAATGGACGCCAAATCCAGCATGTTGACAATATTGGAATAGCTCATCTCATATTGCAGCGTAAACGCCACCATATCAAAGCTGCACACCGGCTTTGCGCTCTCTAACGATAGCAGCGGAATCCCCTCTTTCCGCATTTCCTGCTCCATATCGTCCCAGGGCGCAAACACTCGCTCACAGATGGTATCCTCACGCTCATTGAGCATGTGATACAAAATCTTCATGCCAAGATGGGACATGCCCACCTCGTACACGTCCGGAAAGCAAAACGCCACCCCCATAGACTCCGCCGTCCACGGTTTGTGCACACTGTTAAATTCATTGCCGATGTAACGCGCCGGCTTTTGCACCCGTTTTAAACATCGTTCCAACTTTGCTCGATACATAGTGTTCCTCCCACGCTGCATTTTAGGCATCTTATTCTCACATCTTATTATCATATCCTATTTTTTAAAAAGTTGCAAGCATAATCTGCCATTTCGTCCCGTAAAATGATACAAAGATGTTGTCCGATTTTTCAGAAAGCAGGTGTTTGTTATGACCGAAACCTACCGCGGCCGCACCGGCACGCACAAAGAACCGGCGCATGCCGAAAAGGCAGAACCTCGCCCCAGACCGCTCAGCCGGCTACTCCTGAAACAGACCGCCGCAGCCCTCGTATTTTCTCTGGCAGCCGTCATCATGCAAAGCGTTCCCTTGCCGCGCGTCAGCCAATGCGCCGCCGCGCTCGGCCGTGCACTGCGCTATGAGACCGATCTCTCGGCCGTCCGGGAGATCGAAACCGTTCTGCTGGACCGCCTGAACACTCTGCTGCACCGAAACACCGCGCCAAACGCCCCCTCCGACGGCGCAGCAACGGAAGAAAACGCGGCAGACAACGCACCCGATACCGATGCGGCAACCAAGGGCAGCGCAGCAGGCGCCGATGCCGGCGCAATTACCAACCACTGATGCGGACGGTACATATCGACCGCAGCGGTCAGCTATGGTTCGGAGAAAAATTAAGCATTCACCTGCTCTTACTTCCGCTTTGCTTTGCTGCTGCCGTTTTTCGCTATTTTCCCGTCTTTGCCGTCAGCTGGGGATCGGCGCTCCTGCACGAGACAGCGCACATCGGGACAGCACGTGCGCTCGGCGTTCCCATCCGTGGCATCGGACTCTTTCCCTTCGGCGTATGTGCAAGGCTGAAGGATCCGATCATCAAATCCCCGGCAAAAGAAATCGTCATCGCCCTTGCCGGGCCGCTGTGCAGCCTTTTTTTGGCGGCAGTCTGTCATCTGCTCTCCCTGCATCATCAAAGCGAACTGCTATCCTACGCCGCGGCGGTCAGCTTCGCCATGGCGCTGCTGAATCTGCTTCCCTGTCTGCCGCTGGACGGCGGCCGGGTTCTGCGCGCCATGTTAACGCTCGGTTCCGATGCCATGTCGGCACGGCAAACCACACTGCGCATCAGCTATGCTGTTGCACTGCTCGTCATTACGGCCGCCGTTTTTCTGTTGCTCACTGCCTCGTTTCAGTTTTATCTTTTGCTGATCGGCGTGTTTCTGCTTGGTAATTTATGCACCGAACAAAAAAGCATCTCCCGCCAGACACTGCGGGAGCTGCTGTATTACAAGGATAAACTGGAAAAAGACGATCTGAGTCGCAGTGCGGTTCTTTGTGCCTATCAAGATCTTCCGGCACGGCGGCTGCTTCGGAGGCTGTCTTATCATCAATATTATACGGTGCAGGTTTTGGGACAGAAGGAAGAAATTCTCGGCGCCCTCACCGAGGGTCAGATCCTGACCGCGCTGCTTGAGGGCAGCATACGTCTGACGCTGGGCGAAATATTAGCCGAAAAGCACCAAAATCACTGCTCCAAAAATTCACGCAACTGCGCTACGGTATCGACCAAATAGTCCGCACCGGATTGCTCCAGTTCTCCCGGCTCCGCATAGCCGAACCGCACGCCAAGCGCCGCGATACCGCACTGTTTGGCGCCGAGAATATCCTGCTTGCGGTCGCCGATCATCAGCACTGTATCAAGCGGCGGATGCTTTAACTGACGGAGCGCCTCGTCAATGACCTCATTTTTATAGTTGCGCCGACCGTCCAGTTCACTGCCCACCGTAACGTCAAAATACGGCGCCATGTCATAGGCCTCTAAAATCTGACGGGCAAACACAATCGGTTTTGACGTTGCAAGGCAAATGGTTCTGCCCTTATCTTTCAGTGCGCGGAGCATTTCAATAGCGCCGGGATAGCGCGCGTTTTCAAAGATACCGACTTTAGAAAACCGTTCCCGGTATTTTTCAACCGCCGCCTTTGCCTGTTCCTCCGAAAAGCCGTAAAAATCCCGAAACGAATCAATCAGCGGCGGCCCGATCACACGGTTGAGGCGATCTGGTTCCTCCTCCACGCCAAATGCGCGCAGCGCATACTGAAAGGATTTGGTGATTCCTTCCTTCGGGTCAGTCAACGTCCCGTCTAAATCAAACAATAAATTCTGATACACCGTTTTTCTCCTTTATTTAAATTCTGCAAAATCCCGGCACACGGGAGACAAAACCATATTGCAGCAGACTCCCGTACCCCTAAATTGCTAGTCAAGGGTAATTCTTGGATTTTCTTTCGACGGTTTGTATAAGACAAACTTATTGCCGATAATCTGGATCGTCTCCGCACCCGATGCTTTGGCGGCCATTTCCGCCGCCTCGCGCGTGTCAAGCAGCGCACTGTCTAAAACATGCACCTTAATCAGTTCTTTGGCCTCCAGTGCGTCCTCAAACTGCCTTACCATATTTTCGGTCATACCGTCTTTTCCCATTTGATAAAGCGCCGGTATGGTATTTGCCATCTTTCTAAGCTTTGCACGTTGTTTTCCTGTCATCAAAATCATCCTTTCATCCGATCTCTTTTTTCTTGCGCAGTCCGATCAGTCCAAGCGTCATCAGCGCCGGAAAGACAATTACCGCAAGCAGTCCCATCCGCAATGCAATGTCCCCAGAGCCAATCCGCTCCAGCGCCCCGGAAACTATGCCGGTCACGCCGGGGCCGCTCAGGCAGCCCAAATCACCGCCCAATGCCAAAAAGGCAAAAAGCGCCGTTCCTCCGGCCGGAAAATGCCCGGACGAAAGACTGACCACACCCGGCCACATGAGTCCCACCGACAGGCCGCAAAGACCGCAGCCGATCAGCGACAAAACCGGACTGGGCGAAAGTCCGCAAAGCAGATAGCTTACAATACAGCCGACACTGCTGATGATGAGGGCGCGGCGCAGATGCAGCCGACCGCCGAATATCCCGTAAAACGTACGGGATATTCCCATTAAGATTCCAAAGGCGCAAGGTCCCAAAAGATCGCCCATCGCCTTGGAAACATGCAGACCGCTCTCTGCAAACATCGAGGACCACTGTGCCATTGCCTGTTCTGCCGCGCCGGAGCAAACCATCAGTAACAGCATCAGCCAGAATACGCCCTTTTTCAAAAGGTCAAAAACGCTGTCTCTCTCGTCCTCCTCCACCAGCTTGCACAGCGGAACGCGGGCAAAAAAGAATGCGTTAAACAGCGGCAAAAGCGACCACACATAGAACAAATACCGCCATTTTTCGATGCCGACGGCGGCAAAATACAGGGTTGAAATCAAAATCACGCCCACCTGTCCCCAGCAATACATGGCATGGAGCAAACTCATCCTGGCCGATTTTTGTGTGCCGGGCAAAGACTCTACGATGGGGCTGATTAACACCTCGGTCAAACCGCCGCCAACCGCGTTTACCAGCGTTGCGATGACAAGGCCTATGTAAGGATTTGGCAGAACAAATGGCAAAACGCCATAAAACATCAATCCTAAAAACGCCAAAACATGTGCCGTCACCGCACTGACGCGGTAGCCGATCTTGTCGGTCAGCTTGGAAAACACAAGATCCGTCACCAGCTGCGTTCCGAAATTTAAGGTAATCAAAGCCGTAATTGCCTCAATCGAGACCGAAAACGTGCGCTGAAAGGTTAAAAACAAAAGCGGCGGCAGGTTATTCACCGCTGCCTGCGTGACGTAGCCAATATAACAGGCAAGCTCGCTATGGCTGTATTTTAATGATCCCATACTCTATCTCTCATTCTAAAATTGATATCAAAACACCCTCTAAAACCGGCGTCATTATTTGGTATCGTACCAGCTTTTTCCGGTATTCATATCCACTACCAAGGGTACATGCAGCGGATAAGCACGTTCCATCTCTTCTCTTAAAATCCGCTGTACCGCATCGGCTTCCTCCTGCGGCGTTTCCACAATCAGTTCATCATGGATTTGCAGAATCAGTCTGGCGCGCAGTTTTTCTTCCTTTAAGCGGCGGTGCACCGCAACCATGGCAATCTTAATGATGTCCGCTGCCGTCCCCTGGATCGGCGCGTTCATCGCCACACGCTCTCCAAACGCCTGCGTCACCTTATTGGATGCCCGAAGCTCCGGCATATAGCGGCGTCTGCCGAGCAGCGTCACGGCGTAGCCCTTTTCTCTCGCAAACGCGACGGAATCCTTCATATAGGCGTCCACCTTGGGGTAATGCTGCAAATATCCCTTGATGTAGGCATCGGCCTCACGCATAGGAATCTTTAAATCCTGTGCGAGTGAAAAAGCGCCGATCCCGTAAACAATGCCGAAATTGACCGCCTTTGCGCGTGAACGCATTGTCGGCGTCACCGCATCCATCGGCACGCCAAACACCTGGGACGCCGTCTGGGTATGGATATCCAGTTCGTGAAGGAACGCCCCTTTCATGGTATCATCGTCCGAAATATGTGCCAAAACACGCAATTCGATCTGGGAATAATCGGCGTCAACCAGGCAGCTGTCCTCGTTTTCCGCCACAAACATACGACGAATCTCACGTCCCAGCTGCGTCCGCACCGGGATATTCTGAAGATTCGGTTCGGTGCTGCTGATCCGCCCGGTTGCCGTCACGGTCTGATTAAAATTGGAATGAATCCTTCCCGTTTTCTGATCGATCATAGGGATCAGCCCCTCAACGTAGGTCGATTGCAGCTTGGTAAGCTGGCGGAATTTCAGCACCTTTTCTACAATCGGATGCTGATCCAACAACCTATTTAAAACCTCCACATTAGTGGAATATCCGTTTTTATTCTTCTTTCCGCCGGGAAGGTGCAGCTTTGCAAACAAGATGTCACCCAGCTGTTTGGGCGAATTGATGTTAAACTCCTCACCGGCCAGATCATAAATCTCAGCCGTCAGGGCGTCAATCTGACCGCGAAGCTGCGCGCCAAACGCCTGCAGCGCGTCCTTATCCACATACACGCCCACATACTGCATGTCGGCAAGCACCCGACTCAGCGGCAGTTCTACCTCGTAATACAGGCGGTGCTGCCCCTCTTGCTCGATGCGTTCTTTAAAATATTGCTGCAGCGCAAAGATTGCTGCCGTACGATCCACCTCGTGCTGCCCGTCATCGATCGAATCCGAAAAATCCATGGTTAACTGCCCGTCTTCCTCGGTTTGCTTTTCGGTATCGGACAGCGCCGCGCCCAAATAGGTCAGGCAAAGATCCTCCACCGTGTAGCTTGCTTTGGTCGGCTCGGCCAGATAGGCCGCGATCATGACGTCAAAACAGAGCCCTTGGTAATCGATTCCCTGTTTCATCAGATACAGGATATCTTCCTTGCAGCAAAATCCGCATTTGAAAAGCGCTGCGTCCTCAAAAAACGCGGTCAACCCCGATTTTGTGATATCAAAAACCGTGTATACGGTCTCTCCGTCCTGGGTAAAGAAGAGCGCGGCCGTATTGCCGTCACGGCGCAGCGTATAGGAAACCACCGTCTCTTTTTTCAGGCAGTGTGCCATCTCGGATTCATCGATCACGGTTTTTACGCCACGGATTGCCGACGGCTTGTCCGCATCGCCCACCGCCGGCAAGGACAGTTTTTGTAAAAAGGACTGAAAATTCAGCCGCGTAAACAGGGCGCCGAGCGCCGGCGCGTCATAGTCCCGCATCCGAAACGCCGCAAGGTCAATGTCGATCGGCACCGCGCGGTCGATGGTTGCCAGCGTCTTACTGAGATAAGCGCCGTCCCGATCCTCTGCAAGTTTTTTGCGTACGGACGGCGTAAGCTCCAGCTCGTCCAGGCGTGCATAGATTTCCTCGATGGTATGATAATTTTGAATCAGAGAGAGTGCCGTTTTTTCGCCGATGCCCTTGACGCCGGGGATATTGTCGGACGGATCGCCCATCAGCCCCTTTACGTCGATAAATTCCTTCGGCGTCACGCCGTATTTTTCTTTCACTTGTATCGCGTCATAATCCGTGGTGGTGGTCTTTCCCATTCGGGTTACTACCAGTCTAATAACCGTGTTATCCGACGCCAGCTGCAAGTCGTCCTTATCGCCGGTCAAAATCCGGCAGGCAATCTTCTTTTCATCACAAAGCAACGAGACGGTGCCGATTAAATCGTCCGCCTCGTAGCCTTCCATTTCAATGCAGGCGCACCGCATTGCGCCAAGCGCTTCTTTGATTAAAGGAATCTGCACCAAGAAATCCTCCGGCGCCGGTTTTCGCTGCGCCTTGTATTGATCGTACATTTTATGCCGAAAGGTCTTTGCCTTGACATCAAATGCGACACAAAGATAATCCGGCTTTTCCTCCTCCAGATATTTAAACAGGATATTTAAAAATCCATAGACCGCATTGGTCGGCGTGCCGTCCGGCGCCGTCAGCGGCCGGATTCCGTAATAGGCACGGTTTAAAATGCTGTTTCCGTCAATCAGCAAAAGCTTTTCCATTCTTATCCCTCTTCCCCGTCAATCGTGACCAGGACTTTACTTTTGTTTTGGTAATCCGCAACCAATTCTGCCTGATAGCCGCATTGGTTTGCGTATTGTAAAAGACAATCCCACTCCTTCTCAGAAAGGCTGAGCGTGACAGCGCAACTTCCGCCATCTGCCGCAGTGTCGGCGGCGACTTGTTTTTCGCTCCAGGCAATTCCTGTCTTTTGCGTGGCCGCCGCTAAAAACGCATGTACGTCCGGTACGGTAATAGAATAGACGTTTTCCATGGCACAAAACGTCCTTGCACGACTCTCGCCGCCTGCAGCGGCCGCCATGGTGCTGCCGCCGCTCACCGGTGACGGAGCCGCATATCCCTGCATCTCTTCCGCGGCATTTTCCGCATAATCCATATCCTTGCTGTTTTGCACCGAGGCTGCCTCATTCTCCTGCAGTGCACCACTCTCTTTCATGGATTCTCTCCGCTGCGCCGCCGATGTTTCTGCCGGCGCTGCGGTCGGTTGCTGCGCTAAAGTGCTTTCCTCCGTTTTTTTAGCTGCGGAAGCATCCGAGTCCTTCGAAGATTCCGCCTTTTGCGTCGGCGGCGCCGTTTGCGCCGTTTCGCCGCTCACCGTGTGCTCCCCTGCCCTTGTCTTTGCCGCAGCCGATGCCGCAGGCGCCGAGGTTTCACGGCTGTCTTCTACCGCCCTTTCCGTCTCATTGCCCTGCGCCGATTCTGCTTGAGGATCGGTTGTCTCCACAGGGCGCGGCGGCGCACTCTCTGTTGGGGCCGGAATCGTCTCTGTCTCGTTCCAGACATCATCGGCATGCAGATACCGCTGATACAGTCCGCTGGAAAAAACGCCAATCGTAATTGCCACGCACGCCGCAGCCGAAATCAGAACCTTTAACTGTATTTTTCTAACGCCTCGGAGTGGGATCCGTTTCTTCTCGGTTGTCTCTGTCATCATTTCATCGGCAGCCACCGTCAGCTTTTCGTGCAAGGTTTTTTCAAAATCCGCCGGCAAAAACGGCACAGGATCTGGTTCTGTCAGCTGATGCATCATCTTGATGCTTTGGTATTCCGCACGGCAGTCCGCACAGGCATCTAAGTGTGCCTTCAATAATTGCGTCTGTTCCTCATCCAGATTGCCGCAGACGGCGTCAAACACGCGCTCCATACAAGTCTCGCAGTCCATATGTTCCATGCCCATGAAAATCCCCTCCTTTCCTCTTTATTTCCTCCGTCTGTTATTTAGACGAAATCGTCATCAAATAGTTCCCTGTTTTGTGCTAAAATCTTCTTCAGCGCGGCCCTTGCGCGGTTAATTCGGGATTTTACCGTTCCGGCCGAGCATTGCAGCATGTTCGCAATCTCATCATAAGAGAACCCCTCAATATCCCGCAGAATAATGACTTTTTGATGATCCTTTCCAAGCTGTCGGATTGCCGCATGTACCGCGCTGCGCATCTGATTTCGCTCTGCCGTCTCGTCCGGCGTAGGCCCGTCATCCGCCAAAGACGCCGCCATCGACCCGTCCTCGGTCTCAATCTCCTGATCCAGCGAATAATTCTCGTGGCGGCGCATCTTTTTTTGTTCATCAAAACAGGTATTGGTCGCCACCCGATAAATCCAGGTAGAAAACTTCGCGTTGCCTCGAAATTTGCTGAGGTTTTTGAAAATCTTCACCAAAACCTCCTGCGTCATATCGGCCGCGTCCTCCGGATTGCCTGCAATGCGGTAGGCAATGGCAAAAATGCGTTTTTGATGTTCTAAAACGAGTGTTTCAAACGCGGAAACATCCCCTGCTTTTGCTTTTGCAATCAGTTCCTGTTCCCGTTCCATTTTCCCACCCCCTCAGGCATACTTACATTTTCATTAAGATATCATATTTTTGATAGGATGTCAAATCCGTTCTCCCGTCTCTTTGCCGCCTTGACCGATAGGACTTGCAATTTTTTGTTTTTTGTGCTATAATGTCTCCTTGTTTTTATGTTTTATCATTATTTTGAGGTGATTTGATGAAAAAAATTCAAAAATATTGCAGACTCCTTTGTCTGCTGTCGGCGTTTTCACTTCTCTTCGCAGTCAGTCCCGTTATGGCAGAAGAAACAGATGAACGCTACCAGACGGAAAACCGCTATCAGGAGGATATTTTTACCTACACGGTATCAAACAACACCGCGACCATCACCAATGTGGAAGATAGCCGCGATACGGTCATCATTCCGGAAAAGCTGGGCGACTATCCCGTAACAGCGCTCGCCGCCGGTGCATGCGGCGGCAGTACAAAAATCCAAAAGATCGTAATCCCGGACTCGGTGCGCGAGATCGGCAGCATGTGCTTTGCTTACAGTTCAAAGCTTCAGGAAATCACGCTTCCGACCTCTCTTAAAAAAATCGAAAACGGCGTATTCAGCCAATGCATTGCACTGCACTCGATCACAATCCCGTCCGACGTTGCTTCTATCGGGAAAGATGCCTTTTACCGCTGTGATAACCTGTGGACCATCACACTGCCGGACAGTGTAACGAAAATCGGCGAAAACGCCTTTGCTGCCTGCCCGAACCTGGCGGCCGCAACCATTCCGGCCGGTGTGACCGAGATTGCGCCCGGCGCCTTTGTCCCCTCCGGCGGTTTTCGCATCTACGCAAAGCCCGGCACCGCAGCACAGGCCTTTGCGGCAGAAAACAACATTACATTTGAAGAACTGATTACCGTCCGCGTCAATGATACGCCGGTAACCTTCGACCAACCGCCGATTACCGACACCCGATACTACCGCACCCTGGTTCCGATGCGCGCGGTACTCACCGCACTCGGCGCAGAGGTTTCCTGGGATAACAACATGAACCTTGCCGGCATCGACCTGGGCGGCAACCGCCTTTTGATTCGCGTCGGCGAGCCGTTTATGATGGTCAACGGCAGCGCACGTCCGCTCAGCTCGCCCGCGATTGAATTTAACTGCCGCGTTCTTCTGCCGATTCGGGATGTGATCGAATCCATTCACGGACGAATCCGCTGGAACGAGGACTTAAAACAGATCGATGTAACCGTTCCGGTTCAATAATAAGCAAAACAGCGGCAGGTGGCTAAAAGCGCCTGCCGCTGTTTTTTTCCTGTTTACTTACAAAAAAGTTCTTTGGCACGATCCAAAATACCGTTTAAATATGCAAGCGCAACGCCGTAATTGACGGTCGGAACACCGCGCTCCAAAAGCGTCTTTAACCTACTTTGCACCTCCTGCTTGTTGATCATACACATACCGCAGGACAAAACCAGCGCGTAGTCCTCGACGTTATCACAAAACGTATAGCCGGTTAAATATTGATATTCACACTTTGCACCGGTCTTTTTTTCAATCAGTCGAGGCAGCTTGACCCGACCGATGTCCTCATGCGTACTGTTGTGGGTACAGCCCTCCAAAACCAGAACCTTGTCCCCGGTTTTCAGCCGTGCAATTGCCGCTGCACCCTCTAAGTATTGCGAAAAGTTCCCCTTTTGCCTTGCGAGCAGCATCGAAAACGAGGTCAGCATAATATCTTGGGGGACAATTTTGTCCACCACCGCAAACGCCTGGGAATCCGTTACCACCAGATCCACCTTTTTTAAATCGGAAAGCGCATCCGCCAGCGTGGTCTCCTTGGTGACATATGCCTTCATGTCATGATCCAGACAGTCGCGGATCAGCTGCACCTGCGGCAAAATCAATCTTCCCTTCGGCGCCGCACTGTCAATCGGCACCACCATCACAACGCAGCTCCCTTTGGGCAACAGGTCTCCCAGCAGCGTTTCGTCATCGCGCTCCTGCTCTTTTAAAGCCTGTATCATACGTGCCTTCAGCACATCGATGCCGTCCCGTGCATGTCCGGAGAGAAACACCGCGTCGGGATACTCCTTTTGCATATACGCCCTTTTGTCTGGCTCCAGCAGCTCTGACTTGGTGTAGACCAAAATCACGGGGGTCTTGTCTGTCTTTGGCGCCTCCTCCGGTGCGGCGGCGTCACACACCCACAAAATTAAATCCGCACGCTGAAACAGCTGCCTCGTTTTTTCCATTCTCTTGCCGCCGAGAGCCCCCTGATCGCCAAAGCCTGCGGTATCAATCAGCGCAATCGGCCCGTACGGGATCAGCTCCATCGCCTTAACCACCGGATCGGTCGTTGTCCCTGCCACCGCAGATACAATCGCCGCCTCCTGTCCGAGCAGCGCATTCATCAACGTGGATTTTCCTGCATTTGTCTTTCCGACCATCAACACATGTTTGCGCATTGACATAGGTGTTTTTTCCATACTCATTTCATTCCTTTTCTTATCACGTTCTGTCTGATTTTGCTATCAAAGGGCACGGTGATTAAAATACGGCGGTGCGTCCGAGGGGATTACATTCAATTCCGGAAATGCCGATTCCAGATAGCTCGTCAAAAGGGAGCACACGATATGCTCCGTCTCAAAATGACCGGCATCAATCAGGTTGATGCCCAGTTCAAAGGCGAGCTGTGCCTCGTGATGCCGAATATCGGAGGTCACATATACATCCGCACCGGCGTGGTACGCACTGTAAATACCGTCACCGCCGGCGCCGCTGCACACAGCCACGGTTTTTACGATATCCTCCGGCGCACCCACATAGCGCAGACTCCGGCAGCCGAGCGAATCCCGCACCATATCCGCAAAATCCGCCATCTCCATCGGCACGCTCAGCGCACCGACCCGACCGATATTTAATATTGGCGCGCCGGTCTCGTCCACGCATTCACTCTCTAAAAAGCGGCGCACCCCGGTCAAATCCAGACGGGCGGCCAGGGCATCGTTCATACCGCCGTCCGCATGGTCTAAGTTGGTATGCGCACTGTAAACCGAAATATCACTGCGAATCAAGTTCCGCAAAATACTGCCGGTAATATCCTGCTCCACAATTCGTTTTTGCGGCGTAAAAATCAGCGGATGATGTGAGATAATCAAATCCGCACCGCATTCCGCGGCGCGCCGCACGTTGTCCGAGGTCACATCCAAACAGACAAACACCGTGGTGACCCGCTGATCCCGATCCCCGGCCATCAGGCCCACATTATCCCAACTCTCGCCCAACGTCGGCGGCGCCAGCCGCTCCATTACCTCTATAATATCGGAAACCTTTATCATCTCATATCCTCCTCCGTTTTGCACAGCATCCGGTACATTGCCTCGATGCGCTGCAATTCCTTTTCGTCCATTGTCTTAGCGCGCAAAAGTCCGCGGCGCTTTTCCTCCAGCCTTTTTTTCTGCTTCGCCCAATAATCCTCAAAGTGCCGCGGCTGCTCTTTCAAAAGGCTGCGCCCCATAAAAAGCTCCCATTCGCCGGGCTTTTCTTCTTCTCTTCCCGGTGCGATCGCCATGATGTGATACAGTTTTTCACTCTCGCGGCTCAGCCATTCACGCGCAATCCGATAATGATATTCCCAAAGCAGCGTCCTTAGCTCATAAACCGAACTCATCGGCTGAACCAAGATCTGTTCCGCCTTTTGAAAGACCGCCGCATCATCCCTTAAAATCTGTGCAATCATCAGTCCGCCCATGCCGGCAATCACAATGGCGTCTGCCTCTCCCGGTACCAGCGTGGATGCACCGCTGCCGAGACGGGTTTCGATCCGATCGCCCAAATGATAGCGCGCAATCGTCTCCTTGGCGCTCTTAAGCGGCATCGCACGTAAATCGGAGGCGATTGCGGACTTGCAGATCCCCTTTGCGCAAAGATAGGCCGGCAAATAGGCGTGATCCGTGCCAATATCCGCAATGCAGCGGCACGGCGCAACAGCGTCCGCGATTTCCTGCAGTCTCGGTGTCAGACTTGGTGCGTTTTGCATAATTTTTCTCCCTTTTTATCAGTCTAACTGTTATGTTAGTATAAATTTCGGATTTTGTCAATAAAGAAAAAGGAATCCGTCTCTTTTTGTAGAAATAAATAGTAAATAAGGTATGGAGGCGATGATCTGTGAATCTTCGGGAAGTAACGGAGGAACAGGAAAAAGCGCTGCTCTCGCCGTATGCAGCAAAGAGCGCCGATAGCCGCGGCCGGGAGCATGCGGAAGCGCCATGTCCGCTGCGGACGGCGTTTCAGCGGGATCGGGATCGGATTATCCACGCCAAGGCCTTTCGGCGGCTCAAACACAAGACCCAGGTCTTTTTATCGCCGGAGGGCGATCATTACCGCACTCGTCTGACGCACACGCTGGAGGTTTCGCGGATTGCACGTACCATTGCACGTGCCCTGCGGCTGAACGAGGACTTAACCGAGGCCATCGCGCTGGGACACGATTTAGGTCACACGCCGTTTGGCCATATGGGAGAGAATGTGTTAAATCGCATCTGTCCGCACGGCTTTCGGCATAACGAACAGAGCCTGCGCGTGGTTGATGTCCTAGAGCGTCCCGGCGGACTTAACCTTACCTATGAGGTACGGGACGGGATTCTGTGTCACACCGGCGGCAAAAGGGCAAGCACGCCGGAGGGACAGATTGTCGCGTTGGCGGATAAAATTGCCTATATCAACCATGATATTGATGACGCGGTGCGCGGCGGCGTACTGACCGAATACGATATTCCAAAGCGCTATACCCGTGTTTTGGGCGCCCGGCATTCGCAGCGGATTAACACCCTAATCTGGGCGGTAATCCGCGCCAGCATGGATCACGACACCATCAAAATGGAAGATGACGTTTTTGATGCCATGA
Organism: uncultured Clostridia bacterium; assembly: GCA_934454115.1. GTDB lineage: Bacteria > Bacillota > Clostridia > Monoglobales > Monoglobaceae > Ructibacterium. Next base: position 16,485 of record CAKSFQ010000008.1, read on the forward strand.
TGGGTCTTCGCGCCTTTATGTTTGAACGGGTTTACGTTTCTTCTAAGCCGCAGTGCGAGGAGCAAAAAGCCTGCCGCGTCCTGGAGGGGCTTTACGAGGCGTACCGCAAGCAGCCGGAGCTGATCCCAAGAAGCAGCAAAAACGCAAGCATGAGCGATGATGTCGAGGTACAGATCCGCGACTACATTGCCGGAATGAGCGACCGTTTTGCCGTCTCCAAATTCACGGAGTTATACATTCCCTCTTTCTGGGCGCGGTAAATTCGATCAAAAAGAGGAAATCGGCAAACGGTGTCGAATTTATATACTTTGAGAGCAGATCATGCCGCACAAAGCACGAAAAACCGCTTTGTCGGCTTTGATAGGGAGGTGAGGGCATGGCGCAGAATTTTCAGGACTTTAAGCAAGAGGTTTTGGAAAAAAACGAACTGGTGGAGCTTGTCTCCGAATATGCAAAGCTAAAACGCGTCGGTTCGCGCTATGCGGCGCTTTGCCCCTTTCATAACGACAAAAAATCACCCTCCCTTTCCATCTCGCCGGAAAAGCAGCTGTTTTACTGTTTTGGCTGCGGCGCAAGCGGCAACGCGATTGATTTTATCATGCGGATTGAAAATCTGGATTTTCAAGACGCCCTAAAATATCTGGCTGACCGCGCGCACGTTCCGATTCCGGAATTCGGCTCTTTGGAAGATCAAAAAAAACGCGCCGCTGCGGCTGATAAGCGGCAGCGCATTTGTGAAATCAATGCCGCAGCCGCACGCTATTTTTTCGAAAACCTGGCAACCCCCAAGGGAGAGTCGGCCTACCAGTACCTGAAAAAGCGCGGTATCACCAATGCCACGATCAAAAAATTCGGGCTGGGCTTTGCCCCGGAGGGCTGGTCCAATCTGCTGGATTACCTAACAAAAAAAGGATATAAGGCGCATGAGGTCTATGAGGCCGGGCTTGCCAAATCGCGGGAGAACGGATCCTATTACGATGTCTTTCATGACGGACGGGTCATTTTTCCGATCATCAACGCCCATGGCGCAATCATCGGCTTTGGCGGCCGTGTAATGACGGGCGACGGGAGCGGCGCAAAGTACCTGAACTCGCCGGAGACCGTGGTCTTTAAGAAAAAAGAGAACCTGTTTGGGTTAAACCTTGCAAAAAACGATCGGTCCGGCGTCATGCTTTTGATGGAAGGCTACATGGACGTCATCTCGCTGCATCAGGCCGGGATCGGCAATGCGGTCGCATCGCTTGGCACCGCGTTCACACCGGAACAAGCTCGGCTTTTAAAGAAGTACGCCCAAAGGGCGGTGCTTTGCTACGATGCCGATCAGGCCGGGCAAAAGGCAACGCTGCGCGCCGGGCAGATTCTGACCGATGCAGAGATAAAAACCCGCGTGCTGACCATTACCGACGGCAAGGATCCGGATGAATTTATTCAAAGCAAAGGGCCGGAGATGTTCCGGATTCTGATCGACGACGCAAAGCCGCTGTTTATGTATAGAATGGATCACCTCAAGCAAAACTATGACCTAAAGGACACCGAGCAGGTCATCGAATTTACCGAAGCGGCAGCGGCCGTGCTTGCCGAAATCAACAAACCGACTGAACGGGAACTATACTTAAAACAGGCGGCAGCTACCGCCGGCGTGAGTGAAGAAAGCCTTCTCACACAGGTAAACGTCCTGCTGCGAAAAAAGGATGCCATGCATCGACGCCGCGCAGAACGGGAAGACAGGCAAAGCTTTGAGCGGCGCACCGGCGGACGGCGCGATTTGAAAAAAATGGGAATCTGTAACGCAGAAAGCCTTCTTTTAAATCTGATGACAGAGGGTCATATTCTGCGAAAGGTCAAGGCATCCGGACTTTGCGCCGGGGACTTTTCTGAGGGGGCCCACCGGCAGCTGGCTGAAGCGCTTTGGGCAGAGGACGACCGTCAGAACGTTGATGTTCATGCACTTTTGGCAAAGCTTACGCCGGATGCGGCAAGCGCCGTGACCGCCATCTTGATGGATGATAAAAATATTGTACACAAAGATCAGGCCTATCAGCAGCCGCTTTCCACCTTGCTTTTTGAAAAAGCAAGGAAAAATGAGGAACGGCTGATGCAGTCCGGCGCCGATTTAAAAGAGCTGGACAAGCTGGTTCGGAAGAACAACATAAAGCGAACAGGGGGAACAAACCGTGGAGAAAGAGAAGAAACCGATAACCAATAAAAAAGCATTGCTGCAGCAGCTTTTGGAAGAGGGAAAAAAGAAAGGCGTTTTGGATTACAAAGAAATCAGCGACAGGATGGAAGAACTGGAGCTGGACGCCACCCAGATTGACAAAATGTATGAATATCTGGAAAAGCATGGCGTAGAGATTGTCGGCAATCTGGACGAAGAGCTGGATATGCTGGAAAACGAGATTGAAATCACGCCGGAGGACTTAGACGATATGTCTGTGCCGGATGGCATCAGCATTGATGACCCGGTGCGGATGTACCTCAAGGAGATCGGCAAGGTAAGCCTGCTTTCGACTACAGAGGAGACTGAGCTTGCAAAGCGCATGGCAGAGGGCGACCGTGAGGCAAAACGCCGCCTTGCGGAAGCAAACCTCCGTTTGGTTGTCAGCATTGCAAAACGCTATGTCGGCCGCGGCATGCTGTTTCTGGATCTGATCCAGGAGGGAAACCTGGGTCTGATTAAAGCCGTAGACAAATTTGACTATACCAAAGGCTACAAATTCAGTACCTATGCAACCTGGTGGATTCGTCAGGCGATTACCCGCGCCATTGCCGACCAGGCAAGAACGATCCGTATTCCGGTACACATGGTAGAAACCATCAATAAACTGGTGCGCGTTTCCAGGCAGCTGGTGCAGGAGCTTGGCCGCGATCCCCTGCCGGAAGAAATCGCCAAGGAATTAAATATCCCTGTCGATAAGGTGGGCGAGATCATGAAGATCGCCCAGGAACCCGTTTCGCTGGAAACGCCGATCGGCGAAGAAGAAGACAGTCACCTGGGCGATTTTATCCAGGATGACGATGCCCCGGCGCCCTCCGATGCAGCAACCTTTACTCTGTTAAAGGAGCAGCTGGTCGAGGTACTCGGCACACTGACCCCTCGGGAAGAAAAGGTTCTGCGGCTGCGCTTTGGCTTAGATGACGGCCGTGCAAGAACGCTGGAGGAAGTCGGCAAAAAGTTTAACGTCACCAGAGAGCGGATTCGTCAGATTGAGGCCAAGGCGCTGCGCAAGCTGCGCCACCCCAGCCGCAGCCGCAAGCTAAAGGACTATTTGGAATAAGTACATCTTCCCTCTGTGTAAATCAAAAGGATTGCAGCAAACGATGCGATGCATCATTCGCTGCAATCCTTTTTCTCTTTCTTCTTTTCTATCTTGTGACAACCACAGCTGTTTTCTCTTTGGAAAACACCCATCCGAGATACGAGAGCTCCTTGATATCCATTGCCGCCTTTTTTTCGATGTCATAAGCAGTCAACGTAAAGATGCCATAATCCTCCGCATTTTGTTTCAGCAAAATATTGACCGCTTTTGATGGGGTAAAGGCCGCATCCGCCGCCGTCACCGTCACATCATCGGGCAGCGGTGTCTCCTTTTGGTTGATAACCTCCAGCGTATTGGTCTGCGCGTCATAGCTGACGTCAAAGCCATAGCTGCGCAAATCCTCTACCCGTATGAAATAAGCGCCATCCTTTATAAATCCGGCAATCGGCAAATCGTTAACGTAAAAAACGCTGCCGTTCGCCATCGAGGCCGGCGCCGCCTGCGGCTTGCTCTCCGGTTTTGAAAACGCATAGTCCAGCATCGCAATACTGTCGATAAACCGCGCATCCGAGTACGGCGCCCCCATCACCACCGATATCATCCGCGTACCGTCCCGCTCCGCAACCCCGGTAAAGCAGGCGCCGGCAGCCGATGTTGTCCCGGTTTTCAATCCCACAATTCCGGAATACGCATATGGCTTTCCGGGCAGCATTTTATTGGTCGGATAGTAATTTTGTCCCCTAAAATTCAGCGATGTCATCGACGAATATCCAAGACAGTCCGGGTAGTCGCAAACCAGACGGTTGGCAATGGTCGCCATCGCCCTGGGCGTTACACGGTTTCGGCTGGAAACCCCGGTACAATCCTCAAAATAGGCATCAATCTGCCAGCTGTTTACAATCTGGTTCATACGGCTGACAAACCCCGTCTCGCTGCCGTACAAATAATCGCCCATTGCCATTACTGCCGCATTGGCCGACACCACAAAGAGCGCCGAGAGCAGCTCATCCACCCGATAACTCTCCCCGGCGCACAGCGTTACATTCGAGTAGCCGGGATCACGGGAATACGCCGCAAGCGCATCGCCGACCGGAATCATCGTATCCTTGGTGATTCTGCCCTGAGACAGCGCCTCATAAATGACATAGGCCGCCATGACCTTTGTCATGCTGGCCGGCGCCATTGGCGTATCGGCTGCATAACCGTAAACCTCCTGCCCGGTATTACTGTTTAACACAAAGCCGCCCCTCGCCGTAATGTCCAGTGCATATGCAGAAAAACCGCTGCTAAACACCATGCAGCACAAGGTGGCCGCTATCCAAATTTTGATTCGTTTCAAAATAAAAAGCACTCCTTAAAAAAGTTTTGCACAGTTTTTTATTCTACTTCCATTTGATGAATTTGTCAAGTCCGCTGAGGGCATATTGAAGATAGAATACCGAAGATAAACGCAAAAATTTGCCGAATTGTCTCTTGAAAAAGCATGGGGCTTGTGCTACAATAAAAGAAACAAAAATCTTATGAAAAGGAGAGGTGATTTCATGGACGCCAGCGGCGATAAAGGAAAAAAACCCGGCGGGGCAATGATTCAATCGGCGCGCATCGTCAGGCGGCCGTGAATCCACGTTGGGTTTTCTTCCGGTATGACAAAATAAACAGGAGGTCACAGCATGGAAGGAAACATCATAGAAATGGATTTGGAGCAGCTTTTGGAGGAACTCACCGCAAAGCTGCGTGAAAAACGTTTTGGAGAAGTACGTGAAATTTTGATGACGTTAAATCCGGTCGATATCGCGCAGATTTTAACCGAGGTCGGCGAAACGGATTTAACACTGCTCTTTCGGCTTCTGCCAAAGGAGCTTGCCGCGGAAGCCTTTGTCGAAATGGACAATGATCAGCAGGAATATTTGATTTCGGCATTCAACGACCGCGAGCTGAAAGAGGTCCTGGACGAGCTGTATGTCGATGACGCCGTGGATCTGATCGAAGAGATGCCGGCCGGCGTGGTAAAGCGGATTCTGCGCCACACCAATGCCGAAATGCGCAAGGATATTAACCAACTGCTGCGCTATCCCAAGGACAGCGCCGGCAGCATTATGACGACGGAATATGTGGACCTAAAAAAGCACATGACCGTAGCGCAGTCCTTTGAACGGATCCGGCGGATCGGCCCGGATAAAGAGACGATTTACACCTGTTATGTCACCGATGAAAACCGCAAACTGATCGGCCTGATCTCGGTGAAGGAACTTTTGCTCGCGGACTCTTCGCAAATGATTGAAGAAATTATGGAAACCAACATCACCTATGTCAGCACGGTTGACGATCAGGAGGATGTTGCGCATATCTTTGACCGTTACGACTTTTTGGCCGTGCCGGTTGTTGACGGCGAGGGCCGTTTGGTCGGTATTGTCACGGTCGATGACGCCATTGACGTCCTTCAGGAGGAAAATACCGAGGATATCGCCAAAATGGCCGCCGTTGTCCCCAGTGAGGACAGCTATCTGAAAACCTCAGTCTTTACTCATGCCAAAAATCGGTTCTTCTGGCTCCTCTTTTTAATGTTGTCGGCCACCATTACCGGCAGTATCATTCAAAAATATGAGTCTGCCTTTATCACGATTCCGATTCTGGTCGCCTTTGTACCGATGCTCATGGGTACCGGCGGTAACTGCAGCTCGCAGAGCTCCACTATGGTCATCCGCGGTCTGGCGCTGGGTGAGATTCGGTTTAAAGACTTTTTTAAGGTTTTTTTCAAAGAATTTCGCATTGCTTTGCTAACCGGCGGCGCCCTGGCGCTCGTCAATGCAGCGCGCGTTTACCTGATGTACGGACATAATCAGGAGGTTTTGTCTCAAGTCGGCATCGGAAGACTTGCCTTGATTTCGGGACTGAGTCTGATCGGCACGGTAACCCTGGCAAAATGCATCGGCTGTATTTTGCCGATGCTGGCAAAAAAATGCCGCTTAGACCCTGCGATTATGGCAGCGCCGCTGCTCTCAACCATACTGGACACCTGTTCGGTCTTAATCTTCTTTAATATTGCCAAGGCACTTTTGGGGCTGTAAAAGCGAGGAAAAAATATGAATCTTTTGCATTGGAAGTACGCAGTGGAAATTGCAAAATGCGGATCAATGAATAAGGCGGCGGAAAAGCTTTATATGGATCCCCCGAATCTCAGCCGCGCGATGAAGGCCTTAGAGGCCTCGATCGGCGTTACCATCTTTGACCGCAGCGCAAAGGGCATGGTTCTGACGCCCGACGGTGAGGTGTTTATCCGCCACGCCGAAAAGATTGTACAGCAGGTTGAGGCGGTGGAACGCCTGTTTCACCAGGGGCCGGTCAGCAAGGAAAAGTTCTCGATTTCGGTACCGCGCGCCAGTTATATTGCCAATGCATTTGTCACCTTTAGCCAAAAACTCCCGAAGGAGAGCATGGCAGCGTTGTATTATAAAGAGACCAATGCCATGCAGGCCATTAAAAATATTTTAGACGAGGGCTATAAGCTGGGCATTATCCGCTACGCCGCCGTCTATGATAAATATTACAAAACCATGCTGGATGAAAAGGGACTCGCCTATGAACTGGTTGCCAAATTTCATCATGTGCTGACCATACACAAGGATCATCCGCTTGCGCAAAAGGCGGCGGTCTCGCCCAAAGACCTTGTCCCCTATGCAGAGGTTGCCTTTGACGATCCGTTTATTCCGGCCCTCCCCTTTGCGGAGCTAAAAAAGGCGGAGCTTTTAGAGACTGCCAACCGTAGCATCTACGTTTTTGACCGCGCAAGCCGGTTTGCATTGCTGGCAGAAAACCACGATACCTTTATGTGGACAGCGCCGATTCCCGAAAAGTATCTCAAGCACTACGGCCTGATCCAAATCGAATGCGGAAAAGAAAAACGCCGTTACAAGGACGTTCTGATCCGCCGCAAGGACTACAAGCTGTCAAGGCTCGATCATATATTTATTTCCGAATTATGCGATGCAAAGCGAAAAACCTTTGCCGAAGAAGGGAGAGTGTAGCTCCATGAAATGGATGATTGCATCCGATATCCACGGATCTGCCTGCTACTGCGATAAGCTCCTTACACAGTATCAAAAGGAGAGCGCCGACCGGCTTTTGCTGCTTGGCGATATTCTGTATCACGGTCCCAGAAATGACCTGCCCAGGGAGTACGCGCCAAAATCGGTGATCGCCATGCTAAATCCTCTGGCACAGGACATTCTTTGTGTACGGGGCAACTGCGATACCGAGGTCGATCAGATGGTTCTGGATTTTCCGATTCTGGCAGACTACGCAATTTTGACAGAGGGAAAAACAATGATTTTTGCAACGCACGGCCACCATTACCATGAGGGCGCGCTGCCGCCGCTGCACAAGGGTGATATTTTGCTGCACGGCCATACGCATGTTCCTGCATGCCGCAAACACGAGACCTATCGCTATCTCAATCCCGGCTCTGTCTCCATTCCGAAAGAGGACAGTCCGCATAGCTACATGATTCTGGAAAACGGCATCTTTTTGTGGAAGGATCTTGGCGGCAACACGTATCAAACCGAGTCGATTGAAAAGCCTGCACAACCGATCAACACTGGAAGGAATCCGCAATGAAACAGGCTGTAAAAGAAAAATTTATCATCGCTATTTTATGGGTTTTCGCCGCCCTGTTTCTTGCACTCTGCATCGTATGCTTTGTCCGCTTTCGTCCCACCACGGTAAGCTTTATCGATATCGGACAGGGTGACGCCTGTCTGATCCGCGCCGGGCGCGAGGGTAACGTCCTAATTGACAGCGGCGATGAGGGTAGCGGCGCAGTTTTGAGTAATTATTTCCGACTGCAAAACATGAGGGAGCTGGACGCCGTATTTTTATCCCATTTTCACGCAGATCATGTGAGCGGCGTCATGGAGCTGATGGAGTCCGGCTTTCCGATCAAAAAGATTTATATTGCCGCATACACCGGCACGTCAGAACTGGAACCGCTCGTTCTGGGCATGGCGGAAAAGAGTAATATCCCGGTGCAACGGCTGGGCGCCGGCGAGACGGTTTCGTGCGGCGAGGCAAACTATGAGGTTCTGGCTCCCTCACGGGAGAGTGCGGACGATAATCTGAATAATTTTTCCATGGTTTTGCGTATGGAATGTAAAAATACCTCCTTTTTATTCACCGGGGATATGGAATCGGAAGCATCCTTGATTCTAACAGCAGAAAACGGCAATAAACTCCCGTGCGACGTGCTGAAGGTGCCGCATCATGGCGGAAAATCGGCCGCACGGGAAGAACTGATTCATGCTTGTAATGCGGATTTTGCCGTTATCAGCGTTGCCGCCGACAACACCTATCACGAGCCGTCCGATGCCATGCTCTACCTTTTGCAAAAGGAGAACACCGGCATTTTCAGAACCGACCGTGACGGAACAATTGTCATGACGCTGGGCGACAGCGGCATTTTAAATGTACGAACTATGCTAGGACAAAGGTAGTGATGACCATGACACTGGAAAAACTCAATCAACAGATTAAAACCGGCATTTTTTTCCCGCTCTACTTCTTTTACGGCGAGGAATGCTATTTGCTGCGCCACAAGCTGGAGGCAATGAAAAAAAAGCTGATTCCGCCTGCAGTGGAGGATTTTAACTATTTTTGTTTTGAGGGGAAAAAGACGGACATTGAGGCCGTAATGGAAGCCGTTGCACAGTTTCCGCAAATGTCGGAAAAAAAACTGGTCGTTGTCAAAAACAGCGGCTTTTTCAATCAGGCAAACAGCCGTGAATATAAACGGCTTGCCGCAGCCGCAAAAAATCTTCCGCCTTATGTCTGCCTGGTGCTAACCGAGGATCACTGGGATAAAAAGAAAGCCAAAAACATAAAATTTATCGAAGACATCGGCGGAACCTTGGAATTTTCTTATCTTACGATTCCGAAACTGGAGGCGTGGCTGGAGGATCGCTTTCGCAAATCAGAAAAGCAGATTGCCCCTAAGGAGCTTTCCTATATCATTACTCAATGCGGCACCTCTCTGGAAAAACTGGATCACGAATACGAGAAAATACTCAATTTTTTGGGTAACCGTGACAAAGTGCAGCGCGAGGACATCGATGCGGTGGTTGATAAAACCGTAGAATGCCGCGTCTATGATATGCTGGATCATATGACGGCCGGCTGCGGCGCCAGGGCGCAGGAACAGATGAAGTATTTCAAAGACGCCAAGGAGCAGCCCACGGTAATTTTAGGAATCATGATGGGGAAGTTATCAGAGCTTTTGCTATGCAAGCAGCTGCGCGAATGCGGAATGACGTCCGGTGAAATCGGCGAATACTTTGATTTTCGCCGTCCTGCATTCGCTGTAAACAAAACGATTGAGGAATCCAAACGCTATCGGGAGGATTACTTGCAGCGCATGATCAAAAAGGGGCTTGGCTATGACGCCGATATCAAAAACGGCCGCATCGACGGCTGGACGGCCGCAGAGTTGTACCTTGCAGAACTCCTAAAACGCCCGGATTAGATGCAGAAAACCACCGGTCAATGGCCGGTGGTTTTTATGATTTTACCTGATAGACATATTGATAAAGCAGATCGCGAATTTCAAAAAATTCCGTCTCCTCCGCTCCGCTGCCCGATGTCATAATCAAAAGCGGAATCGCAGGGCGCCCTTCACCCAAAGACGGCTGCATATACGAATACGGGTTTAAGAAAAAGGCGTTCCGCTCGTAAAAAGCGATGCGCCGCTTAGCCATTGCGGTATTGGGCGGCTCTACTTCCAGACAAACCCGACCTTTCCCATGCGCGGTCAAATCCTTCAGCATATCAGAACCGATGCCGCCGCCGCGCAGTGCAGGATCTACCGCAAAATGCTCCAAATAGCGGAACTTGTCGAAGTCCCAAACGGCAGCAAAGGCCGAAATCCTGCCATCTTCATCGTTACTCGGTACATAGATTTGATATCTTGGATTGTCTAAAAGCCGTTCCTGCTTTTCGCGGCTACGCCGCTCCTCCCTCGGAAAACTGCCCTTAAGCAGCGCATAAACCTTATCATACTCCGACCGGTTTAGTTTTTTAAGCATTTCTATCTTCCTCCGACAAAAAAGATATCAAGACCGTCTTTTTTTTGATGGCAGCAAACCATAAGCCGGGTTCTGTCGTGGATGGTCATCTATCTGGGACGTACGTCACCGCACGCCTCAAGCCGCCGTTTCGGGAGATGCCGGACCGGCTTAGCCTCCCATTCAGGCGTTGCTCCGGGTGGGGTTTACACCGGCGCTATGTCACCATAGCGCCGGGTGAGCGCTTACCTCGCCTTTTCACCCTTACCTGCCAATGGCAGGCGGTTATTTTCTGTTGCACTTTCCTTAGAGTCGCCTCCACAAGCCGTTAGCTTGCACCCTGTCCTATGGAGCCCGGACTTTCCTCACATATCATCGATATGCGCAACCATCTGGTTTCCTGCCGTTCTCTTTTGTAAAGCTCTCCGTTCTGCGCCGGTTTAGAGAATGGTCACCTTAATCACGCCGTCAATCGCTTCCATCTCGGCGAGTACCGCTGCCTCACAGTTGCCGGCAATGTCAATCATGGTATATGCATTATCGCCCTTGCTCTTATTGAGCATGTTTTCAATGTTGACACCCTTGCTTGCCAGTGCGTCGGTAAACTGCTTCAGCATATTTGGGATATTTTTGTGCAGCACTGTGATTCTGGTGCCCATCGCCTTGCCCATGTCGCAAGCCGGGAAGTTCACGCTGTTTGTAATGTTACCGTTTTCCAAAAAGTCCTTGAGCTCCTTGGCTGCCATCATGGCACAGTTTTCCTCACTCTCCGGAGTCGATGCGCCAAGGTGCGGCATTGCAATGACGTTTTCCTGTTTGAGCAGCGCCTCGCTCGCAAAGTCGGTGATGTAGCAGGAGAGCCTGCCGCTCTCCAGCGCCGCAATGACATCCTCCTCGTCCACCAGCGTCCCGCGCGAGAAATTCAGTAGCCGCGCACCGTTCTTCATAGAGGCAAACGCCTCGGAGTTAAACATGCCCTTGGTTTCCGGAGTTGCCGGAACATGAATGGTGATATAATCGGCCTTTTCAAGCAGTGTCTGCAAATCGTTGGCCTTATGGGCAAAACGGGTCAGATGCCAAGCCGCGTCAACCGACAGATACGGATCAAAGCCGATCACGTCCATTCCGAGGTGATGCGCTGCGTTAGCAACGCGGACACCGATCGCACCCAGGCCGACAACGCCCAGCGTCTTTCCTTCAATTTCCGGGCCGACAAAGTTGGATTTACCCTTTTCAACCAGGCCGGAAATCGCATCGCCCTCTCCGATCAGCGTCTTAGTCCACTCAATACCCTGCACAATCTTTCGTGAGGAGAGCAGCAACGCTGCCAGAACCAGTTCCTTGACCGCATTGGCATTGGCGCCCGGCGTGTTAAATACCACAATCCCCTTTTCGGTACACTTATCAATCGGAATATTATTGACGCCGGCGCCGGCACGCGCGACCGCGCGCAGACTGGACGGCAATTCCATATCATGCATCTTAAAGCTTCGCAGGATCACACCGTCGGGGTTTGCAATCTCGTCCGCGCAGGAATAATTCTCGCCAAGCTGCGCCAGGCCCTTTTTTGAAATCTTATTTAATGTTCTAATCTGATACATCATCCAAAATCCCCCTTATTGGTTCTTGGTTTCAAAATCTTTCATGAATGCAACCAACGCCTTGACGCCCTCGACCGGCATCGCATTATAGATGCTGGCGCGCATACCGCCGACTGTTCTGTGTCCTTTCAGGTTCACAAAGCCCTTTGCCTTTGCCTCAGCAATAAAGGCAGCGTTTAATTCATCCGAATCGGTCACAAACGGTACATTCATCAAAGAACGATCCTCCGGCACCACGGTGCCGCGGAACATCTTTGAGTTATCCAGAAAATCATACAAAAGCTTTGCCTTTTCGACATTCCTCTCGTGCATTGCCTTAACACCGCCCAGATCCTTAATCCACTCATAAACCAGACCACAGATATAAATACCGTAGGTCGGCGGTGTGTTAAACATCGATCCGTTTTTCGCATGTGTTTCATAGTTGAGCATGGTCGGCGTCATATCCATGGCATCGCCGATTAAATCCTCACGCACAATCACAACGGTAACGCCTGCCGGCCCCATGTTCTTTTGCGCACCGGCATAAATCAGGCCGAATTTGCTGATATCAACCTCTTCGGACAGGATACAAGATGACATATCGGTAACCACGGTAGCCTCCCCAAAGTCCGGCATGGTATTATAATGCGTACCGTAAATGGTATTATTATAGGTAATATGTACATAGTCTGCACCGGGCGTCAGCATAGAGGCGTCTACTTTTGGCAGGTAGGAAAAAGTCTTGTCGGCACTGGACGCAATGTCATGTGCGTCCAGGTAACGGCCGGCTTCCGCAAAAGCCTTTTTTGCCCACTGGCCGGTGATTACGTAGTCCGCAATTTTATTTTTGTTTCCCAAATTGAACGGAACCATCGCAAACTGGGTGGAAGCGCCGCCCTGTAAAAACAGAACCTTGTAGTTGTCCGGAATCTGCATAATCTCCCGAAAGAGCGCCTCTGCGTGGTCGATGATCGCCTGATACTCTTTGGAACGGTGACTCATCTCCATCACGGACTGGCCGCTGCCATTACAATCAAGCATCTCCTTTTGCGCACGCTCTAACACCTCCACCGGAAGCATGGACGGACCGGCAGAAAAATTGTAAACTCTACTCATTAAAATCATTCCTCCTCATGACGCGCCACGGCTTTGCATTTCCCTCCCCATATCTTTAGAAAAAGCATTTCCCTTTCGGCACGAATCATCCTAATACTATCTCTATAATTATATACTGAATCCACCGAAACGTCAACACATTTTAGAAAATATTTTCAATTCCCTGCTGTCGGCGCACTATTGACGAATCATCGGTTTTTAGGTATAATGATACAAATTGATTGCAAAGGGGTTATCGATATGAAGGCGGTCAGACTGTCCGACATCGCAAAAAAAACGGGGTACTCGATCAACACCGTATCGCATGCGCTGCTTGATAAGCCGGATATCTCCGAGAAAACAAAAAAATATATTCAGCAGACGGCAGCAGAAATGGGCTATATCGCCAACGCCTCTGCCGGGGCGTTGCGTTCGGGCAAGAGTAAGACGGTTGCCTTGATCGTCGGGGATATTTCCAACCCGCATTTTTCTATCATGCTAAAGGAAATGGAAGGCAGGCTGCGTCACTACGGCTACAACGCCATTATGCTGAACACGGATGAGGATGAGGTGTTAGAACATGCCGCCATTGTCTCAGCCATCAGCAAAAACGTGGACGGCATCATTCTTTGCCCGGTGCAAAAGACCAGGGATAATATCGGCTTTATCGCAAAAAAACGCATCCCGTACGTTCTACTCGGACGGCGGTTTGAGGGGAATCCGTCCAGCTATGTCATCTGCGATGATTTAAACGGTGGCTACGCGGCGGCCGAGCACTTGATCGGCCTGGGACACAAAAAGCTGCTTTTTATTAACGCGCCGCTTTATATCTCCAGCGCCCGTGACCGATTGGAAGGGGTAAAACGCGCCATGGTACAGGGTGGACTTCCGCCGGAGGCACTGTATTGCGCCGAGACGGTTCCGGCTCCGGACAAAAAAGAGGTCATGGCGTGTTTAAAAAAGCACAAAGACTGCACCGGTATCATCTGCTTTAGCGATATGCTGGCGATGCAGGTCTGCTGCTTTCTTCAAAAACTGGGAAAAAAAGTGCCGGACGATGTTTCGGTCATCGGCTTTGACGATATCGCCTCCAAGTTTTATCTGCCGCTGATGCTAACCTCGGTTACCTCCTCCAAAACCAAGATGTCCATGGAGGCCGTTGACATTTTGATGCACGTCATCCAAAATAAGACGGAACAAACAACACAGATTGTTCTGCCGACTCATGTGGTACAGCGTGAATCCACTAAGGAGCGTTAACCTGATGTTATAAAATACTAGCTCTCCTCTATTGACAAAGGCCTAATATTATGTTATATTGACATTAACGATAATGGAGGCGATATTCTATGAATCAACAGCTTTATCAGTTTATAGTGGAAAAAAAGCATCACCAATACCGCAGGGACTTTTTAGAATACAGCAATCTTGCAGCGCAGTTTCAAAGCGAGGGGCTCTGTCCCAAGGAGCGCATGACGCGGCGTTTTGAATTGCTTGCCAAACTGGAAACCCCGGTTCTTTTGGAAGGCGAAAAAATTTGTTACTTAAGAACAGTATCAAACATTCCGGACTGCTTTACCGAAAAAGAGTGGAAAGCCATTCGTAAAAAACACTATATCCACGAGCTTGGCTACATGTCAAACCTCTCGCCGGATTATGAACGGGTTTTAAAAAGCGGGCTCTTAGCCGTGCGCGAATCGGCCGACGAATACGGAAAACGGGTGATTGACGCCATCTTTGACCTTGCCGACCGCTACCGAAATGAAGCGGAAAAACAAGGAAAAGCAGAACTTGCGGCGATCCTAAGAAGAGTACCCCGGTACGGCGCAACCTCGTTTTATGAGGCGCTGCAATTTTTCAGGATTCTGCATTTTTCTCTCTGGCTGGAGGGGAACTACCACAACACAGTCGGCCGCTTTGACCTGTATATGGCGCCGTATCTGAAAGCAGATATGGAAAAGGGGCGCTATACCGAGGAAAGCGCACTGGAGCTTTTGGAGGACTTCTTCCTCTCCTTTAACAAAGACAGTGATCTGTACCCCGGCGTGCAGCAGGGTGACAACGGGCAAAGCATGGTACTGGGCGGCATCGATGCCAATGGGAAAGAGGTGTTTGGGCTGCTGTCAAAACTCTGTTTAAAAGCCAGCAAGAATCTTATGATGATTGACCCCAAAATCAATATCCGCGTCAGCCGCGATACGCCGCTTTCGGTGTATGAGCTTGGCAGTGAGCTGACCCGTGCAGGGCTTGGTTTTCCGCAATACTCGAACGATGATGTCGTCATCGACGGTCTCTGCCGTCTCGGTTACGACCGCGCCGATGCCATCAATTATACCACTGCGGCGTGCTGGGAATTTATTATTCCCGGTGTCGGCGGCGACGTGGCGAACATTGCCGCACTTTCCTTTCCAAAGGTCATTGACGTATGTCTGCACCGCGACCTGATGCGCTGCGAAAGCTATGACGCCTGGGTTCGCGCCGTACAAGCGGAAATTCATACCGCTTGCGACAAGATCTGTGCTTCCATTCAGAATCTCTGGTTTGTTCCGTCTCCGCTGATGCATTGTCTGATGGACGGCGGCATTTATGACGGCGCAAAATACAATAACTTCGGCATTCACGGAACCGGGATTGCAACAGCAGCGGATTCCATGGCCGTAATCGCAAAATACGTCTATACCGATCAAACGATCACCAAGGATGCATTGCTCGCCGCCGTAGACAGCAACTTCGAAAAGCATAGCGAGCTTTTGCCAATTCTGCGCTATGAGGCGCCGAAGATGGGTAACAATGACGATCTGCCGGATCAGGCGGCCGTTACGTTGCTGGACACGTTTTCCGATGCGCTTACCGGGAAGAAAAACTGCCGGGGCGGCATCTTCCGCGCCGGGACGGGTTCTGCCATGTATTATCTGTGGCATGCGGACGAGATCGGCGCCTCACCGGACGGACGCAGAAAAAAGGAGCCATTCGGCACCAATTTTTCGCCCAGCCTGTTTGCCCATATCCGCGGCCCGCTCTCGGTTGTCCAATCCTTTTGCAAGCCGCACTTTCAAAACGCCATCAACGGCGGACCGCTGACCCTGGAATTTGCATCCTCCATGTTTGAAGGCGCGGACAGCGTAAAAAAGGTTGCCGCACTGGTAAAAACCTTTATCGACATGGGCGGACATCAGCTACAGCTCAATGCAGTAAACACCGACCTGATGAAGGATGCGCAGCTTCACCCGGAGAACCACCGTCAGCTGGTGGTTCGGATATGGGGCTGGAGCGCCTATTTTGTAGAACTGGATCGCGAGTATCAGGATCATGTGATGCGGCGTCAGCAATATCGCGTTTAGTTGAAAGAGGATTCTCAAAGCTCTGGTTTCGGGAAAGCGAATATCTGCTTTTGCTGCGTTATAAACTCGGCAATCTGCCAATAAGGAGTACTGCTATGCACGGCACCATATTTGATATCAAAGAATTTTCGATCCATGATGGCCCCGGCGGCAGGGTCACCGTATTTTTGAAGGGTTGTCCGCTGCGTTGCCTTTGGTGCCACAACCCGGAAGGACTGTCAAAGGCGCCGCAGCTGATGATTAAGCAAAATCTTTGCACGCACTGCGGCCGCTGCCGCGTTCCCTGCAGCCACCCGGAATGTGCACGCTTTGATCGCTGCGTTCACGCTTGCCCAAACGGCTGTATCAGCGTGTCGGGTCGCGAAATTGAGGATGGCGAACTGGCAGATCTCATTCAGTCCTACGCCCCGGCGCTGCAATCCATGGGCGGCGGCGTGACTTTTTCCGGCGGAGAACCCATGCTGCAGGCAGACTTTGTCTGCGCCGTGGCCGACCGTCTGTCCCTCCACAAGGCAATCCAAACCAGCGGCATGACGGACACCAAAACGTATCAAACGGTGATTGAAAAGATGGACTATGTGATGCAAGATATCAAGCTCGCGAACGATGCGGCACACCGCCGCTATACCGGTGTTTCCAATCAGCTTATTTTAAAAAACATCGCTTATCTGAAACAGAGCAAAAAGCCGTTTATCCTCCGTGTACCGCTGATCCCGGGCATCACCGACACGCCGGAAAACCTCCGTGCCATTGCGGACATCGCAGACAACAGTCCGGTCGAGCTGCTGCGCTATAATCCGCTTGCCGGCGCAAAATACGAAATGCTGGGCATTCCCTACCAAGGCCCTTTGGGCGAAAATGAGCAAAAAGACTTTACGCTGTATTTTTCCAATGCCAAAATGGCATAATGCAATCATCCCGTTCATATTGTAAACGGGGTGATTGCATTGTTTTTTGTGGTAAAGCAAAAGAATTTCAAACGTCTTTTTTTTCTTCTGCTGGCGCTTTGCACGCTGCTGCTCTGCGGCATATTGCACGAAAAAGAGGATCTGACCCGGTCAGTCTTTTCGACACCGGCTGCCAACAAGGTGATTACACTGGATGCCGGCCATGGCGGATTTGACGCCGGCGCTAGCGCAAACGGCGTTACCGAAAAGGACATCAATCTGGACGTCACCCTCCGGCTTCGGGAGTATCTGGAGCAAGCCGGCGGCATTGTGTTTTTAACACGCAGCGAGGACACCTCGACGGCAGAGAGTGACAAATCGGGAATTGCCGCCAAAAAATCAGATCTGCTCGCGCGCAGGGAACTTGCCAAGAACAGCGGCTCAGAAATCTTTGTCAGCATCCACATGAACAAATTTACGCAGGAGCAATACAAGGGCGCTCAGGTCTTTTATGCCGCAAAATCAGAGGATAGCAAGCGTCTGGGCGACACGATTCAAGAATCCTTAAAAGAAATTTTAGCGGACGGCAACACCCGCAACGCTAAGGAAATCGACCGCAATGTTTTGATTTTAAAGGACGTTGACATCCCATCCGTGATTGTGGAATGCGGCTTTCTCTCAAACCCCGAAGAGGCCGCCCTTCTGCAGGAGAACAACTACCGTCAAAAGCTGGCGTGGGGCATTTATCTCGGCATCGTCCGCTACTTTAACCGGTAATTTAATAAACGCCTATCAAAAAAGGGCGCTGTCTCGCTTGTGGAATCCACAAGCGAAGACGCGCCCTTTTCGTTCTTATAAAACAATCAATCTTTCCGGTACTTCTTACAGCTCAGCAAAATACTTGATGGTTCTTACCATCTGGCTGGTGTAGCTGTTCTCGTTGTCGTACCAGGAAACAACCTGTACTTCATACAGATCGTCAGCGATCTTCGATACCATGGTCTGGGTTGCATCAAACAAAGAACCGTACTTCATACCGATAACATCGGAAGATACAATCGGATCGGTGTTGTAACCAAAGGATGCAGATGCAGCAGCCTTCATTGCAGCATTGATACCGTCAACGGTAACGTCACTGCCCTTTACAACTGCGGTCAAGATGGTGGTAGAACCGGTCGGAACCGGAACACGCTGTGCAGAACCGATCAGCTTGCCGTTCAGTTCCGGAATAACCAGGCCGATTGCCTTTGCAGCGCCGGTGGAGTTCGGAACGATGTTTGCAGCGCCTGCTCTTGCACGGCGAAGGTCACCCTTTCTGTGCGGGCCGTCCAGGATCATCTGGTCGCCGGTGTAAGCGTGAATGGTGGACATAATACCACTCTGAATCGGTGCATAGTCGTTCAGCGCTTTCGCCATCGGAGCCAGACAGTTGGTGGTGCAGGATGCAGCGGAAATAATGGTATCATCCTTGGTTAAGGTATCCTCGTTTACGCTGAATACGATGGTCTTTAAATCGCTGCCTGCCGGTGCGGAGATAACAACCTTCTTTGCGCCTGCGTCAATGTGTGCCTGCGATTTTTCCTTCGAGCAATAGAAGCCGGTGCACTCCAATACAACGTCAACGCCAATCTCGCCCCAGGGGAGCTCTGCTGCGTTTGCCTTTGCATAGATGGTCAGGGTCTTACCGTCAACGGTAATCGTACCCTTTTCATCATCAGCTGTTACGGTGTGAAGATTCTCACCGATCTTGCCACAGTAGCCGCCCTGTGCAGTATCATACTTTAATAAATCAGCCAGCATGGAAGGCTTTGTCAGGTCGTTGATTGCAACAACCTCATATCCTTCTGCGCCAAACATCTGACGGAAAGCCAGACGGCCGATACGGCCAAAACCGTTAATTGCTACTTTTACTGCCATAGTAAAGTACCTCCTAAATGTATAATAAAATTATTTTTTTCCAATCATTATTTTAACTCATTTACAGAAAATATACAAGAGTTTTTTTCAAATTTGTTAAAAATTTAACTCTATACCACAACAGGGAACTATTTTTCCTCTAATTTTTGTAAAAAACTCCGGGTTCTTTCGTTTTTTGGATGTTCAATGACCTCTTGCGGCGTTCCTTCCTCTGCCACGGCGCCGTCCGCCATAAAAATAATCTTATCGCTGACGTTGCTGGCAAAATCAATTTCGTGCGTTACAATCACCATGGTGATATGCTCTGCCGCCAGGCGGCGGATAACCCGCAGAATCTCACCGGTCAGTTCCGGGTCAAGCGCTGAGGTCGGCTCGTCAAAAAACAAAATCCGAGGGCGCAGCGCCAGGGCACGTGCAATGGAAACCCGCTGTTTTTGACCGCCGGACAACTGGCAAGGGTAGCTATGCAGCTTTTCCAAAAGGCCGACACGCTCCAAAAGTTCACGTGCCTCTTCCTCGATGGACGCATAGATTTCCTTTTTATTCGCTTTAAAGTCCTCCCGCTCCTTTGCCAAAAGCCGCGGCGCAAGCGTAACGTTTTCTAAAACGTCATATTGCGGAAAGAGGTTAAAATCCTGGAAAACCAGACCAAAGTTCAACTGCTTTTTTCGGATTTCCTTTGCGGAAGAGAGTTTTTCCGCCTCGCCGTCAAAGAGCACCTTACCGTCAAGCAGCACCTGACCTCGATCCGCGCGCTCTAATAAGTTGATGCAGCGCAACAGGGTCGTTTTGCCGCTGCCGGACGCCCCGATGATCGACAGTACGTCGCCCTCCTCCATCGAGAAGTTGACATCCTTTAACACCTCGGTTTTTCCAAAGCTCTTATAGAGATTCTTGATTTCCAGTATCTTCATGCCAACACCCTTTATTCAAAATAATCCAGTCTTTTTTCGATATATCCAAACAATATAGTTAAAAGTCCGCAGAACAACAGGTAGTACGCGCCCGTATAAAAGAGCGGCCACAAAAGTCCGTCCGACTTGATAAACTTCTGCGCGTTCCAGATAATCTCGTAAACCATGATAATCCGCGCCAGCGAGGTATCCTTGACCAGCGTAATAATCTCGTTGCTCATCGGCGGTACAATGTGCTTTACGACCTGCAAAAGAACCACGCGAAAGAAGGTCTGCACCCGCGTCATGCCGAGCACCTGACCGGCCTCGTACTGACCCTTGGGGATTGCCTCGATGCCGCCGCGGTAAATCTCGGAAAAATAACAGGCATAGTTAATGACAAAGGCAATAATCACCGCCGCAAACCGATCCGGCACCGTCCAGGAGGCAATCCAGGGAAAGAATGCGCCGGTTCCCTGGCCGGACGCCCAGGCCGCAATCAAGCCGGGTCCGTAATAAATCACGATCAGCTGAAGCATCAGCGGCGTACCGCGAATGATCCAAATAAAGGTTCTAATCACCCAGCGGATCGGCTTGATACGGGTCATCGAGCCAAAGCTGATCACCAGGCCGAGCGGCAATGCCAGGGCAAGCGTCAGAATAAATATTTTAAGGGTCATCAAAAAACCCTCAAAAAGGCTAAGCGTCACCTGTACAAACATAACAAACTCCATTCCCTGCAATACTCAAGCTTTGAATATTGCGCAAAATATATCAGAGGCGGCGTAAAACCGTTTTTACACCGCCCCCGTCTGAAACAAGAGGGCAGCCCCTCTTATCCCCAAGTCACATTTACTGTGCATCTGCCAAAGTCAGCTTATAGGTCTGCGCCAGTTTTTCCAGCGTGCCGTCCTTCTTCAGCTCTGCCATAATCTCGTTAACCTTATTGGTGAGATCGGAATCCTTGCGGAAGCCGATTCCGTATTCCTCACTGGTCAGTTCGGTCACCGCGGTAAGTCCTGCGTAGCTGGTGCCCTCGCCGGTCATTGCGTTTGCCATGGTGTTGTCAATCACACAAGCGTCCACCGATCCGCTCATCACCTCAAGCAGAGCATCGCTCTGTGCCGCAACGGCAACACAACTGCTGTTTAGGCCCTCTTCTGCGATAGCTGCCTCACCGGCGCTGCCTGCTTCAGCCGCAAACTTTAATTCCTTCATCGAAGCCGCGTCCGTGTATTTTTCGGCATTTTCCTTCTTCATTACAACAACTTGCGCATTTTTTACATACGGTTCGGTCACGTTGGTGTTCTTCTTTACCTCATCGGTAATGGTCATACCGTTCCAGATACAGTCGATGCTCTTTGATTCCAACTCCAAAAACTTGTTGTCCCAGTCAATCTCAACAAACTTCGGCGTAACACCCAGCTTTTCGCATACGGCCTCTGCAAACTCGGTATCAAAGCCGACCAGCTTGCCGCTCTCGTCGGTATAGTTCATCGGTTCGTATACGGTATAGCCGATTACCATCTCGCCCTTATCCTGTACGTATGCCATATCGCTTGCCGCATTTGCTTTTCCGGTCCCTGCCGGTGCGGCGGTATTCGTTGTTCCGCATCCAAACAGCGATACGCTGAGCGCAAGCAGGCATACTGCAGTCCATAATTTTTTCATCATCTTTCTCTCCTCTGTATATGTATTTTCCGATTGTATCGTCTGCGGCATGATGTGCCTGCCGCAAACGGCCGGCAGACAGAGAATCATCTCCCTCTGCCGAAAAAAAGAATCCGAAGGGGGATCGGAGCCCCCTTCGCTCCTTCATTCTTTTCGCGCTTTCGCCTTCCCTAGATCTCGCGTAAATGCCAGATCTCACGGTTATAATCCTCAATGGTACGGTCACTGGAGAAGAACCCGGCATGCGCGGTGTTGAGAACCGCACTGCGCATCCAAGCATCCTGATCCCTGAATTGATCCATCACCCTCTGACATGCCTGGAGATAGGAATCAAAGTCCGGCAGCAGCAGGTAATTATCGGCAAAGCCGCCGTCCATCACCAAGGAATGATAGATGTCATAAAACAGGTTTTCCTGACTGAAGGTGCCGTCGATTAAGGTATCCACCACCCGTTTTATCACCGGATTACTTGCATAAATCTCCGGGCTCGGCGAGTGACCGTGGGCATAAATTTGCAGCACCTCCTGCGAGGAAAGACCGAAAATAAAAATGTTATCATCGCCGACCTGCTCCCGAATCTCCACATTGGCGCCGTCCATTGTTCCAAGGGTCAGCGCGCCGTTTAACATCAGCTTCATGTTGCCGGTACCGGACGCCTCCTTGGATGCCGTGGAAATCTGTTCGCTCACGTCTGCGGCAGCCACAATCTTCTCCGCAATCGAGACACTGTAATTTTCAATAAAGACAACCTTTAAAATGTCGTTGACTCTCTCGTCACGGTTAATCACATCGGCGACGCTGTTAATAAACTTAATAATCAGCTTTGCCATATGATAGCCGGGCGCCGCCTTTGCCGCAAAAATATAGGTGGTCGGCAGCAAATCCGCCTCATCCCTATGATCAATAATCTGCTGATATCGCCATATAATCTGCAGCACCTTAAGGAGCTGCCGCTTATATTCGTGCAAGCGCTTAATCTGTACGTCAAACATGGAAAGCGGATCTACTTCGATCCCGTTATGCTCTTTGATATAGGCCGCAAGCTTCTTTTTATTTTCCAGCTTAATGGCTGCAAACTCCTTGCGGAACGCCGCATCGTCCGCAGAGGGAACCAGCTTTTCCATCTGGCGGTAGTCCTTAATCCAGCCGTCGCCGATCGTCCCGGAAATCAGCGCCGCGAGATCGGGGTTTGCCTTATACAGCCACCGGCGGAAGGTCACGCCGTTTGTCATGTTTTTAAACTTATACGGATAGATGCTGTAATAATCCTTAAAGGTTTCCTTCTTTAAGATTTCCGTATGCAGCGCCGCAACGCCGTTGACGCTGTGGCACGCCGTCAGGCAAAGGTTTGCCATGCTGACCTGCCCGTTGGTAATCACCGCCATATACTCAATCTTATTCTGATCACCGGGAAAACGCTCCCACAGAGCGGCGCGCTGTCTGCGGTCGATCTCGCGGATAATCATAGCGATTCTCGGCAGCAGATGCTCCACCATTTCAAACGGCCATTTTTCCAGCGCCTCGCACAAAATGGTATGGTTCGTATAGGCAAAGGTTCTGCCGACAATGCTCCACGCATCGTCCCATCCCATGCCTTCCTCGTCCATCAAAATCCGCATCAGCTCCGGAATGGCAATGGTCGGATGCGTATCATTAATATGAATCTGGATATACTCCGGAATCGCAGAAAGCGGAAGTCTCTTTTGTTTATGCTTGCTGAGAATCCACTGTATGGTTGCCGAAACGAAGAAATACTGCTGCTTTAAACGCAAAAGCTTCCCTTCGTAGTGATTATCCTCCGGGTACAGGATTTTGGAAATCACCTCGGCAAGCTCCTTATTCTCAGTCGCCTTGACATAGTCGCCGCGGTTAAATTCGCTCATGTCGATCACTTCCGGCGATCTGGCACGCCACAGTCTTAATGTATTAACTGTCTCACTCTCAAAGCCGGTGATCGGCATATCATAGGGTTCCGCAATCACGGTATTGTAGCCGGTGTGACGGAATTTTAACTGTCCGTCCTCCATATACTCCTCCACGCGGCCGTTAAAATGCACCTCTTTGATATCCTCCGGGCGGGCGATATCCCAAATATTGCCGCTCTGCTGCCAGGGATCCGGCATCTCGATCTGATAGCCGTCCACAATCTTTTGACGAAACAGGCCGTATTCATAACGGATACCGCAGCCAAACGCCGGCAGCTCCAGATTCGTCAGGGAGTCCAGAAAACAAGCCGCCAGTCTGCCGAGGCCGCCATTTCCGAGGCCGGCGTCGGTCTCATACTCCTCCACCTCGGAGAGGGAAACGCCCATCTCAGCCAAAACCTCACGGTATGCGTCCGTCTCACGCAGATTCATCAGGTTATTGCCCATAGCTCTTCCCATTAAGAACTCAAAGGAGAGATAATAAAGCTCCTTTTGTGCCTTTTTTTCGCTCTTTTCTTTATAATTAACCCATTTATCCATGATTTCATCACGAATCGTCATCGAAACCGCGGTATAAATCTCACGCTGAGTGGCCTGATCGATCGTTTTCCCAAAATACCGCTTTATCTTGCCGACAATTTCATCCTTGATGAACTTTTTCTTTGCGTCATATCCGGCAGATTTTTGCTTTCCTTTCAAATAGAATCTCCTCCTAAAAAGACGTCTTTTCAAAATCCTTTAAGATATATGCCCATTTTATCATAAAACAGAACGTTTATCAAATCTCTTTTTGCACAAAAAACAGAATCAAAAGGCGATATCTTCTTATACTATTGACATTCTTTCCATTTTGTCAAAAAACAAACCAATGGATTCTTTTTTCCCAAACGCAGTTATTATATCATTTTTTCTGCAAAAAAGCAACCGCAAAATTCGACCCGTAAAAAAACGAAATTGATTTGACAAACCCCGCACAATCACATATAATAAAGCCACATATATAAAGTGAGGTTGAAGCATGAACCAGGCTCTGGACAAAAAAGAAATTCTTCGGTATTTGGGATACCGCGGTCAAACCATGGACGCGCACACAAATGCGCTGATTGATACCTGTATGCAGCAGCTTGAAGAAAGCGCAAAGCCGCGCTTTATCTACCGGACATTTACGCTGCTGCAAAACGAAAAGACGCAGACACTGTCCCTTTTAGAATGCGGACTTACCATCTGCAGCAAAAATCTTTTTCAGCATCTTTTGGGGTGTCAAAATTGCGTCATTCTTGCCGCAACACTCGGCATCGAGGCGGACAACCTGATTCGGATTGCCCAAAACGAATCCATGAGCCGCGCAGTAATTTTAGACGCCTGTGCCGCCGACATGATTGAAAAGCTCTGTGATTTTGCCGAGACAGAAATCGCCGAAACGGCAGCGGCAGACGGGCTTTTTCTGCGGCCGCGGTTCAGCCCCGGCTACGGCGACTGTCCGCTCACGCTGCAAAACGACATCGGCAGGATTCTAGACACACCCCGAAAAATCGGTCTGACCATCACCGACCGTGCGCTGATGCTGCCGCGCAAATCCGTTACTGCCTTCATCGGACTCGGAAAAGAAAGCGTAACAAATATACCGGTTAACTGCGACACCTGTAACATGCGCGGCCGCTGTCAATATCAAAGGGAGGGTATAACCTGTGGACGTTAGAACGTATTTAAACGATCATTTTCTTATTTTTGACGGCGCAATGGGTACCATGCTGCAAAAGGCAGGCATGCCGGCCGGAGGCCTGCCGGAGGTTTATAACATCAAGCATCCCGATCTGGTCCAGGACATCCATAAAAGCTACGTGAACGCCGGTGCGGACGTGATTACGGCCAACACCTTTCAGGCAAACCGCTATAAGCTAAAGGACTGTCCCTACACACCAAGGGATCTGATACTGGCCGGTATTGCCGCCGCAAAAAACAGCGGCGCAAAATATGTCGCCTTAGACATCGGTCCCTTAGGGCAACTGATGCAGCCGATGGGGACGCTCACCTTTGACGAGGCCTACGATGCCTACTTAGAACAGATCCTGGCCGGCAAGGAGGCCGGCGCCGATCTGATTTTGCTGGAGACCATGTCGGATTTATCCGAGGTCAAGGCCGGTGTCCTTGCCGCAAAGGAAAACTGCGATCTTCCGGTTTTTGTTACCATGACCTATCAAGAGGACGGACGCACCTTTGTCGGCTGCAACCCGGAAAGCGCGGCGCTGACCCTGTCCGGTCTGGGCGTTGACGCCCTTGGCGTAAACTGCTCCTTAGGCCCTAAAGAACTGATGCCGGTCATCGAAAAGCTGCTCGCCTACGCAAGCGTTCCGGTCATGGTACAGCCAAACGCCGGCTTGCCGAAAATCAAGGACGGCCAAACCGTCTACGACATCACCCCGGACGATTACGCCGCATTTATGCAGACGATTGCGCAGTGCGGCGTCCGCATTCTGGGCGGCTGCTGCGGCACCACGCCGGATTTTATCGCCGCTATGAGGGAACGGCTTTGCGGTGTTCTTCCGCACATCCCCACGCCAAGGCGCATGACTGCCGTTTGCTCTGCCAGCCGTACGGTTGTGCTAAACGGTCGTGCCACCGTCATCGGAGAGCGGATTAACCCCACCGGCAAAAAAACGTTAAAAGAAAAACTGCGTACCGGCGACTTTGACTATATCATCGGCGAAGCCCTTGCGCAAAGCCGAAACCACGCCGACATCTTAGATATCAACTGCGGCCTGCCGGACATTGACGAGACTGCGTCGCTGTGCCGTGCCGTACGGGAGGTACAGGCCGTCACCGATCTTCCGCTGCAGATCGACAGCTCCGACCCCGCCGCCATTGAGGCCGCCGTGCGTATCTATAACGGAAAGCCGATTATCAACTCGGTAAACGGAAAACAGGAAAGCATGGACGCCATCTTTCCCATTGCCGCCAAATACGGCGCCGCCGTGGTTGCCCTGACGCTGGACGAAAACGGGATTCCGCAAACGGCCGAGGAACGTGTCTGCATCGCGCAGCGGATTGCCGCCGAGGCGGAAAAATACAACATCCGAAAAGAAGATCTTATCATCGACTGTCTGGTTCTGACGGCGTCCGCCCAGCAAGCTCTGGTACTGGAGACCATCAGGGCAATTGCTATGGTGACCGCGCTTGGATTTCAGACTGTTTTGGGCGTAAGCAACGTCTCCTTCGGGCTTCCGTCCAGACCGATTTTAAACAGTGTCTTTTTGGCAAGTACCCTGGGCGCCGGGCTAAGCGCCGCCATTGTCAACCCCATGTCGGAGGAGATTATGCAGGCGATCTACGCCTTTCGTGTGCTGAACAATCAGGACAGGGACGCAAAGGAATATATCGACCGCTTCAGCAATGCACCAAAGGCTGCAGCGACCGCACCGCAAAGCACCGGCCACGGGGAGCTGAAGGACTTTATCATGGAGGGTCGGAAAGAAGAAACCCGTCAAAAGACCGCGTCCATGCTTGAAACCATGGACGCGCTACGCATTATTGATACCCAGTTTATTCCGGCGCTTGACTCAGTCGGTGAACGCTATGAAAAGGGCGAGCTGTTTCTGCCACAGCTGATTCAGGCGGCAGAGGCGGTAAAATGCGGCTTTGAGGTGTTAAAAGCCACCATGCCGCAGGGGAGCATGAATAAGGGAACCATTTTACTTGCCACCGTGGTCGGCGACATTCACGATATCGGCAAAAACATTGCGAAAATGCTGCTGGAAAACTACGGTTACCGCGTAATCGACCTCGGAAAGGACGTCCCGATTGACACGGTTGTCTCCGCTGCACTCACGCACAAGGTCAAGCTCATCGGCCTGTCCGCCCTGATGACAACCACCGTCACCGGAATGAAGGATACCATCACCGCGCTCAGAAAAGCAGGCTGCACGGCAGAAATTATGGTCGGCGGCGCCGTGCTGAATGAGGAATATGTCAAGTTCGTCGGCGCCGATCACTATGTCAAGGACGCTCGTGCCGATGTTATGATTGCCAACCGCATTTTTGGGAAAGAGAGCTGATTTTGTGAGAACCTTTACCGTAGGAAAAAACGATTGCGGACGGCGGCTGGATCAATATCTGAAAAAGCTGATGCCTGCCATCACAAACGGTCAGCTTTACCAGTCTCTGCGCAAAAAGCGCGTCAAAATTAACGGAAAACGCGTCACCGACGGCAGCGAGCGTCTTTGCGAGGGCGACTGCCTGGAGCTTTATTTTAACGATGAATATTTTGAGGAAAAGCCCCTGCCCTTTTGGACGAAAATGACCCCTCATCTCTCCATTATTTATGAGGATGCCCATATTATCATCATGGACAAGCCCCCCGGGCTGCCCTCGCAGAGCGACGGCGAGACGCCGTCGTTGGAATCGCATATGCGCGCGCACCTATACCAAAGCGGCGCATACCGCCCGGAAACAGAGGCCGCCTTTGTTCCCTCGCTTTGCCATCGCATCGACCGCAACACCGCCGGGCTTGTGATCGGCGCAAAGGATGCGGAAAGTTTGCGGATTATGAACCAAAAAATTCGGGACAGAGAGGTCGAAAAATTTTATCTCTGTCTCACCGAGGGAACGCCGCAGCCGCCAAATGGCGAGATTCGCGGCTATCTGCATAAAGACGAAACGATGCGAAAAATGGTTTTTTCAGAGCGCCCTGTGCCGGGCAGCTGCGCATGCCATACGGTCTATCGGGTTTTGCGCCCCGGCGCGCAGGCGCTGGTGGAGGCAAAGCTGCTGACCGGCCGTACCCATCAGCTTCGTGCCGGCTTTGCACATCTTGGCCATCCGCTGATCGGCGATGTCAAGTATGGCGCCAAAAAAGACGGCAAACGGCAGTTTCAGCATCTTCTTGCTTACCGTCTGGTGTTTCGTTTTTCTACCGACAGCGGCTGCCTTTCTTATCTCAATCAAAAAGAATTTGTATCTGACAGGAGTCTGTTAGGAATAAAATAACCGATCATCGCTGACGCTGGAGGAATAAAGCTATGACGCTGCAACTGATTTTAGGGCCTGCCCATGCCGGAAAGACCGAATATATCTGCCGTGATATCCAAAGCCGCATCGCGGATGGTGCACGTTCCTGGATTCTGGTACCGGAGCAGTTTTCTCTCTTTACCGAAAAAGAAGTGATCCGCCGCTTTGGCCTCCCTGCGCAAAAGCAGGTGAAGGTCATCAGCTTTGCACGGCTTTGCAACCTGGTTCTGCACCACATGGGGCCGCTCCGTATGCGCTACATCGACGGCGCAGGAAAGCGGATGATTGCCGAACGCACCATGCAGCTGCTGGAGGGTGAGCTCACCTTTTTGCGCCGCAATCTGCACCAAAAGGGCTTCGCCGCGACCCTGACTGAAACCTTTTCGGAATGTAAGCGCTACGGCGTCAGTCCGCAGGCGCTGCAATTTGCCGCCGCCAACGCCCCTT
The DNA here is from genome assembly GCA_934454115.1 of uncultured Clostridia bacterium. GTDB lineage: Bacteria > Bacillota > Clostridia > Monoglobales > Monoglobaceae > Ructibacterium. The sequence continues at coordinate 45,557 of CAKSFQ010000008.1, forward strand.
ACCCGGAGCTTTCCGCAAAGCTGTCGGAGCTTGCCATGCTCTACGAAACCTATCATAATCTGATCGAAACGCACCACGCGGATGCTGAGGACAACCTGACCCTGATCTGCCCCAAAATTAAGGACTGCGACTTTCTTACCGGGAAGCTTTACATTCTGCATTTTCGCTCCTTTACCCCGGTAGAATACCGTGCGCTCGGCGCACTGATGCAGCGACTCTCCGTCTGCGCCGCGTTTGACTACAGCAGGGCGCCGCACCTTGCCGCTCTGTTTGCGCCGACAAAAAACACCATCGAAACCCTGTGTGAGACCGCAGACGCCTGCGGCGCCGAGACGGCAGAGCCGGTATTTTTGACGCGGACGGATGCAGAGGACGCGCTTTCGCATCTGCAAACCCAATATTTTGCATACCGCGCTCCGGCATATTCCGCACCGCAAAACGCCGTACATGTCTACGAACTGCAAAACCGCTACCGGGAGGCCGAGGCTGCCGCCGACCTGATTCTTCGGCTGTGCCGCACCGAGGGCTACCGTCTCCGGGATTTTTTGATTCTGACCCGAAACATGGAAAGCTATGCAAAAATCCTGCCTGCCATCTTTCAAAGCCGCGGCATGAATCTGTTTTTCGACAGCCGCAGAAGCATTGCGTCCTTTCCGCTGACGCGGCTGATTCTTGCCATAACCGAAATCCTCGCCTTCGGTCCCTCATTTGAACGGGTCATGACGATTGCAAAGACGGCGCTTTATGACCTTTCCCGCGATGATATCGACCGATTTGAAAACTACCTCCTGGCCTCTGCCCCCACCCATGCCATGTGGCAGGCTAAGACCTGGGACTATCTGCCAAACGGCAGCGACTATGACTTAGATACCATAAACCAAACCAAGGATCTTCTGCTCTCCGGCGTGCATGACGTGAGTGAAAAAATCACCGGGACAAAGACGGGCGGCGAAATTGCCGATGTCCTTTATGATTATCTCGAAAAAAGCGGTCTTTGGGATCGGGTACTCTCTAAGGCGCAGACCGCCGCTGCGGCGAATGTAGATTCGGATTACGCCGAAGAGTGCCGCCAGGCAGCAAACGGAATCGGATCGATCTTGTCCCAAATTTCCACTATGATGAAAGACGTCCCCATGACCTACCGTCGGTTTTATGAACTGCTGCACGAGACTTGCGCCGACACTGAGATCGGCATGACGCCGCAAACCATTGACTGCGTCATCTTCAGCCGGATCGACCGCTTTCGCAGCGATAACGCCAAGGCGGTGCTGGTACTGGACACCACCGAGGGCGTTTTCCCGAAAGGCTATAACAGCGAGGGCTTTCTCTCTGACAGTGAACGACACGTTTTAAAACAGCTTGGCATTGTACTGGCTCCGGGACAGAACCAAAAACGGCAAGAAGAACAATTGTTGATTCATGCAGTGTTAAACGCCCCCACGAAGCAGATCTATTTCTTCCGTCCGATGACAGACACGGACGGCAGTACGCTTTCGCCCTCCGGCATCTTAAAGAGAGTTTATGCACTGTTTTCGGACTTGACGCCGGTTCGTCCGGACACGGGCGAGGATCCGTTTTTGCAGACCGAGGGCAAGAGCGGCGCATTCTACCTCCTCTCTGCCGCGCTGGCAGAGTGCGGCGGCGATATCCAAAAGCTCTCCGCCCCGTTTTTATCGCTTTTTCAATGGTTTCAAAAGGATAAAGCGTACGGCGCCGTGCTGAACCGGCTTTTAACCGCTATGACCGCGCCGCCGCCGACCACGCTAACCCCCGCCCTAGTCGAGCAGCTTTACGGCGCACCGCTGCGGCTGAGCGCCTCGCAGCTGGAATCTTATAATTCCTGCGCCTTTGCCTACTTTTTAACCTACGGGCTTTTGCTCAAAGAACGAGAGACGGCAGAAATCGAACCACGCAGCATGGGCTCGATTCAGCACGCGGCTTTGTATGACTATTTTTCCGATCTGGCAAATCGCAGGATTCCCTTTTCCTCCGTCACCAGGGAGGACTGCCTCCGCGGCATCAGTGCCGCCGTGCAGAAGGAGGCGGAAAAGAACAAGGGTATGATTTTTGAATCCTCGGCCTATTATCAGTATATTATCCTGCGGATGAAAGAGATTGCCGCCTGCACCGCATGGGAAGTGGTTAAATTTTATCAATCCAGCAACTTTAACCCCTACGGCTTTGAGCTGAAAATCGGAACCGACGGCGGTATTCCGGCGCTCTCGGTCACGGATGAGAAGAACCGCGAAATCGCCAAAATCCGCGGCATCATCGACCGCGCTGACATCGCCGACTGCGGCGGTAAGCAATATGTCAGCATCGTTGATTACAAATCCTCTGCCAAGAATCTGGATGTCACCCTGGCAAAGGACGGCATTGCGATTCAGCCGCTGCTCTACGCCGACGCCCTGTGCCGTCAGCTGGGCAATGCGGAACCGGCGGCCATGTTCTACCTGCATATGAATGATCCCATCATGCCGGAGGATAAAATCAAAAAGGGACTGGAGGCCGCCGTGGATGCCGAGATGAAACCGCGCGGCTGGATGATCGATGACCCAACCGTACAAAATGCGTACAGCATCGACGGCAGCGACGCTTTTTTGCCCAAGACAAAAAGCGCCCTCATCGCCAAAGAGGAGATGCAGCGGCGCATTGAGGCCGCCAACGCAACCATAAAAAAATCCGCCATACAGATTGCAAGCGGCCGCATTGAAGCTGCGCCCTACCGCACAGCAGCGCACGATGCCTGTGAATACTGCGCCTACTTTGGCATTTGCAAGAAAGAATCCTAAAAAACCCGAACCCACTACCGATCCGGTCGGCAGTGGGTTCGTTCTTTTCAATCAAAAGATGATTCCGTATCTTCGTCGTCGGATGCAATCGGAATCGCAATCCGTGAGACATAGTTTTCCGGCTTAAACTCCCTTGCGGTATACGGGGCAACAATACCGAGTACACGCGGATATCCAATCGGTTTGATGCCAAGCTCCTTAATTTTTTGCCGAAACAGTATCCGTGCCTGCGTCAGAGAATCATAGCTGCCATAGCATAGGCACGAAAAGGCACGGCAGCCCTTTAAAATCAGCGCATCCTCCGGGGCATCATCGGGTTCAAGCGGAATGCAGCATACAAAGGTCTCTTCTTTTTTACCGAACAAGTCCGTATTTTTGTTGATCGTAAACAGCGGTTCCGATGCGAGCGGCCGCAGCCCCTTTTCGATTACCTCATGATACAGCGCATACATGACACTATACTTGTCTTTTGCAGCGCTGCCCCGACACTCCCTCGCATAGCAAACATATGTGGGAAGTGCAACGGTTTCAAACGTGAGAGACTGTTTGCGCGCAATCCGAAGACTCATTTCCTCATACATGCGTTTTGTTGCATACATTCGCTGCTCTAAGGTGCGCAGCAGCTTCTTTGATGTGCCGTTGGTATCAAAATATGCGTAAATCTCATCGTAAGAAAGGCCAAGATCAAGCAGATGCCTAATCTGCAAGATGCGTGTCACGTTGTGATTATCAAAGTAGCGGTAACCGCTTTCTTCATCGGTCAAGGCCGGTGTAAGCAGCCCTCTTTTCTCCAGACGGAGCAGGGTCGACCGTGAAACATTACAGCTCTTGGTAACCTGCGAGATCGTAAACAGATTTTTCAAAATAAATTGCCCCTTTCTATTGACTTGTTCACCTATGAACATGCTACAATTATAATGAAAAATACATATAAAGTCAACCATGACGATTTTTTGTAGCAGGGGGTAAAAAAATTATGAAAACAAAACGGATTTGGGCATGGGTTTTATGCATCGTGATGCTGCTGACGCTCGCTCCGGTCACAGGTCTTGCAAGCGGCGCGGACACTGCGTGGGCGGCAGAAACCGAGACCTGGCTCAATAACACTGACAACAAATTATATGTCGGCGAAATCAGAGTCACCGCGGACAATGCCGCGAACATCATAGGATCCTACACAGGCACAGGGATTACGGGCACGGCATATTTCCGGGTGGAAAACGGCGTTCCCACACTGTACCTTAGCGGCGTGACGATTGAGACAGGGTTCAAGATTTACCATTATAGTCGGGAGTGGTATAATTTTTATGGCATTTACTATAAACCGGCAAGCGACGATTCGCTGAAGATACACTTTTCCGGAAGAAACATGATTAACGTCTCAAAAGACATTGCGGAAAATAAAACCTTCGGCATCCACGCGAATTATAATTGCAAAAAACTGGAATTTATCGGAGAGGAGAACGCCTATCTCGGCATTACCGCCGAACAACAAATCATTGCTGCATCGGGCGGCGCACTCGGCCTGTACGGCGGCGAATATAACCTTTTGTCCGAAAACGGCAGCAATGTCAGCAGTGAGACGCTTTACTGCGTTGGCGACCTTACCATCAAGGACACCGCGGTTACCGCTGTTGCAAAAGATGACCGTGCAATCTGGATGAACGCCTATACAAATGAAGCAAAGTCTACCCGGATTCAAAACAGTACGGTGCACTTAACCGGCGGCACTGACTCCGAAGGTCTTCTCTCATGCGGCGACCTCTTGATCGAAAACAGCGTTTTAAATACTACGGGCGGCAAAAACGGCATCAGTTGTGCGGACGGAAAGGCCATTACCATATCGGGTGCGGACACTGTGGTTACGGCAGAATCCGTTGGCACAGTTAATGAATTACGCCACGAGGATTATGCAGCAATGTATACATGCGCCGATCGGATGGAGCGTATACTTCCGGATATCACATTCAATGATGGGCTTTCGATTACCACGCCGGCAGGCGGCACGGTAGGTTCGTACGATTTTGATGACCTTACCCCCGGAGGTTATGAATTTAACACAGTGTACGATGCAGACGGGAATTATGCAAGAAAAGTTTTGATCGGATCACCCACCGGACACTGCGTATGCGGTAAAGACGACTGCGATTTGCACACCGGCGCCATAATGCATGTGACAGAAAATAGCCTAAACCGTGTATCGGGCATTGTAAACGGGGTCACCCTTACAAGCGGCAGCTATTATTTAAGCGACGACCTTACGATGAACGATGATACGACGCTCACCGTTTCCGGTACGATAAATCTTTGCTTAAACGGACACACCCTCAGGGCATATATTGTTCCAAACGAAAATGCGGTCTTGAACATATGCGATTGCGTGGGCGGCGGCAAGATATCATACACGAACAAGGAATTCATAATAGGTTTTGTACACAGCAACGCAGTTGTTAATATGTACGGTGGCACATTGGAGAGTGTAGATGCCAATACGGTAGGAGATATCAAGAATCTCACGGGCGCTGCTTTCAATCTCTACGGAGGCACGATCAGCGGCGGTGTATATCCGGCAATCGGCTCAGAATCGATTACGCTGAATTTGTACAGCGGAAAGGTTACGGCAACGGGAGCCAACGGCATTGTGGCGCAAAACGGCAAAGTCAATTTGTGCGGCAATACCGAGATCAGCGTTCTGTCCGGGTATCACAGCATCAAGGTCTACAACGAAGGGCTTATTGACGCGACCGGCTACACCGGCGGAAATATCAGCATTTTGTGCTCCGGGCTTTCTGACGGCGATATCGTTGTAAAAAATGTAACCGATGAAACGGCAGGCAGGTTTACGCTTTCAAACAGCGACAGCAACCATATATTAAAAAGAGACGGAAGTCATTTGGTCTATACCGAGGTATACACGGTTACTTTTGATGCAAACGGCGGCAGCGGAACGATGGCAGACGCCGCCGGCGTATCGGGCGCATACAGCCTTCCCGCATGCACGTTCACCGCACCGACAGGCAAGAAGTTTAAGGCATGGAAGGTGAATAACACCGAATATGCTCCCGGCACTTCGATCCAGGTTTCATCTGCCATGACGGTTACCGCCGTCTGGAAAAACATTGTGAAAGAGGATGTCCGCATCGAAGATGAACCGCAACGCTTTGTGTATGACGACCTCGCAAAAGGCTTTACGATCAGGGCAAACGTTACGGGCGGTTTTACCGTGACATATCAAAAAGACGGCAATGCCATCGTATCGCCGACCGACGCAGGGAGCTATGATGTCGTCATCAAGAGAGATGCGGACGATACCTACGCCGCCTATGACAAGACCATAAAGGGCGGACTTATCATTACTCCCATGGACATTACCGGCAAAGCATCGGCCGAAAATTTTGCATCCATGACCTATAACGGTCATGCGCAAACGCCGCAGGCGAAGGTTACCGCAGGCGGTCTCACCGTAACGGGTTCCTGGAGCGCGGTTACCAACGTTGCAGACACAACCACGTTTACCGCAACCGGCAACTTTACGGGTGCAATTGCCGACCGGATCACCGGCATGGAAAAGGCGTCGTTTTCCTTTACCGTGGCGCCGATTGCAAAACCCGGTCTTATCTATAACGGTTCTGCACAGGCGCTTACCACAAACGGCAGCGCAGACGGCGGAGAGATCCGGTACAGCAGTGCAAAAGACGGTAACTATTCGGAAGATGTCATCACCGCGACCAACGCCGGGAGTTACGAAGTCTGGTACAAGGTCATCGGCGACAACAACCACAACAATACCGAACCAGCAAAAATCGATGTTTCGATTACAAAGGCACAGCAGTCTGCGCCGGAGACTCCCGCAGCGGAAAACGAAACCATAAAGGGAAAGGCAGACGGCAAAATCACCGGCGTTGACAACCGCATGGAATATAAAATGGAGGGCGCAAACGAGTATACCGCAATTGACGGAAACGAAATTGCAAACCTTGCAGCCGGCACATACAAGGTACGCTATCAGGAGACCGACAACTACTTTGCCGGGGACGACAAAACCATTGAAATCGCTGACGGTGCAATGATTACCGTAGCCTTTGAAACGGGCGGCGGCTCTGCCGTTGAAAGCAAAACCTGCGCATACAATCAGACCATCACCGCACCGGAAACCGAGCCGACCAAAGAAGGATATGCGTTTGCCGGTTGGTTTGCAGACGAAACGCTGACCGCTGCGTGGGACTTTGCGGCCGATACACTGACCGAGAACAAGACGCTCTATGCGAAATGGGTACAGGGTACGATCTCCAAGAACGAGGACACAATCGGTGAAGTCACGGCAGACGGTCTGAATGATGTCGCAAAGGCAAAAAAAGCCGATATCTCGCTCACCGTTCAGGTACAAGAGACCGCCGAGGCAAACGCAGATCAGACCGCCATCAAGGGTATCTCAGGTGCGCCGAAAAACTTTGGCTTCTATGACATTGCCCTCAAAAAGTCCACAGGCGAGGCGATTGCCGATGCGCAGAGCGTGATCGAAATCAAGCTGCCTTATGACTTTCGATGGAAAAGAAACATCAAAGTTTATCGCTGCCATAACGGAAACGCACAGGAGCTCACCCAGCTTACGGAAAGAAACACCGTAAAACCCTTTACAGACGGGACCTGCTTTGTCGATACGGAAGGCGGATGCATTTACATCTATTCCTCAAAATTTTCTACCTACTCCGTTGCATATGACAGATTAAGTTCAAGCTCCGGCTCCGGCAGCAGCGGTCTGGCACGCTTTACCGTTCGCTTTGAAACAAACGGCGCAGCCGCAGTAAAAAGCCAGACGGTTCTTAAAGGCGGCAAAGCAGCTGCACCGAACGTGCCGGAAAGGAACGGCTATGAGTTCGGCGGCTGGTATCTTGACGCCGGCTTCACAAAGGCCTATGACTTTACCGCAAAGGTCACGGAGAACATCACCCTCTACGCAAAGTGGGATCCGGCAACAGAGGACAAGGATTCCCAGGGAGAGCCGGCCGATACCGAAACGCATGATTGCCCGTCCAAGGAATTTGACGATTTGGACATCAAGCTTTGGTATCATCCGGATACAGATTACGTTTTGTCAAACGGACTGATGAACGGAACTGCGGAAAAAACCTTTGCACCGGATGAAAACCTGACGCGCGCTATGCTTGTTACCGTGCTTTACCGAAACGAGAGCGAACCGGCAGTAGACAACCGTCATTCCTTTACCGATGTTGAAAAAGGCGCGTATTATGAAAACGCCGTTTCCTGGGCGCTGCAAAACGGCGTTATAAAGGGAATCTCAGAAACAGAATTTGCGCCGGACGCACCGATCACGCGCGAACAGATCGCAGCAATGATGCACCGATACGCACAATGGAAGGGAATTGATGTTTCATCCGGTGAAGACACCAACATCCTGTCTTACAGCGACTTTGATATGATTTCTGAGTATGCCATTGCACCCCTGCAGTGGGCGGCCGGCACAGGACTGTTCAAGGGAAGAACCGAGATAACGCTCAACCCGAGAGATAACGCGACAAGAGCAGAAATTGCGGCCATCCTGCATCGGTTTTTCAAGAGCAATCCGTAATTGGTAAAATAAATATCCATGTCAATCTAAATATAAAAACCCGCCAAATACGGCGGGTTTTTATGGGTAAAGAAACGCACCGGGGTCGGTGCGTTTCTTATATGTTGATTTCTTTTTAGCCAATTGCTCTTTTAAGGAACGTCACAATCTGACCTCTTGAGCAAATGGTATCCGGCGCAAACTCTGTCTCGGAAACGCCGCTTGTAACCCCTTCTTCAACAGCCCAGGCTACTGCCATGCTATAATCCGCGGTTTTATCAACATCTTCAAAGGTTCCCATGTCATCAACCTCCGGCGCATCGGCATTCTTCCAGAGATAAACAACCGTCGAAGCTCTCGTACAAGGCGTATCGCCCCCAAACGCATCGCCGTCCACCATATCCTTCTGATATGCCCAGATTGCTGCGTCATAGTAATAATCATTGCTCGTTACATCCGTAAACGGATTTTCAATCTCCGCTTTCGGAGAACCTACCGCACGCCACAGAAATGTTAAAATCTGCGCCCTCGTGCAGGTCATATCGGGCGAGAATGTTGTATCGCCGGTACCTAATGTAATTGCCTTTTCGACCGCCCATTTCACGGCGTCTGCATAGTAAGCATCTGCCGCAACGTCTTCAAAAGAAATTGCAGCTGCCGGTTTGGTTACGTTGTTCTCATTGTCGTTGTCGTTTTCGGTCTTAGTCTCTTCAGTCTTTGCCTCAAGCAGCTTAAGGGTGTTATAAACCTTAAGCGTATCGGTTTCGCCGTTTAACGTAAACTTGATGAAACATTTTGCGGAACCTTTTTTCGTCTCGGTGGAATCAACCTTTGTAAACTCACCGGTGAGTTCAAGCTGGCTGCCGTGCGTAACGGCTGCCTGTGCCATTGCAAGAATACCTTCTGCGGTAATATCGGAATCAAGCGAAATCCCCTTAAATACATCATTTGCCGCAGCCAAGTCCTTGGCAAGGTTTTCCTTATCCGCATTATCTGCAGCGGCAGAACCTGTCAGCATCGGGATTTTAAATGTATACATGTCCTGACGGGTATAAACGTCACAGGTAAATGTTATGTTTGCAAAAATAGAGCCGTCCTTTTCGCTTGTTGCCTTATAAACGCGGTAATCCGCTTCCTTCGGGATGGAAATTTCAACGCTGCTTCCTTCGGGAAGAACCTTCTTAACGGCAGCAAGAAATTCATCCAGCGGCACATCATTTTCAACCGTTAATGTAGCCTCGCTTGCCCTAACTGCCTTTTTTGCCGCTTCGATTTCACCGATTTCATCGGCTGCAAAAACCATGCACGGCAGAGCCGCAAGCGCCATACATACTGCCAACATTAAACTGAATACTTTTTTTACCATCTTTCATTCTCCCTTGTTTTATTTATTTTATTTGTTTTATTTGTTTTATTTATTCATTGCCCGACGTTTTGCCGCAAAACCCTCTTTCTTGCATCTGCGGCATCCTAAAAGACGAGCTTTCCGAAACATTGTCGATTTCGTTTTTTTACTGTTTTGTCATCACAACATGCATGCTTATGTGAAGAATCGGAACTGCACTGAAAAAAGGCGCCATTGCACAGCCCTGTGCTAAAAATTTCCTCATTCTCCCTCCCTTCTGAAAATTTCATACAAACGCGATTATTATACCACACCCCGTTCAAGATTTCAAGGCAATATCTTCCAAAGTTTGCCACTTTTATAAAAACTTATATTGTAGATAATTCTGTAGTATTGATCGATATACCGCAATACTTTGTGAAAAAAATTTGCTCTGACAAAACAAAACGATTACGCATCGAGCGTTTGTTTTTGCACGCGGTTTCGCCACGCATATTTTTATTTTGTTATGCGTTGTAAAGCGCATCATTTGATTTTTTGTTGATTAAAAATCGTTTCTATGCTATAATACACGATGCAGTTATTAAGCGCTCAGGGCGAATTTATGCAAAGAAAAATGTTTCCAAACACTGCTTTGTTAACTCCAAAAGTGATAAGAAATAAACAAGGAGATAAGTAAGAACAACATGAAGGCAAAAAAGAAAAATTTATTATTGATTGCTTCTATGATATGGTGTATCGCCGGGTTTAACATACTAAAAATTGGTGTAGAGGTATATCCTAAATACATAAATGTACGAAATATAGTTATGTCATTTGCGGTTTTTGGAATATCTCAGATTTTTATATTTGGAAAATTGGTCATTAAACATACGAAAAGAATTATGTCATATGATGATGAATATCAGTTATTTATTAAGTTTTTTGATATTCCATCTTTTATCATAATGGGAATCATGATAACAGGAGGCATTTTATTGCGAGCATTTAAAATTGTTCCGGAAATATTCATCGCCGTTTTTTATTCCGGATTAGGCGCATCTTTATTTTTAGCAGGAATATTATTTGGTGTCAAATTTTTTACGGCAAAAAATTAAACGATACGGGGTTCTATAATCCGTCAAAGGGTATGAAGAGCTTAAACTTCCGGGCAATCTTGAAAAAAGTGCAAGTGTTCTTACAGAACTTAACGTAAATACAGTAAAAACAAGGCTTTCGGCGCGGAAAGCGCTCTCGCAAAAGGTTGGCAGTGAGCCAAGGAGTTGTGAGTGCGCCTGCAAATGAGTAGCCGATGTGAACGTGACCTTTTACAAGTAAGGATGATCAGCGACACGGGCGGACTCTGATTTCAAAAAAAATCGGAGCATGCGATATATCGCTTGCTCCGAGTGGTGCGGCCAAGAGGACTTGAACCTCCATGAAATTGCTTTCACATGGACCTGAACCATGCGCGTCTGCCAATTCCGCCATGGCCGCATATCTTTTGATACCGCGTCAAGCAGTGCCAACTTACTTAGTATACTCTATTTTGCGGCATTTGTCAAGCCCTTTTTACAAAAAAAATCACTTTATTCCAAGCATTAAAAAGTCGCCGCATTCGCTTTGCGGCGACTCATGTTATCTTCATTGATCTTCTGCTTTTTTAACTCTTGGCATCGTAAAAAGAAAAGTGGATCCCACACCGGGCGCACTTCTTACTATCACATCTCCGCCGTGCTGCCGCGCAATCCAACGCACCATGGAAAGTCCCAGCCCCATACTGTTGCTGCCGTCCTTGCTGCGGGACGGATCCACCTGATAAAAGCGCTCCCATATCTTTTCTTGTTCTTCCTCTTTGATGCCGATTCCGTGATCCTGCACCGAAACGCAAACCGTGTCCTCTGCCGCTTCTAAAGAAACAAGAATCTCCCGGTTGTCGCGGTTATATTGATAGGCGTTGCTGATCAGGTTAATCAGCAGCCGGGTCAGCAAAAAGCGATCTCCGTTCACATAGACCGATGGAATAATCTTGGTTAAAAGCGGCGTTTCACTCCCGTGAATCTCGCGCTGTTCCTCACAGACAAAGGTCAAAAGCTCACTAAAGTCCAAAACCTCGGCCTGCAGCTGCTGCGTTCCGTTGTCCATCCTGGAAAAGCTGAGTAATTCCGCAATCAGCTTTCGCATCCTTTCGCTCTGGCGCATCACCGAGGCGGCCGATTCCTGCCATTCCTCCTGCGTCTTGGCACAGTCTCGCATATATTCGCACTCCGACATAATAACAGCTACCGGTGTACGCAATTCATGCGAAACATCCGAAGTAAACTGCTTTTCTCGTTCCATCGCCTGCTCAATCCGCGCCAGCATTTCGTCAAAGGTAATCGCCAGCTGCGAAATCTCATCCGTCCCCGCAATGGAAATCCGTCTGGACAAATCCCGGCTTTCGCTGATTTCCTTTGCCGTTTTTCGTATAGCATTCACCGGCTTTAAGGATCTTTTTACAATAAGATATCCGCCGATCGCCGCGGCGAGAATCAAAATAACCGTCACGATAAGATTCGTCTTGATGACCGAACGCAGCATATATTCCTCCGCATTGACAGAGACCGCACCGCGCAGCCAAAGACTCTCTCCGCCCGGAATCGGGATTTCCTTATCTAAAATATAGCAGAAAGTTCCGCTGCTGTTTAGCGTCTGCACCTTATCAGCGACAAAAGCTGCATTCTCGGCCGCCGCAAACGGAATCTGTCCGGCCAGCCGCTCGCCGCCCCGATACAGGGCAAGATGCACGCCGTTTTCAAAATACATAAAATCGGGGCCGGTGCGCACTCTGCCCTGCGGATCCACCTGCATCCGTGCGCTGTTATTGACTGTCCTGACTAATCTGCCGGTAATATCCCGGCTGATGATGGTGCGGCTCCAGCTGAACATAATCACCAGCGCCGCCGTCGCTATGGCAACCATAATCAGCGTATACCATAGCGTGATTCTGAGTTTGATGGATAATCGGTTCATAGCGTTTCCCTCAAGACATAGCCACTGCCGCGAATGGTATGAATCAGTTTTACCACGCGTCCCTCGTCAATCTTTTTGCGTAGGTATCTTATGTAGACATCGACCACATTGGTGCCGCCCATGTAATCAAAATTCCATACATGGTTTTCGATCTTTTCACGGCTGAGCACAATCCCCTGATTTCGCATCAGGTATTCTAAGATATCAAATTCTTTGGCGGAAAGATTGATGACCTCGCCGCCGCGCCGCACCGTATGTGCCGCCGCGTCCAGGGTCAGATCGGCAACCTGATAAACGTTGGTGGGATTGCCCGCCGCCTTGCGCAGCATCACGCGCAGCCGCGCCAAAAGCTCTTCAAAGGCAAAGGGCTTTACCAGATAATCCTCCGCTCCGATGTCCAGTCCGGCCACACGGTCTGCCACGCTGTCCCTTGCCGTCAGGAACAAAACCGGCGTTTTATCGCCGCGGCTGCGCATTGCCTTGACTGCGTCCATACCGCTCAGCTTTGGCATCATAATATCCATAATAACCGCGTCAAATTCGCCGGTCTGCAAATAGTCCAGCGCCGCAGCGCCGTCAAAGACCGCATCGGTGCAATATCCCTCCTGACCGAGCCGCTTGCACAAAACGCGGTTTAAATCCCGCTCATCCTCTACCACCAAAATGCGCATCCTTTTCCCTTCTTTCACTCATAGACATAAGGCTTTGAAAGGGCGCCGCGCCGCGCCAAATTCCTTGTGCCGACTATACGTGCAGTATATCACACTTTTCTTTTTCTGTAAATCCCCAAAAAAGGGGCGCCTTTTGGCACCCCTTTTTTTATATCACATGATATTCTTTGAGCAGTTTTTCAATGTCCGTTCCTTCCACCTTAGCCAGTATCTTTTTGAATGCCAGCTTTTCAACCAGGCCAAGCTCCATATCAGTAATCTTTTTACCGTCACGCAGCTTTACGGTCGCGTCCAGCAGATCGCGGATATCATAAGCACTGCCCCAGACCTCCGGCACACCGCGGTCGATGGAAAGCAGGGTATAGACTGCCTCCATCGCGGTGCGCATCGAATATTCCGTCGTAAAAATGGTGTCCCGTTTTGTCTCGGCAAACTGTCCCAGAAAGGCAAAATTTACCGCGCCGTCCGGCACAACCTTGGGGCGGTCTCCCTCGGCGCGCGGCATGAAAAATGCTGTAATATAGGGCATCATACAGGGAACCGTATTGGCGCTATGCTTTGCAAGCTCCATAATCTGATCTTCCGGCACGCCGATATGATAGAGCCACTCCATGCAGATTTCCATACCGGTGCAGTCGCGCATCGGCTTTTTGATATAGTCCCCTTTTTTGTCGCTAAACAGTCCGTAAACCCAAACCAGACAATGTCCCTTCGGCTGTCCTCTAAACTGCGGCTGGCGGTTTATCGTCCAGCTAAGCAGCCAGGACGAATCCTTTGCCGTCACGATGCCGCCGGTCACTACGCCGCCGGTAAACGGATCGCGTTTGCAGATCTTTTTGATATAGGGAATGATCTTTTCATCCAATGTTTCTACGGTGGCGCTCATCCAGTTGCTCTGCTCCGGGTCATAGCAAAACTTGTCCGGATGTCCGAACGCCGGATCCTGCGCCGCAATCTTGCGCCACATGTCCCAGCCGCCGCCCGGTCTGATCTCTGTATCAAACACCGCCGGGGTATTCTGATCCCCGATCGAGGAATTTTCCACGCAGCCGCCGTTGGTGATCAACACCAAATCCTTTTCCGTCAGGGTGATGATGTCCTCCTTGCCGTCCCTTTTCACGTCAATCGCAGCGGCAACCTTCTTTTCCGCATCACACGAGAACCGCACATTAACCACCTGCACCCCGTAATGAAACTGAACGCCGAATCCCTCTAAATACCGCACCATCGGCAAAATCATGGATTCGTACTGATTGTACCTGGTAAAGCGCAGCGCCTTAAAATCGGGAAGTCCCCCGATATGGTGAATAAAACGGCGGATATACAGCTTCATCTCCAGCGCACTGTGCCAGTTTTCAAAGGCAAACATGGTACGCCAGTAAAGCCAGAAGTTGGAATCCAGCACCGCATCATCAAAAACATCAGTAATCCGCAGATCCGCCAGCGCCTCATCCGGCGTAAAGAATAACTTCATGATCTCCATTGCGCCGCGGTCGGACAATCCGAATTTTCCATCCGTATGCGCGTCCTGACCGCAGTCGACGGTCGCGCGGCAGAGCGAATAATTCGGATCTTCCTTGTTGAGCCAATAATATTCGTCCAATACGCTGACGCCCTCCGTCTCGATGGACGGAATCGAACGGAATAAATCCCACATCACCTCAAAATGATTGTCCATCTCCCGTCCGCCGCGCATGACATAGCCGATGTTTTCAAACCGATACCCGTCGCACGCACCGCCGGGCAACTCGCCTTTTTCTAAAATATGCACGGATTTTCCGTCCATCTGCCCGTCGCGGACGAGATAGCAGGCCGCGGTCAGCGCCGCAAGGCCGCTGCCCACAATATAGGCAGACATCTGATCCGCGTTTTTGGGTTTTTTTGGCGTTGCAAACGCCTCATAATTTCCGCTGGAATAATACATAACCATCCTCCTTTTTGTTATATCAGTCTTTTTATTTGATATACCCAAGCAGTCCCGGCAGCCAGAGAGAAAGCGGCGGAATGTAGGTCACCAAAAGCAGCGCCAGAAAAATCACGCCGAAAAAAACAACCAGCCGCCGCATGACGGATTCGATTGTGACGCCGCCCACACGGACGCCGACAAACAACGTCGTTCCTACCGGCGGCGTAATGCTGCCGATACAAAGGTTAAAAATCAGCATAATCCCAAAATGCACCGGGTGCATCCCCAGCGCCGTACAAACCGGCAGAAAAATCGGCGTAAAAATCAGGCACGCCGGCGTCATATCCATAAACGTCCCCACAATCAAAAGAATCAGGTTAATCATCAAAAAGATGAGATACCGATTTTTCGTCAGCCCCAGCAAAGCGCCGGAAATGGCTGACGGGATCCCGGTAAACGCCATCACCCAGGACATGATGCTGGATACGCCGATCAGAAAAATGATGATCCCAGTCATCTCCGCGCTCTCGCGGAAAATCTTTGGCAGATCGCGCCATGAGATCGAGCGGTAGCAAAACAGCGACAGTACCAGGCTGTAAACCACCGCCACCACAGACCCCTCGGTCGCCGTAAAGATCCCCTTTACGATGCCGCCGATGACAATGACAATCAGCAAAAGGCTCGGCAGCGCCTGAAGCAGAACCCTTCCGGCCTCACGCGCGGTGTAGGCGGTCTTGGTGACATAGCCGCCGCGTTTTGCCATCAGGTAGATGACTGCCATACAAAACAAGCCCCATAAGATACCCGGAATGTACCCGGCCATAAACAGGGCGGCGACCGAGGTTCCGCCGCTGACTAACGAATAGGTAATCATCACGTTGCTGGGCGGTATCAAAAGCCCGGTCGGCGCCGTTGCGATATTGACCGCTGCCGAAAAATCCGGGTCATAGCCCTCCTCCCGTTCGATCGGGCTGATCATCGACCCCATGGCGGAAGCGGCCGCCGTCCCGGAACCGGAAATCGCGCCGAACAGCATATTCGCCACCACATTGGTCTGCGCCAATGCGCCGGGCGTCTTGCCGGTCATCAGCTTTGCCAGATTGATGAGACGAATGGCGATACCGCCGCGGTTCATGATATTGCCGGCCAGGATAAAAAAGGGAATCGCAAGCAGGGCAAAAACCGAAATCCCGGAAAAAATCCGCTGCGCACCGGTCACAACGGCGATGTCTGCACGCAGCACCGGCAAAATAGCACAGATCGAGGAAAACCCCAGCGCGATGGAAATGGGTACACCGCACAAAAGCAGGGCAAATAACAAAATAAAAATAATAAGGCTGCATAGCAAAGCAATTTCCATGATCGAACTCCTTTATTTTCTTCGCAGGGCGAGGCTTGCCGAGTATTTTTACGCAGTATTTTCACAAATTTGCCTGCTTAAACCATATTGTGTTTGTCTCCCGTGCACCTAATGATATTTAAAATACTGTAAATAAGGCTCAGCACGCCGGACAGCGGAACGGCCGCATAGACAACCCCCATCGGAATCCCCAGCGATGCCGTCACCTGCGTCATGGTAAGCCGCATAATCGCGATACCGCCAACGATCATGACCACCAAGGAAAACAGAAAAACCAAAATCTCACGCAAAAGGTCAAAGAAAAACCGTTTTTTTGCGCTCAGCCGATCAACGATAAATCCCATCCGCATATGCTCGCGCTTTCCAAACACATAGGCCGCTGCCAGCAACGCCAGCCAGGTAAAGCTGTATGTCAGAAGTTCCTCGGACACCGTGCTGGGACGGTTAAAAAAGTACCGTGCCGCAATCTGATAGGTTCCGACCAGAATCATCAGCGAAAAAAGCAAAACGCAAAGTATGCCGAGCACCGTGTCCATAATTTTTCTCAGTTTTTCCGCTCCGTTCACGGCGCGGTCACCTCCCCTCTCTCTGATCGGTCAATTTCCTGAAAATGCCGGTATATCGGGATAATCGCCGGGTTTTTCTCCATCATGGACCGGTGCAGCGGCAAAACCTTTTCCTGAAAGTCCGGGATGTTGACGGATAAAAAGGAGACGCCCATCTCTTCTTTTGCCGTCTTTCGTGCTGCCTCCACCTGCTTATTCCACTCAGAAAGTTCCACTTCGGTCGAGAGTGCCGCCGCCTCTTTAAAAATTTGCAGTTCCTCGTCCGACAGTTCCTTTAAAAACCGGAGATTGCCGACCAGCATGTCCGGCACCATCTGGTGCTTGTTTTCGGTAAAGTATTTGGCGACCTCACCGTGCTTGTTCTGGGTCAGTGCAAGCTCGTTATTCTCCGCACCGTCAATCACCCCTTGCTGAATCGCCGTGTAAACCTCGCCAAAGCTCATAGGTGCGGCGGCCGCGCCAAAAGCCTGTACCATCGCCACGCTGGCCGGCGACTGCTGCACCCGGATTTTCATTCCTTTTAAATCCTCCGGCGTTTGGATCGGCTTTTTGGCATAAAAATTCCGCGTCCCTGCACTGTACCAGGTCATCACCCGAAACCCGGCCTCGTCCGTGGATTCGTAAACCGGATTCATAAAGTCGCTGTCCTCCATCGCGGCATAGTACGCCTCCTCGGAGGAAAACAGATAGGGCATCGAAAAGACCTCATAAACACGCGCAAAGGTCTCCAGGTTCACCGTGCCGGACACCACAAAGTCAATGGCGCCGGTTTGGGTCAGCTCAATCGCCTTTTGGGTCGCCCCCAAAATCTCATTGGGAAAAATCTGAATATCAAAGCGGTCGCCGAGCCGCTCCTCGATGTATTGTTCCAACGCCAAAAGTCCGATGTGCTCCGGATGAGTCTCTCCCTGCCCGTGCGCAATGCGGACGATGCGCCTGCCGGAGTCCACCGATTTGCAGCCGCCAAGGCCAAGGCTTATGCTGAGCCCAAGACACAGGCAGAGCAGATCGCGCAGATAGCGCGTTTTTTTCTTTTTCATGCTGTTCCCTCCGTTTGTCTGTCCGAAAGCAAAATCCGTCTCCCGGAATCGAAATTTTGGTTGCTCCCGTACGTCTAACCTGATGTTACCGCAGCGCCGGCCTTGTTTTTCGCCAGCCAGTCGTCCAGCAGCGCACCGCCCTCGCCCGGAATCTTTAATACCGCTTTTTTGCCCATGGCAACGCCCAGCACACCCATAAAGGACTTGGCGTCCATGCAGTTTTCGCCGATACATAGCTCCGCCGTCCCCGGACAGAGCGAGACCAAATCCACCAGCGCGGCCGCTTCTTTGGCAGAACGCAGTAAAATGGTGTAATGTTTCATAAAAACCGCTCCTTTTGATGTTCTATCTGCTAGTATGCCAATTTTTTCTCATTCTAAACCAAAAAAAATAACACCTGCCATCAAAGCAGGTGTCAAAGGCGGTATTGCGCCAAAACTGTCACAGATTTAAGAAGAAATTTTTACGCCTCATCCATGGGGATTTCTCCATGCTCCGCCTCAAATTCTGCAATTTGTTTGCGGATTAAATATTCAATTTCTTTATTTCTGCTCCTGCCCTCATACCTTGCAATGTACGAGAGCTTTTCCATAATTCTTTTGTTAACACGCAACGTGCAATACGTCAACAGATCGTCCACATGAACCACCTCGCAAGATATTGTTAGTATATCGACAGACCCATCTCCGTGAAAAATTTCATTTTAATCTAATCGCCGTCCCCTGTTCCGCCTTTGCCCACCGCGGCGGCAACGAAATGAAATTTTTCACGAAGCAACGGCGTTTTCGGCAAGATATTGTCACATTGCCGCAACGGGCGCGGCGGCGGATTTATGGGCGAAGGGCTATTTATTCAAAACAATATCTTGCAGAAAACGGGTTTTTTCCGCGAACTAACTTTAAATTTACTCTTGACTAAATTATAACATCGTGCTAAAATAAATGGGAAATGTGGTATCATTATGGTATCACTTTTGTATTAAAAAGGTTACATAAAGGAGTGTGTCAGAATGCGAAAAGAAAGAAAAAAACATACCGATTTTCTTTTAAAACTCGGTCTCAATATCCGATACTATCGAACCCTGCAAGGCTTTACACAAAAAGAGCTTGCCGCACGCAGCCGGATTTCGCCGGGGCATGTCGCAAAACTTGAAAATCCAAATTACGTGATTGCGCCGTCCGTCAACGTGCTGTTTCGTATCGCGGCGGCGCTGCGAGTCCCAATGAGCCGGCTGATGAATGTAGACTTTAAATTGGACGACGAAAAAGGGATAGAATAATCTATCCCCTCAGACTGCCCCCAAAGTCGATTTTCAGCAAGATATTGCTTTGAATCAATTGCCCTTCGCCCGCGTCACATCTGCCTGCGCAGTGGCTCGATTTGGCAAAAACCGTCAAACCATCGCCTAGGCTTCGGCGCTGCTCCTTTTTCCCAAAAATCAAGTAAGATTTTTGGGATACCCTATGTTTTCCGCCGCGCCCGTACGGCAATGTCGCAATATCTTGCCGAAAACGGCGTGAAATCGGCGAAAAATTTCATTGCCGCGCCGCCGTGGCGATGACTGCCGGTGGCAGTCGTCCATCGCTGACCGAGGCGAGAGCCGAGACGGCATGGCTAAGCAGGGGACGGCGATTAGATCAAAATGAAATTTTTCGCGAAATAGGGTTTATCGACACGCTCAGGGGATAGAATCGTCTATCCCCTTTCATTCTATTTTTCAGACGACCGCAATGTCCGCATCGCGTTTAAAATCGCGATGATGGAAACGCCGACGTCTGCAAAGACCGCCTCCCACATGTTGGCAACGCCAAACGCCCCCATCACTAGGAAGATCAGCTTTATCAGCAATACAAAAACAATGTTCTGTTTCACAATCTTCAGCGTCTTGTGTGCAATCTTCACCGCCTCGGCAATCCGCAGGGTGTTATCATCCATCAGCACCACATCCGCTGCCTCAATCGCGGCGTCCGATCCCATCGCGCCCATGGCAATCCCAAGATCGGCACGCGACAGCACCGGCGCGTCATTGATACCGTCTCCCACAAAGGCAAGCTTTTGTTCCGGCTCCATCTGACCCAGCAGCATTTCTACCTTCTCTACCTTATCTTTTGGCAGCAGCTCGGTATAAACAAGGTCAATGCTCAATTCCTTTGCCACCTGCTCGCCGACCTCCCGGCGATCCCCGGTCAGCATCACGGTTTTCTGCACGCCGACCGCCTTAAGTTCCTGCATTGACGCTGCCGCCTCCGGCTTGATTTCGTCCGAAATCACGATATGTCCGGCATAGGTTCCGTCAATCGCAACATGCACCACGGTTCCCGTCAGGTGACAGGTATGTGCCGCAGCGCCCACCTGTGCCATCAGCTTATCGTTGCCGACGGCAATTTTTTTGCCGTCAATGGTGGCCTCGATGCCGCGCCCGGAATATTCCTCAACACCGGCCACTCTGGATTTTTCCGGCGTTTTGCCGTAGGCCTCGCAGAGCGACCGCGAAATCGGATGGGTCGAAAACGACTCGGCAAGGGCGGCATATTCCAGCAGCTGCGCCTTGTCGCAATGATTCGGATGCACTGCCTTGACCCGAAACACGCCCTTCGTCAGCGTCCCCGTTTTATCAAAGACAATCGTATGGATTTTTGCCAGCACTTCCATATAGTTGCTGCCCTTAATCAAAATACCGTGTTTGGATGCGCCGCCGATGCCGCCGAAAAAGCTGAGCGGCACTGAAATCACCAGCGCACAAGGGCAGGAGATCACCAAAAATACCATGGCGCGATAAACCCACCGGCTCCATTCATGCGTATACAGGCCGGGAACCAGGGCGAGCAATACCGCTGCGCCGACCACGATCGGCGTATAGTATCTTGCAAACTTGGTGATAAAGTTTTCTGCCTTGGCCTTGCGGCTTCCGGCGTTTTCTACCAGGTCTAAAATTCTGGACACCGTGGACTCGGCATACGGCTTTGTCACCTCGACATAAATCACGCCGCTTTGGTTCACACAACCGCTGATGACCTCGTCACCGACCTCCACATCGCGCGGTATGGATTCGCCGGTCAGCGCAACCGTATCTAAGGCAGAGGATCCCTCGGTCACCACGCCGTCCAGCGGAACCCGTTCGCCGGGTTGAATCAGAATGCGCTCGCCGACGTTTACTTCCTCCGGCATGACCTCTGTCCACGCGCCGCCGCGCTCTACCCTGGCGCTGTCCGGCCGAATATCCATCAGCGCCGAAATCGACTTTCTGGATTTGCCGACTGCATAGCTTTGGAACCATTCGCCGATCTGGTATAAAAGCATAACCAGAACGCCCTCCGGGTATTCCCCGGTCGCAAACGCGCCGACCGTTGCCAGCGCCATCAAAAAGTTTTCATCCAGCGCCTGGCCGTGGATCAGACCGCAGACGGCCTTCCACAAAATATCCCATCCGATCAGGGCATAGACGGCAAGAAAAGCCCCAAGCCGCCAGACTCCGTTTAGCGGCAGCAGGGCGGCGATTCCAAACAATACCGCGCTGACCGCAATCCGAATCAGCCTTTTTTTCAGTTTTCTGCTCATTTTGATCCTCTCCTTTTAGCCCTTAAAATCAATACCGGGTTTGAGTTAAACCAAAATGCGGCAGTCCGGCTCAATCTTCCGGCAAGCCTTTACCGCTTTTTTTAAAATATCATCAAAGGCTCGATCCTCGGCGCTCAGCGTCATCTTTTGCTGCATAAAGCTGATGCTGACCTCTTCAACGCCGTCAATTTTTCGGATCGCGTCCTCCATTTTCATCGCGCAGTTTGCACAGTCCAAATCCTCCAGATGAAATACCTTCTTCATAACCAATCATCCTTTCTGCATTCTATTTTAAAACCCTATTCCTTGACATGATCCATACCCTGACTGATAATCCGTCTCACATGGTCATCAGACAGCGAATAATAAATAATTTTCCCCTCGCGGCGGAATTTTACCAGCTTATTGTTTTTCAGCACTCTCAGCTGGTGCGATACTGCATTTTGGCTGACGCCGAGCAGCTGCGCCAGATCGCCGACACAAAGCTCAGTCTCCATCAAAACATATAAAATCTTAATCCGGGTGGAATCCCCGAACACCTTATACAATTCCGCCAGGTCATACAAAATCTCATCCGGCGGCATCTGTTCATAAACCCTTTCAACAGTATCGTCACATAGCGTCAAAAACATACCGCTTTGATTTTCGTTGCTTTCTCTCATACAAAACATCCTCTCATATGAATATTTACTCATATGTTATCATCTTCACTCGTGTTTGTCAACCCTTTTTTACAAAAAAAAAGAACTTTTGCAAAATAAAATCATTTTGCAAAAGTCCTTACTGTTTTTAAATCATGTTATATCCCTAAAACAGATAGAAAAGAGAGTAAAATGTCCAAAAGCCGCTGACCAAAAGGACATACGCGCCAAGGCCGATTCCAACGGCAGCGGCAAGCCCTGCTCCCTCTTTTTTAGAAAGTGCAACGATCCCCAGAACCAAGGCGACCACGCCGCACGGCAAGCTGATTACCGATGCCGAAAACGCTGTGGCAAGCACAGCCGCGATCCCGAAAAAGAGCGCCAGCAGCGCCTTTACGGAGGACGTTTTTTTGCTATATCCTGCGCCGCTATGACAATGCCGCGGCATGTTCGGCGATGTATCGGCGTCCCTCAACGGAGATCTGTTTTGGATTCGCTTCGCCTCACAGTCTGTCAGCGGCCGGGGCATCGGCAGCAGCATATCCTGCCGCAGCGCCGCACCGCAAAGGGCACAATGCGTTCTCTCCTCCCGGCTGATTGCACCGCAATGCTTGCACGCAAGCCATACGCTTTGTTTCTCTTTCATCAAGGTTCCCCTCTTTCTCTGTCAAACGATGCCTGCGCTACTCCTCATGCAGACGCTGCTCGGACAGTCTTTCCTCCACTGTCCTCTGATTGGCAGGCGCATGCGCGCTTTGCCACTCGCTGCGGCTGTCGGCATCGTCCTCTTCGCAGCTGTCGGCATCGTCCTCCTCCGGGAGCTGATCGCTCAAATCAATCAGCGCCTTCATATAGACATCGTTCTTTCTCTTTAATATCAGCGCAAGGATCGCAAAAGCGACCGAGAACACCATGCCAATCAGGCTAAATATCTTCCACACTGCTGCGGATTCTCTGTTTTTTTGACAGGGGCACATCCGCGTCCTGTCCTTAATCCATGGTACGATCATAACATATCGCTCCTTTCATACGTCTCTTTCTTTCATGGTATCACGGCTGTTCGGGTTTGTCAACCTCAAAATTCTCAATCAGTCTGAGACTGATTTCGCCGCTGCGCAAAACACGCTCCTCGCCCGATGCGCTGCGCAAAATCAGTTCGCCGTTCTCGCCGATCTGCTCTGCGATATAACGGCTTCCCGGCTCCTGGGGGATCGTTACGGGCTTTGAGAGCACCATCGAATGTGCGCGGTATTCCGGCAGATAGCTGCGGTCTTGCAGCAGCTGCTCCAAATCCGCGGTTTGATTGACAAGTTCCGCTGCCAGGTGGTTGCGCAGATTCGGCAGCGCGTGTCCACTGTCCAGATTCCCGGCGATTTCTTTAAGCTCCTCCGGGAACGCCGTGTGGCAATTGATGCCGATTCCCACCACGATCGCGTCCACCGTACCCGTCTCAAAGTTGCTGATTGCCTCGGTTAAGATGCCGCAGATTTTCTTGCCGTCCAGGTACAGATCATTGACCCATTTAATATCGGGGTACCGTCCCGTCACCGCAAAAACCGCACGCGCGGCGGCAACCGACGCGGCCGCCGTGATTGCCACAACCCGATCGGTCGGCATCGTCGGGCGCAGCAGCAGACTAAAATAGATACCGCCGCCGGGCGGCGAATAAAAGCTTCTGCCCAGCCGACCGCGGCCGGCCGTCTGCGCATCGGCAATCACCACCGTCTGATCCTTTGCGCCGTCCAGCGCCATCCGCTTTAATACATGATTGGTCGAATCCACAGTCGCATGCACCGTGATGCGGTCTTTTCGCTGCGGATCCTTTAAATAGGGCAGCATCCCGGCCAGGGACAGCCGGTTGTTATCGTTTTCTAAACAATAGCCGCGGTTTCTGACCGCCAGAATTTGGTATCCGTCCTCCCGAAGCGACTGAATCTGTTTCCAGATTCCGGCACGCGAAATTTGAAGCCGTTTTGCAAGCTCCTCGCCGGAGAGGTATTCGCCCCTCTTTGATTCCAGTATCTCCAGCAATTTTTCTTTCATACTCATTCCTCCGCTGCGATGTCAAACTCCCGATCACCAAAAGCGACATAAAATCGGCGAAAAATTTCATTGCCTTTTCTCAATCATTTTGACATTTTCCTCGCCAAGCAAGGCGCGCAGCTTTAAAAACAGTGTTTCATTTTCGGATATCCAAAGGCTCTTTGGCGCCGCCATGGTTTCCTTTTTGGCGGCATCATAGAGATACACCGGGATATCCCCGTGGAATCCGCGCAGAACCTCTTTAATACTTGTCATCTGCTGCGGCGTATTTTCTTCCAATTTTAGATACAGCTTTTTTGTTCCGTTCGTCTCCTTTGCCGCGTCCTCAAGCAGACAGACCTGCTCTAAGCGCAGCTTGGGTGGCGCATCGTCGCCGATATCCAGGTTTCCCTCAGCCAAAACGATCCGATCCGGCTGCAAAAGCGGATCGTATTTGCGAAGGAGGCTGGGAAAAACCAAAATCTCCATCGAGCCGCTCAAATCCTCCAGCACGACATAGCGCATCATCTCCCCTTTTTTGGTGAGCTGATTGCGTGCACGGGTAATGATGCCGGCGAGCTTTACCTTCATGCCGCCCAAAAAGCGGCCGTTTTCATTTTCTGCGATATCGCGGATCTGCGCCCCGGCACACCGAGCAACCTGCTCGCGGCAGCCGTCTAGGGGATGCCCGGAAACATAGACCCCAATGCTATCCTTTTCCATTGCCAGGATTTCTCTTTCTTCAAACTCCGGCACATCCTCAAAATCATCCACCGCCAAAACGGGCTGATCCATCATCGAAAACATGTCAATCTGCCCCGGCATCACCATCTTTTGCTGATGCACCGCGTCATCCAAAACGCGTTCATACACGCGCAGCAGCACCGCGCGCTTTAGCCCCAGGCAATCAAACGCACCGCTGCGAATCAGGTTTTCCAGCACGCGCTTATTGAGTTTTCTCCCGGCCATACGAACGCAAAAATCCCGAAAACCGGTGAATGCGCCGCCGGCAGTGCGTTCCGCCACGATCTCATCCACCACGGCGCCGCCGACGTTCTTAACCGCCGCCATGCCGAAACGGATTTTTCCGTCCTCGACCGAAAACTGCCGCACGCTGCGGTTAATATCCGGCGGAAGAACGCGGATTCCCTTGCCTTTTAGCATTTCGATATACTGTGTCACCTTCTCGGTATGCTCCATCAATGAGGTCAAGAGCGCCGCAAAAAACGCAACGGGATAGTGGCATTTCAGCCATGCTGTCTGATACGCCACCACGGCGTATGCCGCCGCGTGGGACTTGTTAAACGCGTAGGATGCAAAATCCATCATCTCGTCAAAGATGGCCGCTGCGACCGATTCGTCCACGCCGCGGCGCACCGCACCGTCTACAACCTGTCCGTCCTCTTCAGTGCCGTAGATAAAGTTATGCCGCTCCTTTTCCATGACATCAGCTTTCTTTTTTGACATGGCGCGGCGCACCAGATCCGCACGCCCCAGCGAATATCCGCCCAGCTCACGCACGATCTGCATAACCTGCTCCTGATAGACAATGCAGCCGTAAGTCACATTTAAAATATGCTCCAGCATGGGATGCAGATAACGAATGTTCGCCGCATTTTTCTTATTTGCCACATAGGTGGGAATCGAATCCATCGGACCCGGCCGATACAGCGATATCCCGGCGATAATATCCTCCAGATTTTCCGGCTGAAGCTCTTTCATAAACTGCTTCATGCCGCCGCTTTCTAACTGAAAAACGCCGTCCGTCTCGCCGGCCGAAATCATCGCGTAGGTTTTCGGATCGCAAAAGTCCGGGTTTTGAATATCGATTTCCTCGCCGGTCTGCGCCTTGATATGCGCCAGCGTATCCCGGATCACGGTCAGGGTGCGCAGCCCCAGAAAGTCCATCTTTAAAAGACCCAGCCGTTCGATGGTCGTCATGGTAAACTGGGTGGTGATGACATCGTCGTTTTTTTGCAGCGGTACATAGTTTAGCACCGGCTTTTCGGTAATGACAACGCCGGCCGCGTGGGTTGAGGTATGCCGCGGCAGCCCCTCCAGTTCCTTTGCCGTATCGATCAGGCGCTTGATTTCCTGGTCGCTCTGATACATTTCGGTCAGTTTTTCGTTGACAACCAGCGCCTTCTCGATGGTCATTTTCAGTTCCATCGGAATCTGCTTTGCCACCTGATCCACAACGCCATACGGGATATCCAGCACCCGTCCGACGTCCCGTACCGCAAGCCGTGCCGCCATGGTACCAAAGGTGACAATCTGACACACCTGCTCGGCGCCGTACTTGCGGTTGACATAGTCAATCACCTCGCCGCGGCGTTCATAACAAAAGTCTATATCAATATCCGGCATGCTGACACGCTCCGGATTTAAAAACCGCTCAAAAATCAGGCCGTAGCGGATCGGGTCTACATTGGTAATGTGCAGACAGTAAGAAACCACACTTCCGGCTGCGCTACCGCGGCCGGGGCCGACCATGATGCCGTTTTCACGTGCGTAACGGATAAAATCCCAGACGATTAAAAAGTAGTCCACATACCCCATCTGCTCAATAATGCCAAGCTCATAATCCAGTCTTTTTTGTACCGACCCGTCATCGTTCGGATAACGCTCTTCCATGCCGGCAGCGGTCAGATGCCGCAGATACGCCGCCGCGGTTATACCGTCCGGCACATCAAATTTGGGAAGATGCAGCTTGCCGAACGTAATGTCCACCCGGCAGCGATCCGCAATTTTCTGCGTATTGGCAATCGCCTCCGGAAACTGTGGAAACAGCGAAAGCATTTCGTCCTCCGATTTCAGATAAAGCTGGTCGGTCGCCATCTTCATACGGTCGGTGTCGGACACGGTTTTCCCCATCTGGATACACATTAAGACATCCTGATACACTGCGTCCTCGCGGCGGACATAATGGATATCGTTGGTCGCAACCAAGGGGATCGAAAGCTCCTTAGAAAGCGTAATTAAGCCGCGGTTAATCTTTTGCTGCTCTAAGATGCCGTGATCCTGTAATTCAATATAAAAATGATCCCGGTCAAAGATGGTTAAAAATTCTTCTGCCCGACGTTTTGCCTCCGCATAGTTATCGTTTAAGATGTTGCGCGACAAAACCCCTGCCATACAGGCGCTGAGCGCAATCAGTCCGCCGCTGTAACGGCGCAAAAGCTCCATATCAATCCGGGGTTTATAATAAAATCCTTCAATAAAGCCGAGCGACACCAGCTTCATCAGGTTGTGGTAGCCCTCGTCATTCTCGGCAAGCAGAATCAAATGATAGCTCTGCGCGTCATACTCGTGCACCTTGTCGTGACGACTCCTTGCGGCCACATAGACCTCACAGCCCAGAATCGGATGAATCCCCTGGGATTTGGCATATTCATAAAAGTCAATGACGCCGTACATATTCCCGTGGTCGGTGATGGCAATCGCGGTCTGCCCCAGCGCCTTTGCGCGGTCAACCAGCTTCCTGATGGTTCCCTCGCCGTCAAGCAGGCTATACGCCGTATGGGTGTGCAAATGTGCAAAAGCCAAGTCATCATCCCCTTTCCGGATTTTTTACAGCTGCATCAGTTTCTTCAGCCGATGATTCACGCCCGACTTCGTCAGCGGCGGATTCATCAGCGCGCCCAGCTCGCTCAGGCTCATCTCCTTATGTTCCAGCCGCAGTCTTGCAATCTCTCTGAGATCCTCCGGGAGATGATCTAAGCCGGTGGTTTTTTGAATCTCCTTAATGGCACGCACCTGACGGACAGACGCGTTGATGGTTTTTTCCAGGTTGGCCGTCTCGCTGTTTGCCGTTCGATTAAAATCGTTGCGGATCTCCTTTTCAATCTTAATATTTAAAAGCTCCATCTGCGCCTTAAACGCGCCGATATAGCTTAAAAAATCCGAAATGCTTTCACTGTTTTTTAAATACAACACATATTTTGACTGCCGTCCCGCCATCTTAAACGAAAATCCGATATCATCCAGCAGCTGCTTCATGTCCCGTCCGAGTCCAAGGTAGGGCGTGACAAATTCCATATTATAATTCTTTTTGGGGTCAACCACCGTACCGCCGCCCAAAAAAGCGCCCTTACAAAACGCGCGGCGGCAGCAATCGTTTTCTATAAGTTCCTTTGCGATACGATATCTTATCATTCCATTGGACGGATCGGTGAGATGTAAATCATAAAGCAGCTGCAAGATCGCCGTGGCATCGCTGATTTCCGCAATGTAACGCGCACTGTTTTCACTGTTTTGCGCTGCCTTTGCCTCCATTCCCATGGTGCGGCAAAGATTGGCAAAGCTGCCCAAAACATCCTGATTTTCTGTCACAAAGCGCACCGCATGCTCCGAGAGCGCCGCACCGAACAATAACATTCCGGCAAGTTCGGCTCGGTCGCAGCAGCGATGCTGATTCTCCTGTTTAAAAAGCTCTTCCTTGGTTAACTGAGAAAATGATTTCATCGCAATCCCTCATTTCCTGTTCTCCTGATTTCTTCTTCGGGCGGGGCGGTACAGACGAACGCCCTCCTCACTGACAAGCTCCCGATCGTACAGACGCACATAACGAAGAACGTCAAAGATCGTATCGGCCAGCACCTCCACATCATGCCGAATATAACGATTTTGGTAAATGCCCACCAAATCCCGCTTGATCCACTTGATTTTGGTTTTTGCAAAGCGTTCCTCATCCAGAACAACCGTCTCGGCGTCCTGCTCCATGTATTTAGAAAGCAGCGGCGTGTTGATCGGCTGCTGATTGACAATACAATAGTCCAAAAAATCTGCGCCGGTATGATCTAAAATCGCCTGTACATGGTCAAAGGCGGTATAACCGTCCGTCTCACCGGGCTGCGTCATGATATTGTTAATGTATAAAACCGGCGCGTGCGAATCCCGGATTGCTAAGGCCACGCCCGGAACCACCAGATTCGGCAGTATGCTGGTATAAAGGCTGCCGGGGCCTAAAGTAATAAGATCCGCCTTGGCAATCGCCTCCGCGACCTCCGGAATCATGGTAATCGGCTCCTGATGCATCGGATTTTTGTGCTGCAGCCAGATTCGTTTGATTCGGTTTTCATTGCTTGCACTGTGTCCAATGGTCGATTCACCAATCACCTGTTCGCCGCCGTCCAGTTCTGCCGCCAACTCGACATCGGTCGCCGTCACCGGCAGCACTTCGCCCTGCACTCTTAAAACCTCATTCACGTTTTGCACCGCCTTGACAAAATCGCCGTCATAAATCTCGTTCATAGCGGCCAAAAACAGGTTGCCGAAGTTCTGGCCGCGCAGCGATCCCTGACGGAACCGGCATTGCAGCAAGCGTTCCATCACCGGCTCGGTCTTTGCCAAGGCTAAAATACAGTTTCGGATATCGCCCGGCGGCAGCATATGTAAATCCCGGCGCAGCATACCGCTGCCGCCGCCGTCATCGGCCACGCTGACGACCGCCGTAATATGATCCGTGTAGCTTTTCAGACCGCGCAGCATGGTTGAAAGCCCGGTTCCGCCGCCGATGGCAACAATGTTCGGATGATCGGATCTGTTGGTTTCCTTCATCATATTCACCCTTTTTATCTCCGTCAGATTCCCTTTTGAATATCCCGATGCGACGCCAAAACATGGTGTCCGCTGCGCAAAAGCTGTTTATGAAGCTCTTCGGCAATGGTCACGCTGCGGTGGTGCCCGCCGGTACAGCCGATCCCGATCACCAACTGCGCTTTTCCTTCTTTTTCATAATGCGGAATCAAATATTCCATCATATCGACCAGCTTTTTGACAAACTCCCGGCTTTGCGCATAGTCCATCACGTAGTCGCGCACACAGGTTTCCAGCCCCGTATGCTCCCGAAGCTCGGGGATATAAAAGGGATTTGGCAAAAAGCGTACGTCAAAAACCAGATCCGCATCCAAGGGGATCCCATACTTAAACCCGAAGGATACCACGTGAATGGTCATGGAAAAATCCCTTGCGCCGCCGTAAATCGAGGCAATGTGCGCCTTCAGCTGTGCCGTGGACATTCCGGAGGTGTCCACAATATGTGTTGCCCGCTTGCGAATGTCATTTAAAAGCGTCCGTTCGCGGCGAACCCCGTCCATAATACGGCCGCCGATGGAGAGCGGATGCTCCCGTCTTGTCTCTTTATAGCGTTTTAAGAGGACTTCCTCGCTCGCCTCCAAAAATAAAATCTCATAATCATAGCCAAGCTCTGAGAGCTGGTCTAAATTTGCGTCCAGTTCCCGGAACAAATCGCCGCCCCGGATATCGCAAACCAAGGCCGCCATATCCTGCGGCTTGGCCGACCGATGATAAATCTCGGCAAATTTGGGGATCAGCTCCGGCGGCATATTATCCACACAGTAGCAGCCCAAATCCTCCAGTGCCTTTACCACCTGAGATTTTCCGGCGCCGCTCATCCCGGTAATGATAATAAATTTCATCGTAATTCCACCTCTTTGGTAACGAAAAGATACCCGGCACTTCCCATTTAAAATTCCCCGAAAAACCGAACCTCCGGCATAAGCCGTACCCCGAATTTTTCTTCCACCTTATTTTGTACCATCTCAATCAGCGCGCGGATTTCCGCCGCAGTCGCGTTTTGGTCGTTCACAATAAACCCGGCGTGCTTGGTCGAAACGGACGCGCCGCCGATACGCAGTCCCATCAGCCCTGCGTCCTGAATCAGCTTGCCGGCAAAATATCCCTCCGGGCGGCGGAAGGTGCTCCCTGCGCTCGGATACTGCAGCGGCTGCTTTTCCTTCCGCCGTTTTGCCAGATCGTCCATCTTCGCGCGGATTTGCGCTGCGTCTCCCTCACAGAGCGACATGGTCGCCCCTAAAATCACCCAATCCGGGTGGTGCATAAAAACACTCTGCCGATAACCAAATTCCAAATCCTTGGCTTCAAGCGTCTGCACCGTGTTCTTCCCGTCCAGGTACTGCACGCTGCTTACAATTTGTTTCATCTCTCCGTCGTAGGCGCCGGCATTCATATATAAGGCGCCGCCCAGCGTCCCCGGTATGCCTGCGGCAAACTCCAGCCCGGTCAGTGCGTTTCCGAGAGCATAGCTTGCAAGTCTTGATAGTTTAATCCCTGCCTGCGCGCGGATCGTGTTTCCCTCTGCCGTACAGGCGGCATAGGCATTGCCAAGGCTAATCACGGCGCCGCGGATTCCGCGGTCGCCCACCAGCACGTTAGAACCGTTCCCTAAAAACATATAGGGAATCCTAAGCTGCCGCAACAGCTTGCATACCGCACGGATTTCACCGGTCTCCGACGGCTCAATCCACAAATCGGCATTACCGCCTACTCGAAAGGTCGTATGCCTGCTCATCGGCTCTCCTATCTTAACCATGCAGGGGCCAACAATTTCAGAGACCAGGCGCACCACTGTATCTGCAATCATCCGGCCGCCTCCCTACTGCGAAATTCCTTTAAAAAGGCAAGAAACCGCGCCCCGTCTACATTCATAATCAATTCCTCCGGAAAATCGATTTCCTCCAGCATGGCGATCGCGTGGTCGAATATGCCGACCTGGTAACAATTGTGCGCATCCGAGCTGACAACGATTTTTGTGCCCAGCCTTTTACAGATCAGCGCAATATCGCGGCAGTTCTCACGGCTGCCCGCGCGCGCCTCAAAGGAATGGTTGTTAATCTCAATGCATTTATTGGCTTTCTTTGCCGCAGCAATGACCGTCTCGTGGTCAAAGTCGAACCGCTGATCCCCGGTATGCCCCAATATGGTAACATACGGATTTTGGATCACGTTCATCCAGGCGGCGGTATGCGCCTCCTTCGAGGCGCTGTGATAGCACGGCGTGTGCATGGACGCAATCACCATGTCCGCCCTCTCCAGCAGGGACCCTGGAACATCCAAATGCCCCTCATCATCCAAAACATTTGCCTCGATTCCCTTAAGCAGCCGCACGCCGTCAACCTCCTTTGGCAGATCGTGCATGGTACTGAAATGCCATATATGCGGCGCATCCGGAATCGCCGGCGCATGGTCTGTCATACAAATCAGATCCAGACCGCGCTGCTTTGCCATCGCCAGATTTTCCGCCACGGTGCTAAAAGCGTGATCGCTGCAATTTGTGTGGGTATGCGTATCTGTCAATATTTTCATGTAAGCTTTCCTCTTTTCCTTGCTTTCCTCGTCTATGAATTTTCTTTCCGTTCACCGTGCGCTTTTCACGGCTTTTCTCAGCTGTTTGCGCCGAACGCACCGCCGACGTGCTCCGAAATTCTGCGGTTTAATTCCTCCGCGGCGTTATAGCCCAGCTTCTTCTGGCGGTTGTTCATCGCGGCAACCTCAAAAATCACGGCAAGATTACGCCCCGGCCGTACCGGAATCGTCAGAGACGGAATATCAAGCCCCAAGATATTGGTGTACTCATCAACCAATCCCAGGCGGTCATACTGCTTTCCGTGCTCCCAGGCCTCCAGATGAATAATCAGATCGATCTTCTCCGACTCCTTCACGGCGCCCATACCAAAGATGTTTTTTACGTCAACAATCCCGATACCGCGGATCTCGATAAAGTGCCGTATAATGTCCGGCGAAAAACCCACCAGGGATTTTGACGACACCTTTTTGATCTCCACCGCGTCATCGGCAACCAGACGATGGCCGCGCTTAATCAGCTCCACAGCGGCCTCACTCTTTCCCACGCCGCTGTCGCCCATAATCAAAACGCCCTGGCCGTAAACCTCAACCAAAACCCCGTGCCGAGTGATTCTCGGCGCAAGTTCTACATTTAGGTATGCGTTAAGCGTACTGGTAAAATAAGAGGTTGAATGCGGCGAGCGCAAAACGGGAATATCAAATTCCTGCGCCAGCATCATCATCTCCGGCGAGGCGTTGCCGTTTCTTGTCAGCACCACCGCGGTGACATGCTTTTCAAACAGGTGCTTTAAACACTGATACCGCTCCTCGGAGGTCAGCGTGGCAAGATAGGTATTTTCTACCATACCAAAAACCTGAATCCGCATCGGATCAAAATAATCAAAAAAACCGGTAAGCTGCAAACCGGGACGGTTTAAATCTGCCGTTTCGATCAGAATTTCACGTTCCGGGTAATAGAGCTTCTCCAGCTTCATCTCACTTACAACTTTATTCAGTTCTACGCTGAAGTTTTCCATAGTATGACACCTCTTTTTATGTATGCGCTGTCGCTGCACCCCATCTATTTTATCATCCCCATTATACTATGAATACCCGTCTTTTGCAAGGGATATCCGCAGAAATTTTCACAAGTTTTCGCACCGCGCCGGCCCCGGAAAAATTTTCGATTATTTTTTCAAAAAACACTTGCAATCCTGGCAGGTTTCTGGTATAATAGTTCGAGTTGAGTTTAGTTTTGCACTGTTAAGGAGGTGTATCTATATGGCAAAATGTGAAGTTTGCGGCAAGGGCGTTACCTTTGGTATTAAGGTTTCTCACTCTCACAGACGGGCCAACAAGGCTTGGAAGCCCAACATCAGACGGGTTAGAGCAATTGTTGACGGTACCCCTAAAAAAGTGTATGCTTGCACCAGATGTCTTAGATCCGGCAAGGTTAACCGCGCTGTATAGGAATGCACGCTTTTAGGATGCAGTTTTCGCAATAAAACGCTATGAAACGGCCTGTGTGATGCGCGGATGATAAGATTCTGCCATAGGCAGGCCGTAAGACAAAACACGCATATCACCGTAAAAAGTGATATGCGTGTTTTCGTATGTGCAGGGGTTTTTGCGCCCTGGTAATATAAGATGTTTCCTGTCAAAATATTGTCTATTCATTGTTTACCCGGCACATTGATTTTTCCGATTTGGGCGTTTAGGTTTGCCATAGATTTCACCCCCTTGTCTTGACTACCCATAATATTACTGTATTTTACACCTTCCACAAAATTAGATTATTACACCCATGAAAAAACACCTACAATAACTATTAAAATTATCATAATTGCAAAAATTGATAAACCAATATTAATCCAACCTAATACAACCCCTGCCGAAGCAAGACCATATCCCTGCTCATTTCTTTCTCGCATTTGATTTTTAGCCGTATTTCCTAATATAATTGCTACAACAGCAGTTATAAACCATCCAAAAACAAATGAAGTACAAGCCAAAACTAAACTCCAAATTGCACATGTGTTTGTTTTATACGGATTGTATTGTCTGCCAATATTTAAATTAATATTATGTTCATTACTGCAATTATCATTTTCATTGATTTTAGTGCCACAGTTTGAGCAACAACCATCATTTACTTCTTTACCACAATTTTTACAAAACATTTCATATTCCCTCTTTCCTCTTATACCAACTTCATCTTGATGTAATTCTTTGTTTAAGCTCATATATTAGTTTGTTACCATCTGGCGCAGGTTTATCTGAAATCTTGAATAACAAAATTATACTGTATTCATTATCTGTATGTATGTGCATTAACATCTTTCGATTATCTATTCATTCAATGTATTTATTTTTTTTATAATTCTACTCAAGGTTTCATAGTATTCACGTAAAACATCAGGGGAAGCATCTTTTAAACTATTTTCAATATTTTTTGCTTTTTCGCTCCATTCTGATAGCCTAGACATAAATTTAGCATAATCTGCAATATATGATGCATCTGTTGGGTTTTCAGCATATTTTTTTCTAAAAGAAATATAATCTTCCATCCATAACTCGTACTCTTTTAAAAACTGCCGCCAATCTTCATCGCTCGCATTGTCAGTATTGTCATTTTCAACATTTTCTTCTTCTGATGTTTCTGTATCAGCTGTTTCTTCAACTTTCGTTTCAGCACCGTTGTGACCTTCATTCGCTTGCTTAATGCAACTGGTCACTCCTAATACTAAAATCGCCAATGCTACTACCATACTAAAAATTTTTTTTACTTTCATCTTGATCCCTCCGTTTTTTATTCAACATTTTGATTTGTCAAAAGGTGTACCTTATGACAGTCATTTGTTTTTTATCCGCACCTTGCGAAGCCGGCGATAAAAGGTCGATTCACTGATTTGACACCTATTAAGGATTTCAGCTAATGTGATTTTCTTCTGTTCCCACTTTCTTATGAGCGATATAAACTCCGACGGAATTTCTTTCTCCGGTCTGCCGAAACGCACGCCCTTTGCTTTTGCGGCGGCGATGCCTTGCAGCTGCCTTTTTCTTATATTCTCTCTTTCGCTTTGTGCCACGAAAGACAGTATTTGAAGTACCAAATCCGCAATAAATGTGCCCATTAAGTCCTTGCCCTGCCTTGTATCCAAAAGCGGCATATCAATCACGCATATATCCGCACCGATTTCCTTTGTCAGCACGCGCCATTGATTTTGAATTTCCTCATAATTTCGCCCCAAACGGTCGATAGAGAGGATATAGAGTAAGTCTCCGCTTTTCAGCTTTTTTATCAGTTTTTGATACGCCGGTCTATTGAAATCTTTTCCCGACAGTTTGTCGATGTATATATTTTTATCCGCGATATTTTGTTTTTTAAGTGCAAGCATCTGTCTGTCCTCGTTTTGGTCTGTGCTTGACACTCTCACATATCCGTATATTTCCATAGCTATCCTCCTTAAATTTTTGCAAAACAAAAAGCTGCCCTTATATAAAAGACAGCTTTTTGCTTATAAGTATGAAATTTTCTGTTAAACGGTTGACAAAATCGATTTTCAGATGTACAATGATAATAGAAAAAGGCGGTCCGTTTGAACGGCTCGCCAAATATGAACTAAAAGTTAGTCGCTACATTTGACGGTGTGGGCGACTAACTTGCTTTTATAGTAAAAACTATCATAAAGATAATTGTAAAAAACAATGCTCTGAATATAGTCTTTCCCATAAGCAACACCCCCTTTCCATTATGTAATGGGGTTGGGGCGAGCCGTCCACGGAATGTTCATTCCCGAACTGCCTGTCGGATTGCTCCGACAA